>WLPU01000014.1 GCA_009698615.1 Actinomycetota bacterium | reverse complement strand
GGTGGGACCGCTGGCATCATTACCATTGAAGATATTCTTGAAGAGATCGTTGGCGAAATCGAAGACGAGTTCGATGACGGCGAAGAGCCTTTTACATGGCTCAATGATGACAAGGCTCGTGCCCAGGCTGGGATCCACGTTGAGGATCTAGCTCAAGAACTTGGAATAACAATTGCAGAAAGCGATTACCATGATGTCGACAGTATTGGCGGCATGATGGCCAAGAAGTTAGGAAGAGTACCAATTCCTGGCAGCACAATTAGTTTGCATGGATGGAGCATTACTGCTGAACGTCCCATCGGACGACGCCGCCGAATTAGCAGCGTTCTAGTTGTTCGCGAGAGTGCGGTACACGAGAGCGAAATTTCATCGCTCTGAAGCGCGATACCCTTGCCCTATGCGCATCGTAAGATTTTCTCCAGCTGCAGCGGACGCAGCACTTGGATTAGGCACTGATCCATTATTTGGTCTGCTCAATGACGATGACCTCATTGCAGTTCTATCCGGGGATCCGCTATTTGCAGGAATCAATGCTTCTGGAAAAGTCGTTCCACTTGCGCAAGTTCGGTTGCTTGCTCCTGTTTTACCGCGTAGCAAAGTTGTTTGTATCGGCAAGAACTACGCCGATCATGCTAAGGAGATGGGTGGAGAAGTTCCTGCTGAGCCAGTGATTTTCCTCAAGCCCAACACATCAGTCATTGGGCCTGGGGACACAATCGCTTGGCCGGCCATGAGTGATCGGGTGGACCATGAGGCAGAACTTGCAATAGTGATCGGGCGCATTTGCAAAGATGTGCCTAAGGAGCGATTTAGCGATGTTATTTTTGGTTACACAGTTGCTAATGATGTGACTGCACGGGATTTGCAAAAAAAGGATGGACAGTGGACTCGGGCAAAGGGCTTTGACACTTTCTGCCCGCTAGGACCTTGGATTGATACTGATTTCAAACCTGGGAGCCAACTGATTACTGCGACACTCAATGGGGAAATCAAGCAATCAGCACAACTATCTGACATGATTTTTGATATCCCAACGATTATTAATTTTGTTTCACAAGTGATGACCTTGCTACCGGGAGATGTAATTTTGACGGGAACCCCCGCAGGAATTGGCCCTATGCCAGAGAAGGCGACAGTCACTGTGGCAATCGAAGGATTAGGCGCATTAACCAATAAGGTGAGCGTTCATGGTTAATCCGGCTAATAGCAAAAAGGTTAGGGTGCGCTTTGCACCATCACCTACAGGTGACTTGCACGTAGGTAATATCCGCACAGCCTTATTCGATTGGGCTTATGCACGCCATACAGGCGGAACTTTCCTTTTTCGCATTGAAGATACTGATACAACACGTGTGACGGATGAATATATTGCCGCAGCAATTGACACCCTGCGCTGGCTTGGATTGCAATGGGATGAAGGCCCGGAAGTCGGTGGAGAATTTGGTCCCTATCTTCAATCGCAGCGGTTAGATATTTATTCGCATTGGGCTGAGAAATTTCTTGAACAAAAAGATGCCTACCGCTGTTACTGCACGCCTGCTGAGTTGGAAGCTACTCGCGAAGCTCAGCGCGCAGCTAATCAAGCACCGGGATATGACGGCAAATGTCGCGATTTAACTCCAGAACAGATTGCGTCTTACAAATCCGAAGGTCGTGAGTCTGTTGTCCGCATGCGTATGCCAGAGGGAAGTACTACTTTTGTAGATGCCATTCGTGGTGAGGTTTCTTTCGAGCACAAGTTTGTTCCTGATTTCGTTCTTGTACGAGGCGATGGCTCGCCTCTCTACACCCTGGCAGTAGCAGTTGATGACATTTTAATGAAGGTGACGCACGTTTTGCGGGGTGAAGATTTGCTTTCATCCACCCCACGCCAAATTCGCGTGTATCAAGCGATGGGAGTAGCCATCGAGGATTATCCAATTTTTGCCCACCTGCCATTTGTCATGGGTCAAGATAATGCCAAGTTATCCAAACGCAATGGCGAAGTTTCGATCGCTTGGTATCGTGAAGCAGGATTTTTACCTGAGGCTATTTGCAATTACTTGGCACTGTTGGGCTGGTCACCAGGAGATGACCGAGAAAATATCTCCATGGAGGAGCTCACCGGACTCTTTACTGTAGAGCGTGTTAATTCATCACCCGCTCGCTTCGATATGAAAAAGCTCGAAGCCATCAACGCCGATAAAATTCGCGCGCTCAATCTTGATGAGTTCCTAGTTTGGGCGATGCCTTTTCTCGTAAAGTCTCAAATAATTTCTGGGACAGATACTGAGATTGCACTTGTGAAATCTGCATTGCCAATTATTCAAGAGCGGATTACTCGATTGAGCGAAATTCCTGCGATGCTGAATTTTCTCTTTGCTAAAAACTTTCGAGTAGAAGCCGAGAGTGTGCAAAAGGTGAATGATGATGCATCTAAGGCTGTCCTCAAGAGAGCGCTAGATGAGCTCACGCCACTTGCGCAATGGACACACGAAAGTATTGAATCCATCTTGCGCGCTGCACTGATTGAAGAACTTGGGCTCAAGCCACGTATCGCATTTGGGTCGGTGAGAATTGCGGTAACTGGCAGCACAATCTCACCACCACTTTTTGAATCTATGGAATTACTGGGTAAAACGACTTCATTAGAGCGAATTTCATCGGCGCTCACGCTGTAATTTCTACGGTATTCTGGCCCTCGCCTTATTGGGGTATGGGGTAATTGGCAGCCCTGCTGATTCTGGTTCAGTAAGTCTAGGTTCGAGTCCTGGTACCCCAGCGCACTATAGTTCGACCACAATTGAATACGCACGGCCCCGTCGTCTAGCGGCCTAGGACTCTGGCTTCTCAAGTCAGCTACGAGGGTTCGAATCCCTTCGGGGCTACACATTACTTACTACTAAAGAAAGGCTCTTAGGCATGAAGGTAGATTCAGTAGATCTATTTTATTTACGGATGCCTAACGTTTTGGATATAGGTGATGGTAGTCAAGACGCTTTGTTGGTGCGGGTTCGCTCGGGAAATTTTGAAGGATGGGGCGAGGCAGAGGCTTCGCCACTTACATCGATTGCAAGTTGGATCGCTCCGATGTCACATAGTGCTTGTCACCCAGTTATAGATTCAGTTCTTGGAGAGCGGATAGATTCAGTAGAGGATATCGAGAGAATCTCCCTTAAGGTACGAACAAATTCTTTTTATGGAATTATTCAAAGCAACTTGACATTTTCTGGCGTTGAAATTGCTCTCTGGGACCTCTTAGGGCAGGTAAAAGAACAACCGATTTACAAACTCCTTGGTTATAAAACTTCAGAAAAGAAGTTGCCATATGCCTCAGTTCTCTTTGGTGATACACCTGAAGAAACTCTTAATAAGGCAAAGGCAATGCGAAAGGTTGGATTTTCAGCAATGAAGTTTGGCTGGGGCCCTTTTGGGCGAGGGAGCGTGGAAATTGATTCGGCTCACGTTCATGCTGCACGAGAAGGTTTAGGTAAAGACGGTCACTTACTTATCGACGCCGGGACCGTGTTCAACGAGGATTTAGAAGCGGCGGCAGCCAGACTTCCCATGCTCAAGTCCGCAAATGTAATGTGGTTTGAAGAGCCCTTTGCTGCAGCAGCAATTTCTGCCTATGGAAAATTGGCCAAGATGGATCCTGGAGTAAAACTTGCAGGGGGCGAAGGCGCTCACAATCCACTAGATGCCCAAACTCTTATTGATCACGGTGGCGTTGGTTTTATTCAAATTGATACTGGTTATATCGGTGGCATCGGTCCGGCTTATCGCGTCGCACAATATGCAACCGCGCGCGGAGTCCAATTCGTTAACCACACCTTCACTTCTCAATCTGCCCTTGCTGCCTCTCTACATCCATATGCAGGCCTGAAGGATTCTTGGATAACTGAATATCCAATGGAGCCAAAGCAATTATGCGTCGATCTAACAGTTGATAAAATCGAAATGGGTGCAGATGGAATGATTTCCGCACCGGATGCCCCTGGTCTTGGAGTGACTATTAATGTGGACGCGATTGGTAAGTACGTCGTAGATGCCGAAATTAAAGTGGAAGGCAAAGTTCTCTACTCAACTCCGACCCTTTAGCACGTGAGGCCGTGTTGATTGTGAAGTGGGGAGCGACCTTCTAGACTCCTGCTATGGAGATCATTGATTTTGCGCGCGATTATGAAGCAGCAACACGTTATTTCACAGATTTAGTAGCTCGCTTAAATTCCAAGGATTTGGACAAGAGCGCACCTGGAGAGTGGACACCACGTCAAGTTATTCATCACTTGGCAGACAGTGAAGCGCAGTCTTACGCGCGAATTCGCAGGTTAGTTGCAGAGCCACTCGGATCGATTATTCAGGGTTATGACGAAGGACTCTGGGCAGAGAATTGGGTTCTTGGCTACACGCAACTTCCCATTGAAAATTCAATGGCCGTGTATGAATCTGTTCGCGCCGCTTCACTCGACATTATTAAGCGACTGAGCCTTGATGATTTAGAGCGTTACGGTGAACATTCAGAAGTTGGTAAGTTCACAATTGCAAGGTGGCTCAAGGGATACACCAATCACCCTCGAGATCACGCAGGGCAAATTGAGAAAGTAATTGCTGGTTAATCCAGCACGTGGAAATTCGATAATTCGATGATTGTTGATGTTCACACCCACACACCAACTCATCAAGGCGATGTCCCACTCAGCGAGAAGGAATCTTTTTCTGGCTGGCATTCGGGGGAGGCGGTTAATACCACCAACAGTTGGGTTGACTACCAACGCGGGGTAGCCAGTGCAGACATCTCGATAGTTTTTAATATTCACGTCCCTGATATGAGGGAATTTGTCGGACTGCCTGGAGGGTCATTAGGCACCAACGAAAGTACTGCAGCATTTGTAGCCTCAGATTCCAACCGCATCGGATTTATGTCGGTAGATCCAAATCGCTCCGACTGGATGGAGGAAATGGACAAGAGCATTGAATTAGGTTTAGTAGGAATCAAACTGGGAGCTAATTACCAACGATTTGATCCTCTAGGTCCTCAAGCAAAAGCTCTTTACGAACGAGCGGAAAAACTCAAACTACCAATCATTTTCCATACTGGCGCATCCCCAATTCGTGAAGCCCCATTGATGTATTCGCATCCTGCGGTTACTGATGAAGTGGCACTTCTCTTTCCTGATTTAAAGATTGTCATGGCGCATATTGGACATCCGTGGGTGAGGGAAGCCGTTGTTACCATTCGGAAGCACCCCAATGTTTATGCTGATGTTTCTGCAATTTATACAAGGCCCTGGATGGTTTACGAAGGTTTGTTAATGGCTTCAGAGTGGGGCGTTATGCATAAATTGCTTTTCGGTTCGGATTTTCCGATTACGACGCCCGCATACGCGATGGAGAGATTGCGTGATGTCAACGCAATTGTTGAGGGCACAAAGATGCCGAAAATTTCATTGGAGCAGATCGAACAAATCATTCACGCCGATGCGCTGGGTGCTCTTGACCTTGAAGACCCTCGAGGGCGATTAGCCAAGGAAAACGACCAAAAGTGAAACACCAGTTCCAGAGATTTATTCGTCTTTTTACCGATCGACGTGCATGGGTGCAGCAAATTCTCGTGACGGCAGCCGCGGCAGCAACCGCATGGCAAGTTGGAGATTTACTTTTCACCAACGGCGGTCTTGTAGCAGCGATAGTGGCCAGCTTGACGGTGCGTATTTCTTTGCACAAGTCCACTCGAGAAGGTTTTGGGCAGATTCTCGGAACTGCAATTGGCGCCGGCACAGCGTTTGTAAGCATTTCAGTTTTCGGATTTGGGTTTATCACTGTCGCAGTGACCGTGATCTTGTGCTCTGTTGCTGCTCGCGCCCTGCATCTGGGAGAAGTAGCATCAATTAACGTTCCGGTCACAGCGCTCATTGTTATTGGTCCCGGAATTACAGAAAATAATGCGCAAAACCGTATGGTCTCTACCCTCATCGGTGCTGCTATTGCAATTCTATTTTCTTATTGGGCACACCCCAAAACTCCTGCAGGTCGCACCATTGACCAAATAGCATCCCTTGGACTTAGGTCAGCAAAATTACTTGCCACAATGTCAGAAGGCGTAGCCGCTGGTTTTACTCAAGACGAGGCTGGCAATTGGTTAGCGAAAGCGCGCCTGCTTGTTGAGGAGATTCCCCGCGTCAGGGCACAAGCTATTGAAGCCAGAACCTTTGCACGGTGGTTTCCTACTGCAGAACTTGATGAAGCCGAAGAACTTTATTCGCGTGGAGTAGCAGTAGAGCACACGGTGGTGCAGGTGCGAACGATTGCACGAACACTTTTTGATTCAGCCGTGGATGGTGGAATTGCTCAATCGACGCAAAGAAAGATTGCTGAGGCACTCTCGGCTGCAAGTTTTGCCATCAGCGCCAATGTCGGTGAGCTACTTGCAGACGAAAACGTGCAAGCAGATCCTGCTCTCACCGACGATATGCGACAAGCCGGGGCCGCACTGGTTGACTTGTTGATCGATCATTCGAGCAAGAGCGATCCAGAACAGATGGTGCGAAGCATGTCGCTAGTAACAAATTTAGATCGAATTGCTGACTCGTTGGATCAGTCCTCGCCAGCACTTCATTCGGTTGCAGTGCCTAATGAACCTGATGGACAGAAAGTTTTGAGGCTTTCACCGCTTGAACAAGGGCGAAAGTGGAGAAAGCGAATGAAGAAGGTGATCCCGAAGAAGCTCCGTAAGTATTTTTAAGCGTTTTTAATATGGTCGCTTAATCGAGCAGCAGTTGCGACAACAGCGGCTGCGTGTAAGCGTCCGGGCTGGCGACCAAGTCGCTCCATTGGTCCGCTAATTCCTACAGCTGCGATGACGCGATTATTTGGTCCGCGCACTGGCGCTGAAACTGAGGCAACACCAGCTTCTCGTTCTCCAACACTTTGCGCCCACCCACGACGCCGAACGGCAGCAAGTTGCGCCGCAGTAAATCGTGCTTGTGTCAGACCGCGATGAATTCGCTCAGAGTCTTCCCAGGCTAATAAAATTTGCGCACCAGAGCCTGCTTGCATCGTGAGTGCAGCACCGACAGGTACTGAATCGCGAAGACCAGACAGGCGCTCGGCGACAGCAACACATATTCGCACATCGCCTTGGCGGCGGTATAACTGCGCGCTTTCACCTGTTGCATCTCGAAGGGCAGCAAGGGCTGGGGCTGCAGCCGCAAGCAGGCGATCTTCGCCAGCAGCAGCAGCAAGTTCTGCAGGGCGTAGTCCTAAAATGAAGCGCCCACTTAAATCACGTCCCACCAGCCGATGAAATTCCAGGGCAACAGCAAGGCGATGAGCTGTGGGGCGCGCAATTCCTGTGGCTGCTACGAGTTCGGCCAAAGAATGTGGACCTGATTCAAGAGTATTAAGAATTGCTACGGCTTTATCTAATACGCCGACTCCGCTATTCTTCTTATCCACGATGCGATACTAGCATCTCAACTGTTGAGATGGTCAAGTCGAGTGCAGTAGGAGTGAAGCGATGGGAAAGACCTTAGCCGAGAAGATTTGGCAACAGCATGTAGTGCACAGTGCTGCCGGTGAACCAGATCTGATCTACATCGATTTACACCTCATCCATGAAGTTACCAGCGCGCAAGCATTTGATGGCTTACGCCTTGCTGGTCGCAAAGTTCGCCGCACAGATCTCACGATCGCGACAGAAGATCACAACACTCCAACTCTCAATATTGATAAGCCAATTGCTGATCCAGTTTCAAAATTGCAAGTGGATACCCTTCGTAATAATTGCGCAGAATTCGGTGTTCGGCTGCACTCATTAGGTGACATCGATCAAGGCATCGTCCACGTAGTCGGACCTCAATTAGGTCTGACTCAACCAGGCATGACGATTGTCTGCGGAGATTCGCATACATCAACCCACGGCGCATTTGGTGCGCTGGCATTTGGAATTGGAACTAGCGAAGTTGAACATGTTCTTGCAACACAGACCCTGCCACTTGTGCGGCCTAAAACTATGGCAATCAACGTTGAAGGCACGCTCAAGCCAGGTGTTACGAGCAAGGACATTATTCTGGCAATCATCGCGAAAATTGGCACAGGTGGCGGTCAGGGATATGTTTTGGAATATCGAGGAAGCGCCATTCGCGCACTTTCGATGGAAGGTCGTATGACCGTTTGTAATATGTCGATCGAAGCTGGCGCTCGGGCAGGATTGATTGCGCCAGATGAAAAAACTTTTGCTTACATCAAGGGCAAAACCCACGCCCCAGCGCAATGGGATGAGGCGATGGCCTACTGGAGCACTTTGTCTAGTGATGCTGATGCGAAATTTGATGCAGAAATCGCAATAAATGCTGATGAATTAGCCCCCTTTGTAACTTGGGGTACTAACCCGGGACAGGGCGCGCCACTCAATGGCAACGTCCCAGACCCTGCTGCAATTTCCGACCCAGAAGAACGTGGTGCAGCCGAACGTGCGTTGGTCTACATGGATCTCACCGCTGGAATGCCATTGAAAAAGATAGCAATTGATACTGTCTTTTTGGGCTCGTGCACTAACGGCCGCATTGAAGATCTACGTTCCGCAGCAACCATTTTAGACGGCAAGAAAATTGCATCATCTCTTCGCATGTTAGTAGTGCCAGGTTCTGCCCGCGTCCGCCTTCAAGCCGAGGCAGAAGGTCTCGATAAAATATTTGTAGCAGCAGGGGCTGAATGGCGAAATGCTGGTTGCTCTATGTGTCTTGGCATGAACCCAGATCAATTGGCAGTGGGGGAGCGCTCTGCATCGACAAGTAATCGTAATTTTGAAGGCCGTCAAGGAAAAGGTGGTCGCACACACTTAGTAAGTCCGTTAGTAGCAGCAGCAACAGCTCTGCGCGGCACCTTGTCATCTCCAGCGGATTTGTAAGGGAGCACGTGATGGATAAATTCGTTACTCACGTCGGTACTGGAGTTCCGCTTCGTCGAAGCAATGTCGATACAGACCAAATCATTCCCGCTGTCTATCTCAAGCGAGTGACTCGATCTGGATTTGAAGATGGCCTTTTTTCAGCATGGCGAAACGACCCAGAGTTCATCCTCAATAAGGAACCTTTTAAACACGGAACAATTCTTGTAGCGGGCGTTGATTTTGGAACTGGCTCCTCTCGCGAGCACGCCGTATGGGCGCTGCAAAACTATGGCTTCAAGGTTGTGATCTCGAGCCGCTTTGCAGATATCTTCCGCGGAAACAGCGCCAAGGGCGGCTTGCTCACTGCAGTGATGCCACAAAGTGATGTTGAAGCGCTTTGGGATGCCATTGATGCAAATCCAGAGCTGGCCATTACCGTCGACCTAGATGCTCGAAAAGTGGCCTATAACAAGGTCTCAGTTGCCTTCGATATCGATGACTACACGCGTTGGCGATTGATGGAAGGCCTTGATGACATTGGTTTGACGCTCAAATCCATTGATTCCATTGATCAATTTGAGAAATCACGTCCGCTCTTCAAACCGTTGACACAACCCTCGACTTCTCATTGAGAGATTTTGGCTGATAAATAAGGCTTTTTGCCGATGGTCGCGTGATCTAACAAAAAATAAATAAAGGCGACACGCAGGGGTGATAGTGGACTCGCGTACATGAGTTGCGTAAATTTCTTTACACGTTAGGCAAATGCTTAACTTTTACGCGTAAAAATAAGGGGAATTTGATGAATAAGGCCCAATTCATTGCCTCGTTGGCCCCGCACTTCAACGACAGCAAGAAGGATGCAACACACGCCGTAGATATCATTTTTGACACAATCGTTCGCAATATGGCAAAAGGCGAAGATGTCATGATCAATGATTTCGGCAAGTTTAAGAAAGTAGATCGCAAGGCTCGTAAGGGTCGTAACCCATTTACTGGCGAAACGATTCAGATCAAGGCAAGCAAGAAGCCACGCTTCCTTCCTGCAAAGGGACTCAAGGAAGTTATCAATGGCACTCGCAAGCTTGAGCCAGCACCAAAGCCAGCTCCTAAGGTTGTAGCAAAGCCAGTAGCTAAGAAGGCTGCTCCTAAGAAGGCTGCCAAGAAGAAAGCCACCAAGAAGCCAGCTAAGAAAGCTGCTCCTAAGAAGGCAAAGAAGTCAGCACCAAAGAAAGCAAAGAAGGCAGCAAAGAAGCGTAAGTAGTTTCTAGGTTTAGAAAACGGGGTTAGGCGTATTTTTACGCTTAGCCCCGTTTTGCTTTCTGTATTGAAGGCACGGGTACTCTTACCATCGTGAGCACAGATTCAATTATTTATGCGCCACCGACCGGAAAGCCTTTAGGAACTAATTCGGCTTTTAAATTCTGTGCCGTAATTGTCATTCCAATTCTCAATGCAGTGGCCAAACGCCAATGGCGCGGCGGTGAAAATATCCCTAAACATGGCGCCGTGATTATTGCCAGCAATCACGTTTCGTATTCAGACGTTCTTTTCTTTGCCCACTTTCTTTACAAGAACGGAAGGGCGCCACGTTTCATAGGTAAGCAATCTGTTTTTGACACACCGATTATTGGGCGGATCGTCAAAGCCGCGGGACAGATTCCAGTTGATCGCGAAAGTAAAGATGCAAGCAAAGCTTTAGATCATGCAGCTGCGGCTTTAAAGGCCGGACATTGCGTCGGAATTTATCCAGAAGGAACGCTCACTCGTGATGAGCACCTGTGGCCAATGGTGGCCAAGACTGGCATTGCGCGTTTAGCGCTGATGACTGGCGTCCCAGTGATTCCAGTTGCAGCATGGGGGCCTCATAAAATTTTGCCACGCTATGGAAAGAAGCCTCACCTGTGGCCACGCGTGCCAATGACATATGTAGCAGGTACTCCAGTGAATTTGTCGAAGTGGGTTGGCCAAGAAGATAATCCGCAGGCACTTATTGAGGCGACAGCAGAAATCATGCGTACCTTGAGGCAGATGCTTGAGGAGATTAGAGGCGAGAAGGCTCCGCTACTACCATTTGATCCACACACATCCGACCTACCCAGGACTGGAAAGTTTCAGCCCAATAAGGACAAGAAGCAATGACAACCATCTCGGTATTGGGCGCTGGTGCATGGGGCACCACATTGGCTCAAGTCCTTGCCGACGCTGGAAATGAAGTTCTCGTGTGGGGGCGAAATGCTGATGTCGTCAATGAAATTAATGTTCGCCATACCAATCACGCCTACTTGGGTGATATTTCTTTACCAGAACAGATAGGCGCAACAACCGACATCGATCAGGCACTAGAGCATTCTTCAACGTTGATTGTTGCCATTCCAGCCCAAGGATTACGAGGGAGACTCATTGAGTGGAAAGAAAAGATTGGCTCAAGCTCAGTATTGGTGAGTACGGTCAAAGGCATTGAAGTTTCCACACTTCTTCGAATGTCCGAAGTAATTACAGATGTACTCCATGTTGATTCATCTCAAGTAGCCATTATTACTGGACCGAATTTGGCCAATGAACTTGCACTACGACAACCTGCAGCAGCAGTTGCTGCGGCACCCAACGAAGCACTCGCTCTTAAAATTCAAGAAATTTTCTCGACGACCTACTATCGCGTATATACCTCCACCGATGTTTTAGGCTGCGAGATGGCAGGTGCGGTCAAGAGCGTCATTGCGCTAGGGGTTGGCATCGCGGTGGGAATGGACTTGGGAGAAAATACTCAGTCCATGTTAATTACCCGCGGCCTTAATGAAGTTGCTCGCTTGGCCGCTGCCCACGGTGCAAATCCTTTGAGCGTTGCCGGTTTGGCTGGCATGGGCGACCTTGTAGCTAGTTGCTCGTCACCTCTTTCTCGAAACCGCACCTTTGGCGAAGCACTGGGACGCGGTGGCTCGATGGAATATGCACGCTCACATGTTCCAAGGACCGTTGAAGGCGTGGAATCAGCAGGAGCTGTCGTGGAGTTAGCGCACCGTGTTGGAGTAGAAGTCCCAGTTATCGAAGCCGTTGCCGATGTAGTCAGCGGTGCAATCACACCGATTGCTGCTCTCAATCGATTGATGGAAATTCGCACGCAATCTGAGGACTTCATCAAGTGAATAAAATAGTGGTCGGAATTTTATGCGGGGGCCGAAGCAGCGAGCACGAAATCTCATGTATTTCCGCAGGCGGCATCCTCTCGGCCATCGATCGCGACCGCTATGAGCCAGTAGTAATTGGAATAACCCGCACCGCCGGACGTTGGGTCTTGATGCCGAAGGATTTCAATTATTCAATCGTGGCTGGAGTATTGCCAAACGTTCCTGAAGATGCACCCGAGATCAATACAGATATTCATGGATTTTCTATCAATGGGAAAGCATTTGCGTTGGATTTAATCTTTCCAATGTTGCACGGCCCTTTTGGTGAAGATGGCACCGTCCAAGGCTTTTGCGAGATAGCAAATATTGCCTACGTTGGTAGCGGCGTACTTGCCTCTGCAGTTGCCATGGATAAATCTTTCGCAAAACCAATCTTTGCAGCAGCAGGAATGAAAGTTGCCGAAGGCATTGTCATATCTAGAGATCAATGGATGAGAAATCGCAGCGCATGCGAAACTCTTGCCTCGGGCCTATCCTTTCCCGTTTTTGTTAAACCCGCACGGGGTGGATCTAGTCGTGGAACCACGAAGGTAAAGAAGTCAGCCGAACTTGCTGCTGCTATTGAAGAGGGATTTAGCTTTGACACAAAAGTTATGGTCGAAGAAGCAGTAGTCGGTCGAGAAATTGAGTGCGCCGTTTTGGAAGTAGATGGCAAGATCATTACATCCCAGCCAGGTGAAGTTGTGATTGACAGCAAATTCGAGTTTTATGATTTTGAAGCCAAGTATTTAGATGGCGCTACAACTGCAATTATTCCTGCAGATATCGCTAACGACGCCCGCACAGAAATTTCGCGCCAGGCAGCCCTTGCCTTTAAATCACTGGGGTGCTCGGGTCTTGCTCGAGTTGATTTCTTCTACTGCCCAGATGGCAGCATCGTCATCAATGAACTCAACACCATGCCAGGGTTTACGCCCTCATCAATGTTTCCTCGATTGATGGCGCAGAGTGACATAACTTATTCTCAAATTATTGATGAGTTAATGAAAAGCGCGCTTTCGCGCAAGAATTAGTAGGTTGTAACAGGGCAAGTCAGAGTGCGTGTAATGCCAGCAACTGCTTGTACTTTTGACAGAATTACTCGGCCGAAATCCTCCATGCTTGGCGCTTCAGCGCGCATAATTACATCGTAAGGACCAGTAACACCTTCAGCCAAGGTCACGCCAGCGATCGCAGATACAGCCTTGGCAACGCTCGATGCCTTACCGACTTCGGTTTGAATCAAGATGTAGGCCTGAACTGACATGTCGCTTCCCTTCGTTGATGTAGGACGACCGTATCGCATTTTCAATCAATGCGGCAGTGGCATTTTTCGCAATCCGCGTAGGCTGGTGGGGTGGAGTTCACAGAAGCGCAGGTCATCGCCGAACTAGCGAGCATTTTTGCCACCTCTGATGCACGAATCATTGAGGGCATTGGGGATGACGCTGCCGTTGTTGCACCATCTCCTCACAAACAGGTGATCACAACGGATATGGCAGTTGAAGGTGTTCATTTTCGACGTGACTGGTCAAACGCTTATGACATCGGACGCAAAATCACGGCGGCAAATCTTGCCGATATTTTCGCAATGGGTGCTCGGCCCCATCACCTTGTTGCAGCGGTGGCTCTGACCGGCCATGAAAGCATGTCGTGGATCCGAGAATTAGCAGAAGGTATGCGCGATGAAGCACAAAGCTGCGGCGTTTCTATTATTGGCGGAGATATGGCTCGAGGCCCCTGTGTAGTGATTTCTATGACTGCTGTTGGGGAAGTGGACGTGCCCATTGTGCGCTCGGGAGCAAAGATGGGCGACCATATTTATTTATCAGCACTGCCTGGTTGGTCAAGCGCTGGCTTGTATTTGCTCAGCAACGAGATCAATGTAAGCACCCTCTCATCGAGCGCTCACGCCCAACGAGCACTTGCTCAATTTAGAGCTCCACAAGTTCGATATAGCGATGCGGTGGCATTGAGTGGCGCGCACTCTATGTGTGATGTCAGTGATGGTTTAGTAGTTCAAGCCGAACAGATGGCTAAGGCTTCGGGCTGCAGGTTCGAAATTGATGGAGCCCAAATTGCTTCGCAACCAGAATTTTTAGATCTATCTCTTCTTGCCAATGAAGTCGGCGCTTATGTGTGGGATTGGGTAGCCACAGGCGGAGAAGATCATGTTTTTCTTGCCACAGGGATAGGTCTGCCCGGAATTGAGATTGGCATCGTTGACCAAGGAGATGGTAGTGAAATTAAAGGCTTACAAAAACAACCGCGGGGCTTTACTCACTTTTAAAAAGTGATTAACGACTAACTTTTCCAGCTTTCAAGCACGAGGTGCAGACGTTCTGGCGCTTGGAAGTTCCACCGATGAAGGTACGTACGCGCTGAATATTTGGATTCCAACGACGACGAGTTTTGACCTGTGAGTGAGAGACGTTATTGCCAAAGCTTGGTCCCTTGCCACAGATATCGCATGTTGCTGCCATCGTCGTACTCCTTCAAGAATTGAGATTGCCTGCCGTATGAACGGAGGTAAGAATAGCCGCAAGGCCCTTCATTACGCTAATCGCTCCCTTTTACAAGGGAGAATGTGTCTATGGCCACCCTGGACACCAAGTTAGTAGATGTAGTTGGGGACCGCACTGCAAAGGTGCTTGCAACGGGGATTGGGGCAAAAACTGTTGGAGATCTTCTCCGCCATTACCCACGCCGATATGTCGTCCGTGGGGAGCTCACTGATATCTCAACGCTCAAGGCAGATGATGAAGTAACAATTCTTGCTGAGATATTTAGCGCAAGTACTCGCACCTTGCAAGGCCGCAAGGGAACTATTTTAGAAGTAGTGGTGACGGACGGAAGTTCGAAACTATCTTTAACATTTTTTAATCAAGCTTGGCGAGAGAGAGAATTGAAAGTTGGCCGCCAAGGTTTATTTGCTGGCAAAGTTGGTGTCTTTAAGGGCAAACGTCAATTAGCCCACCCAGATTATGAACTCATTGCCGACGGGGGAGATGTTGATAGCGCTGTCGATGATTTTGCTGGTAAGTACTTACCTGTCTATCCAGCTACAGCGAAACTTCCATCGTGGAAAGTTGCTCAATGCATGACGTTGGCGATTGATGCCCTTGACGAAGTTCCAGATTTTCTTCCAGAGAGTATTCGACTAGAGCACGGCTACACATCCTTGAAAGATGCGCTCATTGCTCTTCATCAGCCCTTCGATATTGATGCCGCAGAGAAAGCACGTGAGCGACTCACTTTTGATGAAGCATTTCTCTTGCAGTTATTACTTGTAGTTCGGCGCCAAGAGTTACGAAAACTGAAGGCAACAGCGCGTCCTGTTCGATCTGGAGGTCTTTTGGATGCCTTTGATAAATCTCTTCCTTTTGAGTTAACGGGCGGACAGCGAAGCGTTGTTTCAGAAATTGAGAATGATTTATCGGCATCACACCCCATGCACCGTCTTTTGCAAGGAGAAGTTGGGTCCGGCAAGACCGTTGTTGCTATTCGTGCAGCGCTCGCCGTTGTCGATAGCGGTGGCCAAGCCGCATTGCTTGCCCCTACTGAAGTTTTAGCACAACAGCACCTTCGAACTTTAGAAAAATTGCTCGGACCCTTGGCTCATGGAGGCATGCTCGGTGGAGGCGAACATGCAACCCAAATAACTTTGATTACTGGATCTCAGAGCGCGGCATCTCGGAATGAGTCTTTAGCACTTGCCGCTTCAGGGGACGCAGGAATTGTGATCGGAACTCATGCGCTGCTGGGGGAGAGTGTTGCTTTCAAAGATCTCGGGCTAATCATTGTTGATGAGCAGCATCGATTTGGTGTCGAGCAGCGTGACGCCTTAAAAAGTAAAGCCGAATTTCCTCCCCACCTTTTGGTGATGACTGCAACGCCAATTCCGCGCACGGTTGCCATGACAGTTTTTGGAGATCTAGACATTTCCACGCTTCGCGAATTACCACTAGGTCGTCAACCCATCACTACACATGTTGTGCCAAGTTTAGAAAAGCCAGCCTTCATGGAGCGAGCATGGTCTCGCATCAAGGAGGAAGTAGCGTTGGGACATCAAGCCTATGTAGTCGCTCCGCGCATAAGCGCAAGTGCTCCTACAGATTCAGATATGGATTTCCTGTTCGGAACTACTACATCAGAATTGGCGAGCGTTGAAGAACTTGCACCTACATTGCACTCTGGCCCTCTCAAAGGTCTGCGGGTGGCAATTTTGCACGGCCAACTAGGCTCTGAAGAAAAGGATGCCACGATGCGCTCATTCACAATGGGCGAAATTGATGTTCTTGTAACCACGACAGTGATCGAAGTTGGGGTCGATGTTCCCAACGCAACGATTATGGTCATCATGGATGCTGATCGATTTGGTGTATCGCAACTTCATCAGCTCAGGGGTCGTGTTGGACGTGGAACATCTCCTGGACTTTGCTTATTGGTCACCAATGCGCCCCCAGATGCACTGGCTCGCCAACGACTTGATGCCGTGGGTGCAACACTCGATGGCTTCGAACTTTCACGGATTGATTTAGAACAACGTCGCGAAGGCGATGTCCTTGGAGCAAATCAATCTGGGACTCGCTCACACCTTCGATTGTTGCGGGTGTTGAGGGATGAAGGGCTTATCGATCTTGCGCGCACAAATGCTCAGCGCATCATTGACGCAGATCCCACTTTGGCGGCTGCCCCAGAGTTAGCCAAAGCCCTTGCGCTACTGCAAGCAGATGCCGCTGCTGAATACATCGACAAGGGTTGAAAGTAATATTTACCCATGAGAATCATCGCTGGAGTCGCGAAGGGACGCACCTTGGCATCAGTTGCCGGCGCCACTCGTCCGACATCTGATCGAGCTCGCGAAGGTTTATTCTCATCTTTACTGTCGGAATTTGGAGATTTTCTTGGTTTGAATTTCTTAGATCTTTTTGCCGGTTCTGGAGCGATTGGCCTTGAGGCACTTTCCAGAGGCGCAACACTTGTGCACTGCGTGGAGAAAGACGAGCGAGCAAATAGAACTATTTCTACTAATTCAGAGTTAGTCATGGCAAGTAAACCTGCTGGCAAGTTTCATCTGTATGCCATGTCAGTGCAGAAATTTTTAGAATCTACTGCGCCAACCAATTACCACATTATTTACTTGGATCCTCCCTATGACTTTCCGGATGGAGATCTTTACGCGTGCTTAAGATTTTTACACTCTGGTGGATTTCTGCGAGCAGATGTGGTTGTAGCGGTAGAGCGAGCGAGTAAGAGGTCGGCATTTGAGTGGCCAGAGGGATTCGAGGCACTGCGCGAGCGAAATTATGGTCAAGCGGTTATTTACTACGCAATCCCCGCGCAGAATGGATAAGCACAGCATTAATTGCTAGCGTTTGCGACATGAAAAGCGCTGTGTGTCCTGGATCCTTCGATCCAATCACTTTTGGGCATCTCGACATTATCGAACGAGCCAGCAAGCATTTCGATCAGGTCATCGTTGCTGTTCTAGAAAACCGAACAAAATCTAGTTTATTCACGGTGGCAGAGCGCATTGAGATGATCTCGGAAAATACAAAGAAGTTTTCTAATGTGATCGTCGATTCCTGGTATGGGTTACTTGTCGACTACTGTGCTAAAAACAATATTAAGTCAATCGTTAAAGGCCTTCGGGCTGTTACTGACTTTGATTACGAACTCCAGATGGCCCAAGTGAATCTTCAAGCGGCAGGGGTTGAGACCATGTTTATGGCCACCGCTCCAGCGCATTCGTTTCTATCGTCATCATTAGTCAAAGAATTGGCACATTACGGCGGAGATGTCTCTACGATGGTTCCAGCCAATGTCAACGCAGCGCTACGCAAAGTTCAAGCAGGGAAGTGATTCATGGATTCAGTCGAGAAACTCGTCACAGCGATTACGATCGTGGAAGAGGCTAGGAGCGTTCCTTTGTCTGCCTCGTGCGTTGTTCACCGTGGAGATTTGCTAGAGGTTTTAGACGAAGCCCGCACGCTATTGCCACACGACCTTGTCAAGGCGCAGAATCTTTTGGATGCACGCGATGCCATTATTGAAGAGGGACATTCCAGTGCTGAATCATTGATCTCAATTGCACGCGAAGAAGTATCACGCATGGTCGAACAAACAGCGATCGTACAAGCGGCCAGAGATGAGGCAGCTCGAATCCTTGCTGAAGTACATGAAACCGCAGATCGCGAGCGCGAAGAAGTTGAGGCTTATATTGATTCACGCCTTGCCACACTTGAAGTGATCCTGACCAAGACTTCAGATGCAGTTGCCCGTGGTCGCGAACGTTTAGCTGGTGCGCATGAAAATGATGCATTATCGCAACTTTCTACTGATAAATAGTTCTCATGCCTCGCCCCTCTGAGGTTTACCTCTTTAATTCCCATGAACTCCCTCGCAGAGCGGGGGAGATGAAGGAATACTCGATCGACATCACGGTGCCAGAGCCAGTGGGCATTGATGTGATTGCAGTTCTAGCCGGCGAAGATGTCCACCTTGAACTTCGACTTGAATCGGTCACTGAAGGTGTTTTGGTCAGTGCGGATTTATCTGCCATTGCCGATGGTGAATGCATGCGATGTCTTGAGCCAATCGAACTTGATATTGATCGTCGTATCCAAGAGCTCTATCGCTATGAACCTCAAAAGGCGCACACCAAAGCCGAACGTAAAAGAGCCAGACAAGAAGCAGATGATCTCGATGACGACGATGATTTAATGATGGAAGGTGACATCATTAATTTAGAGATACCGATTCGTGATGCAATCGTTCTGGATCTACCTATTAATCCGCTCTGTGCTCCAGATTGCCCAGGTTTGTGCGCGGGGTGTGGGGTTCGATGGAGCGCACTTGCGCCAGACCATATCCATGAGGTGATTGACCCACGATGGGCGGGGCTTGGCGCTGTCCATGGTTTGGATCAAGATGACGAGCCCAACGGTAACCTCAGCCAGATGTAAGGCTCGATTTCAAGAATTGGGCTTTTTAGGGGATACTTGCCCCCTGATGAATTTCAGAAGAAATTTCACAAGAGAGTAAGGGACGACCAGTGCCAGTACCAAAGCGAAAAATGTCGCGTTCAAAGACGCGCTCACGTCGTAGCCAGTGGAAGACAACTGCAGCTGCCCTTGCCGCATGCCCACAGTGCCAGCAACCAAAATTGCAACACACAGCTTGTCCAACCTGTGGCATGTACAACCGCCGTCAGGTAATCGAGGTCTGATCTGTATTCAAAGTTAGCAACAGCGTTGGGGGTTGATTTTCACCCGCAACTGTTGGAGTTAGCGTTAACGCACCGCTCATTCGCATATGAAACCGGTGGCGTAGAAACTAATGAACGCCTTGAATTCTTAGGCGATTCTGTCCTGGGCTTGATAGTTACTGCCGAGCTTTATCGTAGATTTCCAGATCTTGATGAAAGTCGTCTCTCTCCTTTGCGATCAGGCATTGTGAATATGCGAGCGCTGGCAGATATTGCTCGCACTTTGCACCTGGGCGAATATATTCGCTTAGGAAAAGGCGAAGAAGTCACTGGTGGTCGTGATAAGAATTCTCTCCTTGCCGATGCGTTAGAAGCGCTGATTGGCGCTATCTATTTAGAAACTGGCATTGAAAAAACCACCGCCATCGTTGCATCCCTGATCAATGACACACTCGAATCTGCAATGGCCAAAGGCGTGGCCTTGGACGGAAAAACCGCCCTGCAAGAACTCACTGCGGCACAAGGTGTGGGTTCGCCTGAATATGTCGTGACAGAATCTGGCCCAGATCACGACAAGAGCTTTGTCGCAGTTGCGATGGTCGGTGGTTGCGCCATAGCCCAGGGCGAAGGAAAATCCAAGCGAGAAGCCGAACAATTTGCTGCCCGCAACGCCTACGAGATTTTAAGCGTGACCTCAGAAAGTTAACCCCTGCGGTAGGTTTGCTCCGTGTATTTGAAGAGCATCACGCTCAAGGGCTTTAAGTCCTTCGCCTCATCGACCACCCTGCGTCTTGAACGAGGGATCACCTGCGTGGTGGGTCCCAACGGCTCGGGTAAGAGCAATGTTGTTGATGCTCTCTCGTGGGTTATGGGTGAACAAGGTGCGAAGTCGTTGCGTGGCGGAAAAATGGAAGATGTTATTTTCGCTGGTACGAGCGGGCGCGCACCTTTAGGCCGCGCTGAAGTCGCTGTAACAATTGATAATACCGACGGCGCCCTGCCCATTGATTACACCGAAGTCACAATTTCTCGCATACTTTTCCGAAATGGCACAAGTGAATATCAAATTAACGGAGATGCATCCCGCCTTCTAGATATTCAAGAACTGCTCAGCGATAGCGGTATTGGGCGCGAAATGCACGTCATTGTGGGCCAAGGCCAACTCGATGCCATTTTGATGGCTAATCCCCAAGAGCGTCGTGGGTTTATCGAAGAAGCAGCCGGTGTACTCAAACATCGCAAGCGCAAAGAAAAAGCGATCCGCAAGCTAGATTCGATGCAAGCAAATCTCGCTCGTATTCAAGATCTCACAGTCGAATTGCGTCGCCAATTGCGTCCATTAGGCAAGCAAGCAGAGGTTGCAAAGAAAGCCGCCACTATCCAAGCTGATTTACGCGATGCGAAGTTGCGCTTGCTGGCCGATGACCTTATGTCGTTGACTAAAACTCTGAATGCAGAAGTAGCCGATGAGACTGCACTTCGCGAGCGTCGCGCGCTAGTTGAAGCAGATTTAGATAGAGCGCGCGCCCGAGAAGAAGCGCTAGATGCGCAAAGTGCAATTGATAATCCATTATTGGTTCAGGCTCAAGATACTTATTACAGACTTAATGGGTTGCGTGAAAAGTTTCGCGGTACAGCATCTTTGGCTCAGGAGCGCTCGCGCTTTTTGGCAGAGGAGGCAGAAGAAGCCCGCACCGCAGGCCGTGATCCAGAAAGTTTGGATCGCGAAGCTCTTGCATTGCGGCAAGAAGAACAAGTTTTACGTGAGGGTGTTGAAACCTCTCGGGCGCAACTACACATTGCAACTACCGCACTTGCAACAGCCGAGGCGCAACTCAAAGCCGAAGATGATCGGGTTGCCGCAGCACTTCGCGCTTTAGCTGATCAGCGCGAAGGTACCGCTCGTCAAGAAGGACATATCAAGTCCTTAGCCGCGCGCTTGGATGCCATAGCCGAAGAAATTAGTCGACTTACAAAGGCTCGTGATGATGCGCAAAATCGTGCAGATACCGCCCAACAAGAGTATTCGGCGCATGAATTAGATATCGCTAGTGCAGATTCCGGGGAGATGGGTCTGGATTCTCAATTTGAAAAGGCTCAAAATAATTTAGCTTCGGCAAAGACCAAACACAGCGCTCTTGTTGAGCAAGAACGAGGTGCCGATCGCGAGCGCAATGCCCTCGAATCAAAACTTGAAGCCATGCAGTTGACATCACAAACTCGTGATGGTGCCGCTGCGCTGTTAAAGGATTCTCGAGGAATTCAAATTCTTGGAAGCATTGCATCCCTTGTTGAGATTGACTCTGGATGGGAAGCGGCAGCTGCAGCAGCCTTGGGCTCGTTAGCCGATGCGGTTGTTGTTCAAGATCTCTCAACGGCCGTTACTGCACTAACGACACTTCGCAATGAGAATTTGGGCCAAGCAGACTTACTTGTTCTATCTGCGGGTGATGGACAAGGCAACAAATCAATCCCTTCAGGATTAACTCCATTGACCTCCCATATGCGCTCATCCACAATTGATTCACTCTTGCGCGACCTTCTGGCTACAACAGTGGTTGCCGATGATGCGCGCACCGCACAATCAATCATTGGATCCCATTCGCATTTGAGCGTTGTAACGCGAGATGGAGACCTTTTCACTCAATCTAGAGCGCGAGGCGGATCGAAATCCTCCACTTCTTTGATTGAGATTAAGGCGTTGATCGAGGAGCTCACCACTAAGGTTTCGAAAATCACGCACGATTGCGAGCGACTTCGCTTTGAGATTGGGACGGCAGAGGGCGAACTAGCCGCCCGTCAGGGCGAATTTGATTCAGCGCTTTCACAACTCAACGAATCAGATGCTCGTATTGCAGCACTCACCGAACAACTCTCCGTTGCTGGCCAACATGCCAAATCTGCTCGCGCAGAAGTAGAAAGATTGAATTCGGCAATTGCCGAGGCGACATCGGCCAAAACTCGCGATGAAAGCGAATTAGTAATTGCGCAAGACCAGCTTCACCATCACGGAAGCGTTGAGGAACCTAGCCACTCGCGTTCTGATGTTATTCGCGCCGAAGTTTCCTTGGCTCGCACAACTGAAGTTGAAGCCCGTCTGGCGGTTCGTACAAGTGAAGAGCGCGTTGATTCATTAGCAGCTCGCGCAAAAGCGCTCGAAGATGCAGCCCGCGCAGAACGCGAAGCATCCGAACGCGCTGTCAATCGACGCGGTGCACGTGCACAAGGTGCGGTGATTTCTCAAACTATTGCAGAATCTGCCTACGAAGCGCTCATTCATATCGAACGCTCGATTGCAAAGGCTGCCACCGAAAGAGGTCGCTTAGAGGAATCACGCGCCTCGCGAGAAGGTGAGACATTAACTATCCGCGCCCGCGCCAGGGAGCTTTCTGTAGAGATGGAACAACTCACATCGAGCGTGCACCAAGATGAAATTGCACGGGCAGAGCAACGCATGCGCATTGAGCAACTTGAACTCAAAGCAGTTGAAGAACTTGGCGTGGACGTTCACACCTTGATTTCAGAATACGGCCCAGAAAATGATGTCCCTACATTTATCGAACAAGAAGATGGCCAGATTATTGCTACGGAATTGATTCCTTATCGCCGCGATCAGCAAGAGAAGCGCCTAGCAAATACAGAGCGTTCTTTGGCACTGCTTGGAAAGATTAATCCTCTTGCCCTTGAAGAATACGGCTCACTAGAAGAGCGTTTGCGCTACCTGGCAGAACAATTAGAGGACTTGAAGAAAACTAAGAAAGATCTGTTGGATATCATCAAAGAAGTTGATGAGCGCGTACAACAAATCTTTATGGAAGCTTATGAAGATACCTCCCGTCATTTCGAAGAGATTTTTGCTCGCCTGTTTCCTGGTGGAGATGGTCGCCTGATCTTGACCGAACCTGATGATCTTCTCAATACCGGTGTAGATGTAGAAGCCAGGCCACCCGGAAAGCGCATTAAACGTCTCTCCCTCCTTTCGGGCGGAGAAAAATCTTTGGCTGCAATTGCGCTCTTGGTTGCAATCTTCAAGGCAAGGCCAAGTCCCTTCTATGTACTCGATGAAGTTGAAGCTGCTCTTGATGATGTCAACCTTGGGCGGCTACTTGGAGTTCTTGAAGAGCTGCGGGAGAGTTCTCAGCTGATCATCATTACTCACCAAAAGCGAACTATGGAAATTGCGGATGCACTCTATGGCGTCACGATGCGCGGAGACGGC
The DNA here is from genome assembly GCA_009698615.1 of Actinomycetota bacterium. Taxonomy (GTDB): domain Bacteria; phylum Actinomycetota; class Actinomycetes; order Nanopelagicales; family Nanopelagicaceae; genus QYPT01. Next base: position 26,612 of record WLPU01000014.1, on the reverse strand, counting down.
GTTACTGAAGTGATTTCTCAACGTCTTCGCGATGCTGACTCTGCTTAATTAGCAACCGGAATTTGCATGGGACTTTTTTCTAAAATAATCTCAAAAATTAAGGGCACTCCAGATGGCTCCTCTGCTGACTGGAGCGATTTAGAAGTCGCCCTCATTGATGCCGATCTTGGACCAGAGTTAACACAACAGATAATGAGTGCCGCACGTTCGGCTAAAGCCGATGATCCACACGAAGGGATCTTGCAGGTGTTAAGGGCATCTCTTTCCACCAAGCCGCGCACGATAGTTCGCGCACATCAGGGGGTAACAACACTTTTAGTTGTGGGAGTCAATGGAACTGGCAAGACAACATCTGCTGCCAAGCTGGCTGGTCTTTTGAGTAGTGAGGATTCGAGAGTTTTACTTGCAGCTGCCGATACATTCCGTGCAGCTGCGGTAGATCAACTACGCACATGGGGCGAGCGCTTGGATATCGATGTAGTTCACGGGGCCGATAGCGCAGACCCCGCATCAGTTGCTTTTGATGCAGCACAACAAGCAAATGCTAGAGCGATGGATTATTTGATCATTGACACTGCCGGTCGGCTGCACACGAAGAATGATTTGATGGCGGAGCTTGGAAAGGTGAAGCGCGTTGTCGAAAAGGTCTCACCAGTGCAAGAAGTTTTACTAGTCATTGATGCAACAACAGGTCAAAATGGGTTACTACAAGCGAAAGTATTTGCAGAAGCCGTTGAACTTACAGGCATAATCGTGACCAAACTCGATGGCAGCGCCAAAGGCGGTATTGCTCTAGCGATAGAGCACTCTATGGGGATCCCGATTAAATTCGTGGGCACAGGCGAGAGCGCCACAGATATTGCTGCCTTTGAGCCGGATTCCTACCTTCAGGGACTTTTGTAACCAATCTGTAACACAAGCGGGCGGTTCATGTAACGCAAGGCGGGCATATTTCCTCCATCTCAACGGCGAGTAGATCAAGAGAAACCGTGTGAACAATGGATCAAGTAGTTCTTAATTCTGGCGATACTGCCTGGATGTTAGCCAGTACAGCGTTGGTGTTATTGATGACACCAGGACTTGCATTCTTCTACGGAGGGATGGTTCGGACTAAAAGCGTTTTGAATATGATGATGATGTCGATGATCACAATTGGAATCGTTAGCGTGCTTTGGGTTCTCTATGGCTTCCAATTAGCTTTCGGATCTAGTGCTCAATCTCAGTGGTACGGATCAATTTCCTTTTCTGGTTTAGGCGGGATGGTCAATGACCTCACTAATAATGGTGGGATTTATCCGATTCCAGTCCTAATCTTTGCTGCATTCCAATTGATGTTTGCAATCATCACTCCCGCTCTCATCTCCGGTGCAATTGCCGATCGTACAAAGTTCAGTGCCTGGGCAGTATTTGTTACCGTATGGGTCAGCGTTGTCTATTTCCCAGTTGCACACTGGGTCTTTGCATTTGGAAACAAAGTTGGCGACACGATTACTGGCGCAGGCTTTCTGGCCAGGAAAGGACTCGAAGATTTCGCTGGAGGAACAGCGGTTCATATCAATGCGGGTGCAGCCGGATTAGCTCTTGCACTCATCCTCGGAAAGCGAGTGGGATGGCGTAAAGAATCTATGCGCCCGCACTCCTTACCTCTGGTGCTTCTTGGATCTGGATTACTCTGGTTTGGTTGGTTCGGATTTAACGCAGGATCTGCCCTTGCTGCCAATGGAATTGCTGGGCTTGCGTTTATGAATACTCAAGTTGCAACTGCTGGCGCACTAGTCGGATGGATCATGGTTGAGAAAATCCGTGATGGACATCCAACCTCATTGGGCGCTGCATCTGGCGCAGTTGCTGGATTGGTCGCAATTACACCTGCGTGCGCATTTGTTGCTCCTTGGGCGGCGGTTGTCATTGGAATTATTGCCGGTGCGCTGTGCGCAATGGCGGTAGGGCTGAAGTACAAACTTGGCTTTGATGACTCTCTTGATGTTGTCGGAGTTCACTTAGTCGGAGGTTTGTGGGGCTGCATTTCCATCGGAGTTTTCGGAACCCATGTTGTAAATTCCGTTGGTCTTGATGGACTTCTCTACGGGGGAGGAATGACACTTCTGGGTAAGCAGATATTTGGAGCACTCTTTGTCCTTGTTTACTCTTTCATCGCTACTCTCATCATTGGATTGATTATCGATAAGACAATGGGCTTTAGAATCACTCGTGACGCCGAACTTGAAGGTATCGATCTCAATGAACACGCAGAATCTGCATACGAAATGGCTGGATCATCCCGAGGAGGTTCGTCGATATGAAACTCATCACCGCAATCTTGAAACCCTTCAAGTTAGATGATGTAAAAAGCGCACTACAAAGTGCTGGGATCACCGGAATGACAGTTTCGGAGGCCAGCGGATTTGGGCGACAGGGTGGCCATACCGAGGTTTATCGTGGCGCCGAATACACGGTGGATCTGATTCCAAAGATCCGTCTAGAGGTGCTTGTCGATGATTCCGATTGTGAATCTGTCATCGATGTGATCGTAAAGGCCGCATCTACTGGCTCAATTGGCGATGGCAAAGTGTGGTCAACCCCTGTTGATCAAGTTGTCCGTGTTCGCACTGGCGAACGCGGAGTTGATGCCATCTAATTCGCAATCTCGGTGAGTACACGCGAACGTAGGTTTCGATCTGACGAGAGTGACCGAGTTCTGCGAGCACTTTTTCAAACCCACAGCCAGGATTTGAAGAGTTCGATAGCAATCGCCGCGGTCGGAGGTTACGGCCGCGGCGAACTATCTCCGGGTTCAGATTTAGATATTTTGATTCTTCATGAGGGAAGTCTCTCTGAAAATCAACTTAGAGAGTTCGTAAATGCGCTTCTCTTTCCTATTTGGGATGGTGCAGCAGCCGCAACTCAAATACCTCGAAGCGTTGATTATTCAGTTCGCACAAAGAAGGAAACTAGAGAAGCTGCTAAAGCAGATCTCAAGGTTGCCATGGGGCTTTTAGATATGCGTTATATCTGTGGCGATGAAGATCTCGTTTCTGACGCTGCGGCGGAGGCACGCAAGTCATGGAGAAAAGGTGCACGCAAGAGGGCTGGAGAACTTCAGGAATCTTTGCGAATTCGCCACGAACGCACAGGAGATTTGGCATATTTACTGGAACCAGATCTCAAAGAAGCGCGCGGTGGCCTTCGCGATATCACTGCACTTCGGGCGATCGCTACCTCGGGACTAGTCGAAGTATCACTTGATCGCATCAGTAAGGCTGAGTCACTCTTGCAAGATATAAGGGAGGCCCTTCATACTCAAAGTGGTCGAGGCAAAGACAAGCTTTTATTCCAAGAACAAGACAAGGTGGCGGCTCACCTCAACTACATAGATGCAGATGCATTGATGGGTGATGTGGCCCAGTCCGCTCGTGATGTCGACTATTTGATGGCGCTCACATGGAGAGCAATCAACAAGGAGAAAGTCCGTCAAATATCTGCTCTTGATCTACCACTACAAAGATTGCGACAGGAAGGTATTAGTAATCCGTGGAGTCGGCAAAGGCGCGAAGATTTTCTCACTCTGATTGGGGCAGGAAGCGCAATAGTTCATATTTGGGAAGAACTAGATCAAGAGGGAGATATTGCTGCGTGGTTGCCAGAGTGGAGCTCCGTACGAAGTTTGCCCCAACGAAATGCGCTTCATCGCCACACCGTGGATCGCCATATGGTGGAGACTGCAGTGCATTCGGCAGCCCTGATAAGACGAGTGCATAGACCTGACCTTTTATTAGTTGCCGCGCTTTTTCATGACATTGGCAAGGGCGGCCCCGATGACCACTCGCAACGTGGTGCATTGCTCATCGAACCGCTCGCTCAGCGAATGGGATTCAGCGCCGAAGAGATAGAAACATTACAGATTCTTATTGCGCATCATCTGCTCCTATCATCAACTGCTACAAGGCGCGATCTCGATGACCCAGCAACTGTTGCATCCGTTTTAGCTGTGATTCCTGACTTGCAGACTCTCGAACTACTCCATGCGTTGAGCATTGCCGATGGAGAGGCAACTGGCAGTGCTGCATGGAGTGATTGGAAAGCAAGCTTGGTCAATGATCTTGTGCGTCGCACTCGCGCAGCTATGAGCGGCTCAATTCTTGCAAAACAACCAGAACTCGATGCACAGCAGCGCGCTTTTGCCGAAGTTGGAGCGCTTCGTGTGGATGTTTTGCCGCGCGAAAATGGGTTCGCAATCGAAATCATTTCACCTGATAAACCTGGTCTGCTGTCGGTGGTTGCAGGCGTTCTCAATTTGTCTCGACTTGATGTTCGATCAGCGCGAACAAAGACTCATGGCGCATCTGCAGTAATGCAATGGATAGTGCAACCAGATCCTCATGCTCCAGCCCCTACCGCTGAAAAGCTTCATAAGGACATTGACGCGGCATTGCAAGGCAAGATTGATCTAGAAAAGCGAATCTATGAACGAATCAAATCTCGCGCGGTAGTACCCGCCATTCCGGTTCCACCACCAGAAGTCGAAGCGTTCTTGGATGCATCGAGTGAGGCAACCGTTTTTGAAGTTCGAAGCCATGATCAACCGGCGCTCTTGTTTTATATTGGAGGAGCCATTACTCGATGCCGAGTAGATATCGGCTCTGCAATCGTCACGACTTTGGGGGCCGAAGCCATTGACACCCTCTACGTAAGAGAAATTGGGGGCGGCGCGTTGAGCAAGGAGCGGGCAGAAGAAGTGGCGCAAAGTTTAGTGACCGCACTTCGGTAGGCTCTGCTTCTATGTTTGATTCATTAACCCAACGCCTAGGTGGTGTTCTCAGTTCGCTTCGCTCTCGGGGCAAGATTTCTAGTGCAGATGTTGAAAACACTTGCCAAGAAATTCACCAAGCACTTCTTGAGGCAGATGTTGCTCTTGTAGTTGTTAATGAATTCATTGAACTAATAAGGCAACGTTCCTTAGATGCCCTTCCAACTTTGCAATCTGGCACCAATCAAGCCCAAGTGATATTTGAGATAATCAATGCTGCTCTCATCGAAATTCTTGGCAGCCAAGCACGCAGAGTTCGCTTTGCAAAACAAGGCCCAACAGTCGTCATACTTGCGGGACTTCAAGGTGCCGGCAAAACGACTCTTGCTGGAAAATTAGCCAAGTTTTACAAAGATCAAGGCGATACACCAATCCTTGTCGCATCAGACTTGCAACGCCCCAATGCGGTGACGCAACTACAAGTAGTAGGTCAGAGCATTGGTGTTCCAGTTTTTGCACCGGAGCCGGGAAATGGAGTGGGTAACGCAGTTGCGGTTGCTCAAGATGGTGTTGCATTTGCTCGTTCTAAACAACACAACATGGTCATCGTTGATACCGCTGGACGCCTTGGCGTGGATGCAACTCTAATGAAAGAAGCGATTGCAATTCGAGATGCTGTCAATCCCGATGAAATTCTCTTTGTGGTCGATGCAATGATTGGCCAAGATGCCGTGCGCACTGCCCAAGCATTCCTTGATGGTGTTGGTTTTGATGGAGTTGTTCTAACAAAGATGGATGGCGATGCACGAGGCGGTGCAGCTCTTTCGATCGCACACATCACCAAGCGCCCCATTATGTTCGCTTCAACAGGCGAGAAGGTCAGTGATTTTGATATTTTCTACCCCGAACGCATGGCTTCGCGCATCTTGGGCATGGGTGATGTTGCGACTTTGGCAGAGCAAGCAAAGAGAGCATTTGACCCAGAATCATCTGCCAAACTTGAGAGCAAATTTGCCAGCGGCGAAGATTTCACACTCGAAGATTTTCTCGAACAACTCCAAGCCATGTCCAAGATGGGTTCGATGTCAAAGATGTTAGGGATGTTGCCAGGTGCGGCCTCTATGAAGAAACAAATTGATAATTTTGACGGAAGCGAATTGATTCGTACTCAAGCAATTGTTCAATCTATGACTAAAGCAGAGCGCCAAGATCCGAAGATTCTCAATGGTTCTCGTCGCACACGAATTGCCAACGGTGCAGGGCGCGCAGTCTCTGAAGTGAATTCACTTGTTGAAAGATTTTCTCAAGCCCAAAAGATGATGAAGCAGATGCGAAAAGGGGGAGTCCCACAAGGAATGCCACCAGCCCTTGCCGGAATGGGCGCGGGAATGGCTCGACCTAGCGCAGGCAAACCGATCCAGAAGAAGAAGTCCAAATCAGGCAATCCTGCTAAACGAGCGGCCCAAGAGCGCGGGTGATTGCCTCCAATTTCACCTTTCGAGGTGCAGATGGCAAGATAAGCAACCTGTTCGGGGCCCTCTACCCCCAAACATCCAATTTCCACAGTTTGGCTTTTTGATTGCGCACCCCGCTGCGATTGATAAGCAGAACTAAAAACACTTACAGGAGCACACGCACTTGGCTACAAAAATTCGTTTAATGCGCATGGGCAAGATTCGCACCCCATATTTTCGTATCGTTGTTACCGATTCTCGTAAGGCACGTAATGGTCTGTCCATTGAAGAAATTGGTCGCTACTCACCTGGACAAGAACCATCACTCATTGAGGTCAACTCAGAGCGTGCGCAGTACTGGTTAGGCGTTGGAGCTCTTCCGACTGAAGCTGTAGAGGCTCTGTTGAAGATCACTGGAGATTGGCAAAAGCATAAAGGCCTTCCAGGAACCGAAGGAACTCTTCGCGTTGCAGCTCCTCGCCCACACAAGAGCGTTGCCTACGAAGCCGCTGTGAAGCAGGCAATGGATGAGCCAAAAGAGGGCGCAACAACTTTGAAGAAGAAGGCACAAGAAAAACTTGCTGCTAAATCAGCACCAGCCGTTGAGGAAGCACCTGTAGTTGAGGCCGCAGTTGAGGCACCAGTTGCAGATGAGGTTGTTGCCGAAGCACCTGTCGTGCAAGAAGTTGTTGAAACTCCTGCTGAGCAAGAAACGGCTGCTGAATAACGATGATCGATGAAGCCCTAGAACATTTGGTTAAGGGAATTGTTGACCATCCTGAAGATGTGAATATCAGAGAAAAGACTCATCGTCGTGGAACAACTCTCGAGGTGCGTGTTAACCCTGAAGACATCGGCAAAGTTATTGGTCGCAACGGTCGTACCGCTAAGGCATTGCGCACGGTAGTAAGCGCGCTCGCAGGTCGCCAAGTACGCGTTGACTTGGTAGAAACGGACGAAGGGCGCTAGTCATGCGTTTGCTCGTGGGGCGGATTGGTCGCGCTCACGGAATTAACGGCGAGGCAACGATCGAAGTTCGAACTGACGAACCAGAAAACCGCTTTGTCATTGGCGCGCGCGTGGTGACTCATTCTAATGGTGAGCTACTGATTACTTCCCATCGGTGGCATAACGGGATTTTGTTGTTGGGCTTCGAAGGCATTACCGATCGCAATGGCATCGAGGTCTTGCGGGACACACTTATGTATTGCGAAGTGGATATTGATGCCCCAGGTGAGAACGATGATGATTTCCACGTCCTACAACTCATTGGCTGTACTGCATTTCTTGAATCTGGGGAAAAGTTAGGCGAAGTCAGCGATGTCATCAACCTCCCAGCTCAAGACCTCTTGGCGATTCAAAGTGCTGAGGGCGAAGTTCTGATTCCTTTCGTGCGACAACTTGTCCCGGTTGTTGATATTAAGAATAGGAAAATGACAGTTATTCCACCACAATTTTCAAGTGAGGTTTCATGATGAAAATTGATGCGGTCACAATATTTCCTGAATATTTTGCGCCCCTGGAGTTATCCCTCATCGGCAAAGCTCAAGAACGTGGACTCTTAAATATAAATGTTCATGATCTCAGGGCATTTACTACCGATGTGCACCATGCTGTAGATGACACACCTTATGGGGGCGGAGCAGGTATGGTCATGATGCCTGAAATTTGGGGAGCTGCGCTTGATCTTTTAATGACTCCAACCACAGATCTAATTATTTTGACTCCAGCTGGCCGCAGATTTACCCAACGAATGGCAGAGGAATTTTCGACATCCGAGCACTTGGTTTTTGCTTGCGGACGCTATGAAGGGATCGATTCACGTGTAGGTGAGCACTACTCCAGCAAAAATTATCGTGTTCATGAAGTGAGTATTGGTGATTACGTATTAGGTGGAGGTGAAGTTGCTTCGCTGGTCATGATTGAGGCAATCACTCGATTATTACCTGGCGTAGTTGGTAATCCGGATTCACTTGTTGAGGAATCACATGCACAGGATGGATTCTTGGAATATCCCATGTATACAAAGCCGCAGATGTGGCGAGATATTTGCGTCCCTGAGATTTTGTTGAGCGGAAACCATGGTGCGATTGCCAAGTGGCGCGCTGATGAAGCAAAAAGACGGGCAAAAAAGCAGTCATAACTAGCCTGAATTGGCATCACTCCCGTACTATTTGCAAATGCCTCCGATTGATCCGAAAATTCAAGATCGCCTTATTCGCGATCTCGAGCCTGTGGTTGCAGTGGAGCTTGAAAGACATCTAAGTGTTCAAAAGAATTGGTATCCCCACGAGTATGTTCCGTGGAGTGAAGGTCGCACTTATGCAGGTCCCCTCAACGGGGATGCGTGGGAGGCAAAGGATTCACGTTTAACATCCATTGCTCAAGATTCTCTCGTCCTGAACTTGATGACGGAAGATAATTTGCCGAGCTATCACACCGAAATCGCTATCGCCATGGGCCGAGATGGAGCGTGGGGTAATTGGATTGAACGCTGGACCGCTGAAGAAAACCGTCACGGCATTGTGATGCGCGATTACTTGATGGCCACTCGCGGGGTCGATCCATATGAACTAGAAGACCTTCGGATGGCTCACATGTCGCTGGGATACCAAACCCCGTATGAGACGGACATGCTGCACACAGTTGCATATGTATCTTTCCAAGAGTTAGCTACCCGCATCTCCCATCGCAATACCGGAAGAATCTCTGATGACCCAATCTGCGAGGGTATGTTGCAGCGCATTGCTTTGGATGAAAACCTCCACATGATTTTTTATCGTAACCTCCTCGGAAATGCGATCGACCTAGAGCCCAACGCGGCTATGCGAGCTATCACCGATGTCGTCACAAATTTTGCTATGCCAGGAGTGGGTATGCCGGGCTTCGGACGAAAAGCTGTACAAATTGCCTTGGCCGGAATTTATGATTTACAACAACACCTCGATGAAGTTGTAGCTCCTGTACTTCGTGCCTGGAATGTATTTGACCGCGAAGACCTCACGGGTGATGGACAAGCTGCCAGAAACGAACTTAGCGAATTCCTTACTAAAGCCGGAGATGATGCGGCGCGCTTTGGAGAAAAACGCGAAGCGCACTTTGAGCGCCTGATTGCCCGCGGACAAGCACCCATCCGACTGACCTGAGTTTTTCCACTATGAAGAAGCGCGCGCTTTTCATTGAACATGACCACGTGAGCGAAGGTGGTCCAATCTGGGAACAGTTCAAAAAGCGTGGCTACGAAATTGTTCGTTTTCCTATTGTCGATGAAAGTAATTTCAACAAACCAAATGTGAAAGTTCAATGGCCTGATGTTTTGAAATTTGACGTTGTTGTTCCGATGGGCGCACCATGGGGTGCGTGGGAAGATGCACGCATCGGCAATTGGTTATTACCTGAAATTGAGCTTATGAAAAGCGTTCACAATGCCGGAATCCCGATTTTAGGAATTTGCTTTGGCGGGCAGTTGATGGCACGAGTACTCGGCGGCTCAGTGGCTCGAGCACCTAAGGCTGAACTAGGTTGGTATGAAATTACCAGCGATGACTCTTCATTGATTCCAAGCGGTCCATGGTTTCAATATCACTGGGACCGCTGGAAAACACCTTCTTGCGCTACCGAAATTGCCCGCACTCCTATCGCGTCACAAGCTTTTATTTGCGGTCGGACTCTTGGTTTGCAATTCCATCCGGAAATTGACGCAGCAGTATTGGATCTATGGTTAGAAATGGAAGGTGGTTGTGTTGAGGTTGAGAATGAAGGAATAAGCGTGGAACTCTTGCGCGCCGAAACTAAAGAGCACCAACCACGCTCCAACCAGCGCGCATACGATTTAGTGGATCAATTCCTTGATCGCATCGCGGTTGCGCCGGTTGTGCGCGTCTAAAACTTAATTATCTAACGGAGTAACGTAAGCCCCAGAAATTCCGCCGTCGACTAAGAAGTTCGATGCCGTCATAAATGAAGAATCATCACTTGCCAAGAATGCAACTGCTGCAGCGATTTCACTTGCATCAGCAAAACGTCCCATTGGAATGTGTACTAGGCGACGAGCTGCGCGTTCCTTATCTTTCGCAAAGAGCTCTTGTAATAATGGAGTATTGACAGGTCCAGGGGAGAGAGCATTCACGCGGATACCTTCACGTGCAAATTGGACACCGAGTTCGCGAGTCATAGACAGGACGCCACCTTTAGATGCGGTGTAAGCAATCTGAGATGTAGCCGCACCCATTGTTGCGACAAAGGATGCCGTGTTTATGATTGAGCCCTTACCGGCTTTTTGCATGTAAGGAATCACATATTTACAGCACAAGAAAACACTCGTGAGGTTAACTCGATTTACCCGCTCCCAAGCGTCTAACCCCGTTGTCAAAATTGAATCATCATCTGGAGGCGAGATACCGGCATTGTTAAATGCAATATCAATGCGCCCATAAGTGTCAAAAGCCACTTTGTACATATTCTCAACATCTGCAGTAACGGTTACATCTGCCTTCACGAAGATGCCTCCGACCTCTTTAGCAGTTGCTTCTCCGCTTTGAGGATTGGTATCGACAATTACAACTTTGGCACCCTCACTGGCTAAGCGCGTTGCCGTTGCTGCACCAATTCCACTACCTCCGCCAGTGATGACGGCGACGCGGCCTTCGAGACGTTGTGACATGTTATGTGTGCTCCTAGTCGTTGGAAATGAATACGTTCTTAACTTCTGTAAAGGAATCTAGTGCGTCGGGGCCGAGTTCTCGACCAAGTCCGGACTGCTTAAAGCCACCGAAAGGAGTCGAGAAGCGAACGGAGGAATTGGAATTGATTGAAAGGTTGCCAGTTTCAATTGCGCGCGATACTCGAAGAGCGCGTCCAACATCTCGGGTCCAAATAGAACCTGAAAGTCCGTATTCAGAATCATTAGCCATCTCAATGCCCTGAGCTTCATCTTCGAAAGTCATGACCGAAACAACAGGTCCAAATACTTCCTCACGCCAGGAACGGGCTTGAGTATTTTTAGGCATTAAGACAGTAGGTGCCATCCAAAATCCCGGGCCAGTAGGTGCGCTACCAGTAAAAGCGATGGGTTCATCAAGAAATGTTTGGACTGAATCCAATTGTTTGCGGGAAATTAGCGGACCCATATCAGCGGTTGCAAGGGATGGATCCTCTACGCGGAATTTCTTTACAGCTACTTCGAAATGTTCCATAAAAGAATCAAATGCGCTTTTTTGAACCAAGATACGCGTGCGTGCACAGCAATCTTGTCCAGCATTATCAAATACGGCGCCAGGTGCTGAACCAGCCGCCTTTGCTATGTCCGCGTCAGCGAAAATAATATTGGAGCTCTTTCCCCCAAGTTCTAGCGTGACACGCTTCACTTGGTCGGCGCATCCAGCCATGATTGCTTTACCAACTTGAGTTGAGCCGGTAAAAACAACTTTCCGCACGAGGGGATTAGTGACAAAACGATTTCCAACAATGCTTCCCTTGCCTGGTGATACCGTAAAGACGCCTTTGGGAATTCCAGCCTCCAATGCGTATTCGCCCAATTTCATTGCAGTCAGTGGCGTGTACTCAGCAGGCTTGAGGACAACTGTATTTCCGGCAGCAAGTGCTGGAGCAAAACCCCAACCAGCAATTGGCATCGGGAAGTTCCAAGGAACAATCACACCGACAACTCCAAGTGGCTCTTTAAAAGTAATGTCGACGCCGCCTGCAACTGGGATTTGCTTTCCAAAGAGTCGCTCTGGTGCAGCCGAATAATAAGTTAAGACGTTGACTACGTTATCTACTTCCCACAACGCATTTCCGCGCGTATGTCCGGAGTTAGCAATTTCTAGGGCTGCGAGCTCTTCCTTATGGGAGGCAACAACTGCGGCAAACTTGCGCAGCAAAGTAGCGCGATCGGATGGAGCAACATGACGCCATGAGTCATATGCTTTTGCTGCCTGTGCGATTACGGCATCAGTAGCCGCAAGATCAAAATGCTCGATCGTAGTGACAATCTTTTCTGTTGCTGGATTTATGACATCGTATGACACGAATTTATGACCTTTCGAAGTTGCGGAAGAGCTCCCAGTTGGTAACTGCTTTGCCATAAGCGGCCATTTCGATATCAGCCATATTTGCATAATGTGATTGCACTTCTGCGCCAAAAGTTTCTTTAATCCAACTACTTTGATTCCAGAGATCTTGTGCCTCCTGCATTCGAGATGGAACTCGAGGTGAATCCGAGGCATAAGCATTGCCCTCAAAGGCAGGTTCTAAGGCCATCTTTTTCTTAATTCCATCGAGTCCCGCGGCAATAATCCCAGCCACTGCTAGATATGGGTTGACATCTCCACCAGGAACGCGGTTTTCTAAACGGAGTCCTTCACCGTGCCCAACTAAGCGCAACGCACAAGTGCGATTGTCACGGCCCCAGCGGATAGCAGTTGGGGCAAAAGACCCAGGTACGTATCTTTTATATGAATTGATATTTGGTGCAAAAAGCAGGGAGAGTTCGCGAAGATGCGCGATTTGTCCAGCGATGAAATGTCGTCCGATATCACTTAAGCCAAAATCCTTATCTGCTTCATCGATCATCACCATTGAGCCGTCAAGTCCGCGGAAAGAGCAATGGATGTGTGACGAGTTGCCTTCGCGCTCGTTGGGCTTAGCCATGAAGGTCAACGCATAACCAGCCGCAGCTGCGATCTCTTTTGCACCATTCTTATAAATAACGTGGTTATCGCAATTGCTCAGCGCATCAGAATAACGGAAGGCGATCTCATGTTGGCCAAAATTACATTCGCCCTTAATTGACTCAACTTTCATGCCGGCACCAGACATACCGAGACGAATAGAGCGCATCAATGGCTCAACGCGCGACCCGCCCAAGATCGAATAATCGACGTTGTATTGATTGGCAGGAGTAAGCCCGATGTAGTGCTTATCCCATGCATCTTCATATGAATTGTTATAGAGAACGAATTCGAGTTCGGTACCCACCATGGGTTGCATTCCAGCATCAGCTAGGGCTTTTATCTGTTTGCGCAAAATTTGGCGTGGGGAGGCAACTACGTCTTTACCATCTAACCATTGCACATCGGCTAGAACCAGTGCGGCGCCTTCTTGCCACGGAATCCTTCGCATCGTTGAAAGATCAGGCATCATTGCTAAATCGCTATAGCCAGTCTCCCAAGACGACATTTCATACCCTTGGACGGTATTCATATCCATATCAACTGCTAATAGGTAGTTACAGCCCTCTGTTCCGTGGTGAAGAGTGTCATCGAGAAAGTGTTGAGCATGAATTCTTTTTCCAACGAGGCGACCTTGCATATCTGTCATTGCAACGACCACGGTATCGATCTCACCGCTCTTAACGGCGTCTTTTAATTGATCAACGCTCAATGTGCTCATGAATAGAGCGTATCTATTAAGGATGTGAAAATCTACTCACTAAAAAGCCCCCGTCACACTTTCGTGACGGGGGCTTTTTAGCCTTAAAGGAATTACCCGTTGATATTACTCCGTGGCCCTGTAAACCACTTCTTTGCTGAGAGCTGCCACCAAATCCAAAGGATGATGAGAGCGCCGCCAGTAATAATCGGTGCGTAATTAACTGCAGTCCAAGTGAAATCCTTATTTCCGGGAGTTCCAGCTGGAGCAAATGGCAAAATGAAGTAGACAGAGATAATTGCAATCTCTGCTACTGCCACAGTACACATCCACTTATATTTAGATCCTAGAGTCCACGCGCCTGCCTTGAAAGAACTTCCAGCTTTGAGGCGAAGGTAGATTGGAATCATGAATGCAAGGTAGAGACTAATTACGCAAACAGATACAACTGCGTAAAAAGCCGTTGGTGCACCGGTTGGACTCTTCCAGAGTGCGGGAAGTGTCATCGTTATCCCACCAATTGCCGAGGCAATCACTGCGTTAACAGGAACGTGGTGAGAGTTAACTTTCTTCCAAAGGTTGCCCCCAGGAACTGCCCCGTCACGTGAGAATGCAAACATCATGCGCGAGCAAGATGTTAGGCAAGCAGTAACACAGAAAATTTGCCCGACGGTTGTGATGAGAATAATCAACTTGAATGATGCTCCGCCACCCAGTGCGCTATAGAGCAGAGCGATTATCTGACCACCACCGTATGGATTTACTTTAGGATCAAATGAGTTGATGTAATCCGTGTTTGTGGCTACATATAAAAATGCCATGAGCAGGATGTATCCACCAATTGCTGAGTAAGCGATTGATTTCCAGATTCCCTTTGCAGAGGACACATGTGCATCATGCGTCTCTTCTGAAAGGTGAGCTGAAGCGTCAAAGCCTGTGATTGTGTACTGCGTCAGCAAGAAGCCGAGAGGCAACACGAAATACCAATAACTGTTATTGCCAAAACCTGAGTTATTAATATGTGTCGTGAACATCCAATGAAGTGTTTGATGTTTGCTGGTTCCGAAGAGCAAAATTCCAACAACTACCACAGTACCCAAGACGTGCCACCAGACTGAAATGTTATTAAACATCGACAGAAGTGGACCGCTATAGATATTTACGAGAGTCGCAAACGCAATAACTATTAAGAAGAGGACGAATTGCTGTTTGATGTAATCGCCACCCATAAAGTTGGTGGCATAACTAGGTGAATACAAGCCAATTAGGTTATTGATAAAGCCTGTTACGCCATATCCCACAGAAGCAGTTACTGATACCAAGCCAATGAGGTTGAGCCAGCCTGTAAAGAAACCAGCTTTTGCTCCGCCTAGCTTGGATGCCCACCAGTAGATGCCACCGGAAGTTGGGTAAGCAGAGGCAAGCTCTGACATACAAAGTCCAATGATCAAAATACAAGCAGAGATTAGTGGCCATCCGATTGAAATTGCTACCGGTCCACCGTTGTTCCAGGCCTGGGCGAATGTTGTAAAGCAGCCAGCCAAGATTGAAATAATTGAAAAGGAGATTGCAAAATTTGAAAAACTACTCCAAGTTCGGTTGAGCTCTTGCTTGTATCCAAGATCCGCTAACCGACGTTCATCGTCGTTTGTGATTGCCAAGATTTAGCCTCCTATAGCTTTTGCTACTTCGCCAGGTATAGGCAAGTAGGTCTTGCTGGTTCGGCGGGGATGACCGAGGTAACCTTTCTAACGTAAAGTGTGCTCCTCGAGGAAGAGGTTTATTCAAATATGTGCCGATTAATGGGCTACGTGTCGCACGAGGTCACCACTTTCCCGCGTATGGCTGGAGGCGATTTTCAAAACTTTGTAGACCTTTCCTCTGTTCATTGCGACGGTTGGGGAGTTGCCACTATTGATCATGGACAAGATAAAGTCCAGCTAGTGCGCGCAGCGCAGATGGCGCATACAAGCGCTCAATTTGATTCAGCAATTAGTTCGACGCAGAGCGATGGAGGCTTGTTACATCTGCGCTGGGCGACTGCTGGATTACCCGTGAGTGAAAATAATACGCACCCGTTTGTTTACCAAGATTTCACGTTTATTCACAACGGATCAATTTTGCCTCCATCGGCCTTAGACCATTTAATCGATCCGGAGTTTGCTCCTTTGATTCTGGGGCAGACCGATAGCGAGCGGTATTTCTATTTTCTGATGACAATGATTAAGAAGTGTGGCTTCGTAGAAGGAGTACGAAAAGGAGTCAAACTAATCATGGAAAGTTGCGATTATTCAAGCATTAATGCCATGGTCATGAATGAAGATACTCTCGTCGTTGTTCGTGAAAATAACCCCAATCGCCAGCCTGAATGGGCGACTCAAGAATATTACGAATTGAAATACCGAAAAGATTCAAAAGGTCTGGTTGTTGCATCCTCTGGCTGGAATCAAGAAGGATGGATTGAGATTCCAAATCACTCCATGCTCAGCGTCGACCGAAAAGATTTTTCAACGCAATCGATTTTACTTACCTAAGGGTTTTGACTCCAAGTCCCAACCATCCTTGTTCGTCGTGCCCATCGGTAGCATTTCTTTCGAATCTGTAGTTTTCAAATCTAGTCTGCTCAGGACTGTCTTACCTTGGCTCGTCACTGGTTTACTCAAGGAAATTTTGACATCTGCATATTTCCATGTGCCAGCCACACACGTAGGTTCACAATTATTGAGGGCGTATGTTGCCGAAGCAGTTGCTCCATTAGCTCCCCAAGTCTCCCATTTGATGTCCGCGACTCCTACGTTTGCATCAGCACAAAACTGAGTAAGGGAATTTGGTTTGAAATCAATAACTCCACAATTGAATACATAAACTTGCTCAGAGGCTGCGCGGTGGATGAATGAATAGGCACCAACGAAGAGACCAGTCACGCTGATAATTGAAAGCAGTACTAAAAGATACCTGGGAGTCTTCACACTTTTATTCTAGTGAACATGTATCCGAGATACGATTTGCTGTATGCGCGCCTTAGTTTTTGATGGTCCTCAACAGGACCCTTACATCACGCAGGTGGCGATACCTACGCATGTCGCTGGACAAGATTCCAAAGCGACTGTTGTCATAAAAGTTGAAGCCACTGGTTTATGTCGAAGCGACTGGCATGCATGGATGGGTCATGATGATGACATCACCAATTTTCCTCATACTCCTGGCCATGAATTTGCGGGAACGATTCATCACATTGGCGCCAATGTAAAGGATTTGAGTATTGGCGATCGGGTGATCGTTCCATTCATTTGTGGCTGCGGACTTTGCTCTCACTGCACTACCGGTAATGCTCAAGTGTGTCCCAATCAATGGCAGCCTGGCTTCAACGGCCCTGGTTCATTTGCCGAGTTCGTTGCAATTCCACGCGCTGATTTCAATGTGGTAAAGATTCCAGATTCAATGACATTCGAAGTTGCTGCCTCGCTCGGATGCAGATTCGCAACCTCGTATCGCGCCCTTGTTCTCGTGCGGCCAATAATGCCAACAGATACCGTCGCAATATTTGGTTGCGGAGGGATAGGTCTTGCGGCAATCATGATTGCAAAGTCGCGAGGGGCGAGAGTTATCGCAGTGGATATTTCACAGACGGCTCTTAGTCTTGCTCGCACAGTTGGAGCCGATCATCTGATTAATTCGCAAGAGAGTGACCCAGTCGAACAGATCCGCTTTCTCACCAGTGGCGGTGCAGATGTAAGTGTGGACGCATTGGGAAGTATCGTGACGGCCCAGCAATCTGTTGAGTCACTTCGCCCGCAAGGCGATCACTTACAAATTGGCTTGCTACCTCCTGGTGTAATTGGCACTGCTGGGAGCGTTCCAATGCATACAGTCATTAGTCGCGAATTGCATCTTCATGGAGTGCACGGAATGTCTGCTGCCCACTATCCACTTATGTTGAGCGATATTGCGCGAGGGGTGCTGAGCCCGCAATTGCTGATTTCAGAAAGAATTTCATTAGATCAAGCTCCCAAGGCGCTAATGTCGATGAGCAAACAACGAAAAGCTGGAATGACGGTGATCGTTCTATAACGGATTGCCTACCCTAAATTCTCACCCAGAGTTACCCTTTGGTGCATGAGATTCAGGTGCCTAGGTTTACTTCTCCCTCTTCTCCTTGGCGCATCGATCACGCCCTCCGTTGGCGCACCTCCTCCTACATATTACATGCCAATTCGATCTGTGACTCCAGGTGCGATCAATCCCAATGTCACCCAGAGCAATATTTATTCGACCATTTGCGTATCTGGATGGACCGCGACGGTCAGGCCCTCAAGTTCTTACACCACCGCTCTTAAGATCCAGCAATTACAAACCACTTATTCTCGTTATAAAGATATGAATACTTCAGATTTTGAAGAAGATCATTTAGTGCCGCTGGAGGTCGGAGGCGCTACAGATGCGAAAGAAAATCTCTGGCCAGAACTTTATGCTGGCTCCAATGGCGCGCGCATGAAGGATGCACTGGAGAATCGATTGAAAGCACTTGTCTGTGCTGGCTCGCTCAAGCTTGCAGTGGCACAGAGCGCAATTGCCACAGATTGGTACAGCGCATATTTCCTTTACGTCGGCGGGACCGGAACCACCTCAACAACCGTCTTCAAACCCACCGTGAAGTCGCCTGTAAGAACCAAAACCACAATCAAATCCGCTAAGAAGTTGAAGCCGAAGAAAACTGGCCGTTGTTGGGTTAAGTCTTATACGACTAAGAAAGGCACTCACGTGAAAGGGCATTACCGAAAATGCTGATCGTGAATAATTATTTATCACCCATGCGAAATATCCTTGAACCAATAACACTCAACTAATACTCTCCATACATGTCACCAGATGCCTTGAAGCCATTGAGAGTTGCCGATAACCGTGTTCCAGTTTTCTACGCCGGTGGTGCAAAAATCAACAAGTTTCGACACCAACCCAATGATGTTCAGGGACCTGAAGATTGGGTTGGCTCGATTTCGAAGCTGCCACCAAGTATTTTGCCTCCAGGGGCTGGAGAAAAAATTGGCGTATCGCTGACCGAGGCCGGCTATTTGGATGATCTCATCTCTGAAAACCCACAAGGGTGGCTGGGCGAGGATTTAGCCCGATTGATGAAAAATAATTCAGCTCTATTAGTTAAATTATTGGATGCAGGCGAGCGATTGCCAGTGCATGCGCATCCCACTCGCGATTTTGCAAAGCGACATCTCAATAGTTTTTTCGGCAAAACTGAAGGTTGGATTGTTCTCGATACGGACCCTGGCTCAAAGATTTGGCTAGGGATGCGTCAGGAAATCGGTGCAGATGAACTTGCGCGTCACATCCAAGAGCAGTCAATTGAAAAGATTTTGGGGCTGATGAATGAATACACCGTATCGATGGGTCAAGTGATCTATGTGCCAGCCGGAACATTGCACGCCATTGGTCCAGGAACTCTTATTGCTGAGTGCCAAGAGCCGACATCTTTTTCTATTTTGTGCGAGTACAAGACTTTTGGGTTGAGTGAGAACGCTGCGACTCTAGGACTTGGTTGGGAGAAAGTGATCTCTGGCCTGACCCTCAAGCCTGATCGCAATGCCACAGAGAGTTACTTTCCAAGCCAACGCGAGTTGCTCAGGAACGACACATCAAGTATTTATTCCTTATTTGCTAAAGAGGGGGATGATTTCTTTCGCGCGCTGCGAGTGGCGACAACCTCTGAAGTTGCCTTGCCTCCTAACTCTTTTTCAATATTAATTGTGAGTAATGGCAGCGGAATTCTGAAATGGGATTCTGGAGAGATCCCTGTTAGAGCAGGTGAGACATTAGTTCTTCCAGCGCAGCTCTCTGGAATCAAACTGCAAGGAGATGTAGGCGGCCTTGTCTTCCTGCCGCCGCTTCTGTCTTGATTTCAAAATCTAACTCGTGGCTCAGGCTTAAATCTCAAAGCATTAAGAGGAGTTGAAATTGAAGAATTCACATTTTTGGTTGCGCTTATCAGTGGGCGGAATAACCACCAACTCGCATTCTCATTATCCGAAAGATGGCGTTGACATCAATCATCCAAGCAACTTACTGTCTTTATAGAAATCGCTCGGGGCGATTCAATCCAGAATTGAGAACCGAAGGGACGGGTTGTCAGCAAAGCTTTGATTTGTTATTGCCGCAGTTGAAGTGTGGTCGGGGGACGTATTAAATACTCACTTTGCGGGGCTGTAGGCGTAGCTAGATTTATGGGAAGAAGCTTGCACTGGGCTGCCTAACTATTGGACCCGAGCGATTTCTATTACTAATTGAGTGCAGTTGGCTGCCTCTGGGATCAATGCTTGCTGTTGAGGAATACTCACTTAAGGCTCTTTTATCCGCCCTTCGGAATAGTTTCGATACCTTACCTGAGGGATACTTTCCGCCCCTCGGAATCACCCGCAGCCCTTGCTTGCAACTCTGTTAATAATTTATTGCAATGTGGAAAAAATGCGCTCAAAATCAGCTTCGTAGATTTAAATATTTTCGCTATTCGGATTCTCTAAAAATGCTGAGAAAAATTGACTAACGTTCTTATCGCATGACGGAAAAAAGGAAAAAATTTACGATTACAAATCTTTGCTGCGTTACACCAAAGTCCTAGAGTTTCGCCTAATGCTTCCGGAGGAGGTCCTGGGGCTAGAAATGTAATGTTCAAAAATGTTCACTCAACGTTATGAAAGGACGACGAGATGAAGTTAAGTGCACTGAGCACCAAAAGGAGAGTCTTTGCATCAATCGCTGCGACCGGACTTGTTGTTGCTGGCCTAACCGCCGCACCAATTAGCCCAGCTAATGCAGCTGCAGCTCTCTGCGGAAAAGGTATGGCAACAAAGGTGGAACTTAAGGACATGAAGCCCTTCGTTCCAAGTAGCAAGGTTGGCAAGAAGCCAAATCTTCCAAAGACAATCGCTTGGGCTAACACTTCAAATGCTGAATTCTTCTTACAGATCACAGATGCAATGAAGAAGTCTGCTGAGAGCCGTGGCCTAAAGTTCATCACCGCTATTGCAAATGATAACTCTGATAAGAACATTCAACAGATCGAATCATTTATGCAAAAGGGAATTGGCGCGCTCGCGCTTCAGCCATTGGATCAGGTTGCACAAGCACCTTTGATGCAACGCGCTATTGACAAAGGAATTGCAGTAATGGCTTTGGTAACACCACCAAGCACTAACCAAGCGATTGCTGATCAATACAAGGTTGGATACAAGCAAGGAACTGAAGCTGCTAAGTTCATCACTGCAAAGCTTGGCGGAAAAGCAAAGGTCGCATACTTCAACTGGGACAAGGTTTCAGTTTTGAAGGCAAGACACCAAGGTGTTCTTGACGGCGTCAAGACTGCTGGAGCCGGCGTGGAAATCGTTTCAGATATTGAAACAACAGCAATCACAAACGATGCTGGATTCCAGGCTACTAGCACGCTTCTTCAGGCACACCCAGATGTAAACGTCTTCCTAGGCGGAGACACAATCATCTTGGGATCACTCGCTGCAATCAAGGCTGCAAATATCACCAACCCAGATCTTTATCTATCTGGAATTGATGGAGACGAGCAGGCAATTGCAGAAGTTGCAAAGGGCGGCATCTATCGTGCGAGCTTTGCATTTGCTTATCCATTGATGGGATATGCCTGGGGACAATTCGCTGCAGATTGGCTAGAAGGTAAGTCAATTCCAACGGTGATGTCATTCAATGCAATTCCATTGGATTCTGCGGCCTCAATCGCAGCATGGAAGGCAGCTATGAAGAATCCAGCAGCATCATGGAAGGATGCAAAGACATATTTCACTATGTTGGGAAATATCAGCTTCGGTACATGTAATCAGTACATTAAGTACGCTGCATAAGTAGTACTTGATGGGTAAGTAAGTGTGGCTGAGCCCCTAGGGGCTCAGCCACACTTACTGCATTTCTAACAGTAGGTAATTAAGTCATTTCAATTTTGGAGGGTTTCATGAATAAGAGATTCCAAACTAAGGAAAATAAGCGCTTTCTGATTCCGGGAGAACCGAGCAAACGACTTGGCCTATTCCTGCTTTGCATCGGATTGATTATCCTTTTTGGATCTCTCTATGAAAACTTCGCGACCGTAAGCAACGGGATTACAACTTTAATGAACGTTGCCTCCGTGTTAATCGCTGGCATCGGATCCATGATGTTGCTTATTAGCGGCAATGTGGACCTCTCAATCGGCAGCCAAATGGCACTTATTGGAGTTGTCACCGCGAAGTTTGCAGAAAATAATGGGAATCCCGTAATTGCAGTTATCGCTGGGTTGGCTTGTGGCTCCTTACTGGGGTTGGCAAATGGAATTCTCGTAAAAACAATGAAGATTTCTCCTTTGATTGTGACTATTGGAACTGCTTCCATCTTCCTAGGTATGGCCTACTGGATCTCGGGCGGACGTTCTGTTTATGGTTTTTCGGATGCGTTCATCTCTATCGGACGAGGTAAGACTCTCGGAATTTCGCATCCGGTGATTGTTGCAATGGTTTTGCTTGTGATCTGTGGGTTTTGGCTCCTTTACTCGCGTGCTGGACTGCGTTTATACGCAATTGGTGGCAGCCCAATCGCCGCACAACTCAACGGAATCAAAGTGGATACGACAGTTGTATTACTGTATGTATTTAACGGTTTTCTTATGGGTGTTGTTTCAGTTCTCTTAACGTCGCGGTTAGGTAGTGGCACTCCAGCTCTTGGGCAAAAGTTTGAGCTTGACGTATTAACGGCGGTGATTTTGGGCGGTGTAGCTTTCGCAGGCGGAAGCGGGCACCCCATTGGCATATTTATTGGCGTGGCAACTATTGGAATTCTTAACGCTGGCCTAATTTTTGCTGGCTTTGAAGATTACTGGCAGAACATTGCAAAGGGGTTAGTGCTCTTGATGGCGCTTGGTTTCGACCAATTTGCTCTGTATCGAAATAAGCAGAAGATTCAATTGAGTACACCCGAGGATGATGCCAACGCCGATGAAGCAGCTGAGCGTAAGGCAAACTCCTCTTCGGATGATGAGTATGGAATTGGGGTCGCTCGTTCAGGAAAATTTGGAGACGTCGTACTTTCTTGCGAAGGATTGCACCTTCGCTACGGGTCCTTGCTTGCATTAACTAATGGAACATTTAACGTCAGAAAAGGTGAGGTTGTTTGCCTTGTTGGCGATAACGGAGCCGGAAAATCAACTCTGATCAAATTGATTAGCGGAGTATTTAAAGCTGATGGCGGCAAGATTATTTATGATGGTAAGGAAGTTAATTTTCAAGGCCCTTACGATGCAAGAGCCGTTGGTATCGAAACGGTTTATCAAGACCTTGCGATTTGTCCTAATTTGGGTGTCGCACACAATATGGTTTTGGGCGCCGAACCGACGAAATCATTCCTTGGAATATTCAAACTCCGCGATGACCGCAAGGCCCTCCAGATGACCAAGAGAAGGCTTGAGTCCCTCGGAATTGATATCAAGGATTTGAATCGCACGATCTCTCGTCTTTCTGGAGGACAACGTCAGTCAGTGGCTATTGCGCGTGCAATGAAAGATGACGTGAAGTTGGCAATTCTTGATGAGCCAACTGCTGCCCTTGGCGTTACGCAAACTCGAAATGTTTTGCGAATTGTCCGACAAGCCGCTGAATCAGGGGCCGCGGTAATCCTTATTAGTCACGATATCCGCACAGTTCTAGCGATCGCAGACCGCGTTGTGGTGTTGCGCCTGGGCGCAGTTGTACATGATGGGCCAGCCACAGGCATCACACATACCAAGCTCCTTCACTTAATGGCCGGACTCGTAGAAAAATAGAGAGGCAAGAGCATGACGGTAAAAGATTTCGAACTGGCTGGAAAACGCGCCTTAGTAACTGGCGGCGGAGATGGCTTAGGTGTGCAAATGACACAAGCCCTCGTCGATGCTGGCGCAAAGGTTTACATCTGTGGCCGCAGAGATGAAGTGCTCCAGCGGACAGTGAAACAAATCAAAGCAAGCGATGGCGTAGATGTCACTGCGATCATCGCGGATGTGACAAAGCCAGAGGATATTGACAAGCTCAAGAACGAAATTGGCGAGTTAGATATTCTGGTCAACAATGCGGGAGTTTCACATAGAGCACATTGGAGAGATGTTAAGTCAGAGGACTGGCGCTACATCATGACTATCAATGTTGAATCGCCATTCTGGCTCTTCCAGAAGTTTGCACCCGGCATGATTGATCGGGGCTGGGGAAGAGTAATTAATATTGCCTCTATCTACGGTCTGGTAGCGGGGGATGAAAGTAAATATCCCGGATTTGGACTCGATATCGTTTCATATTTTGCAAGCAAACACGGCCTCATAGGTTTGACGAAATTCTTAGCGGCACAAGTAGCAACAACTGGAGTGACCGTCAACAATGTTTGCCCCGGCATGTTCAATAGCCCAGTTAATGAGTCAGTACTGACGAAAGAAGTAATTTCTGCATTAAATGGTGGAACTCCCATGAATAGAATGGGCGCCGACGGCGAACTTCGTACTGCAATCTTGTATCTAGCATCTAAGAATTCCGGTTTCGTCACTGGCCAAAATATTGTGGTCGATGGCGGCTGGACAATTTGGTAACAGATATGAATTCATGGAGTGAGGAATTCGCACAAGAGCTTGTCGATTCTGGAGTAGCAAAGTTTTGCGCTTCCATCGGCCTGGACTTCGAAAAAGTATTTCTCTCTCCAGGGAGAAATTCGACCTCACAAGTGAATCCATATAAAGGTTTCACGTGGATTGTTTTTCCACACAGTCTGATCCCGACGGGCGTACTGCATTCATTTTCAGCTGATACCAGCCAAAGGAAGGTCCTCCCTTGGGAAGAATGGTTGCTCTGGGAAGGAAATTCAAAGCACAACAGCCTCTACCAATCACGGCAAGATGAAGGTCAACAAATATTTGATGGCGCCCTTAGCGATACAGAGCACCCACCAATTGTTCTCGGCCAAGAGTGGTATTGCACCGTTGAAAAATCTTTAGCACCAATCTTGTTCTGACCTTTCACATCTATTTCGCTGCATTGAGGAGCCATTGATATGAAGGCGATTGTAATTTCCAAGCCAGGAGCAAAGGCCGAATTACGGGAAGTCGAAGCGCCGACGGCTGGTGGTGGAGAAATAGTTGTTTCGATGATGGGCTGTGGCATCTGTGGAACAGACCATCACATCGTTGAAGAAGGTTTGCCAACTGCAAAATACCCAATTATTCCCGGCCACGAGCCTTGGGGGAGGGTTTTTAGTTTAGGAACCGGTGTAAGCAATGTAAAAGTTGGGGATGTAGTTGCTATTGATCCCTCACTTCATTGCGGAATGTGTGATCAGTGTCGCCAAGCAAAGGGAAATCTTTGTAAAAATTGGGGCGCGATTGGGGGATCCAATCCAGGTGCATGGGCAGAGTATTTTGTAGCACCCGCTAAGAATGCATACTCACTGGAAGGATTTCCATTAGATATCGCTTCATTGATTGAACCCGTTGCTTGCGCGGTGCGTGGACTGAACAGACTTAATCCGCAACAAGGTAAGAGCGTATTGGTAGTCGGCGGCGGCACAATGGGGCTTCTTCTAGCGATATTGCTCGATATCAATGGTTGCCAACCAATTACAGTTGTTGAGGCCAACTCGAAACGACGCGAAATTAGTCGCAAGTTGACAGGGCTTAACATTATTTCTCCGGACCAAGCAAGAAGCTCTCGGGCTGATTACGTGATCGATGCAACCGGAATTCCTGCCGTCATTGAAGATGCGATCACTCGCGTAAGTGCCGGAGGCACCTTTATGGTTTTTGGTGTTGCCTCCGAACACGCCAAAGTTTCCTTTAGCCCATATGCCATTTACAAAGACGAAATCCAGATCACAAGTTCAATGGCCATCCTTCATTCTTTCGGCCCTGCAATTGATCTGATGAAAGTCCATGGAGATCGATTTCGCCCCCTCTTGACTCATACATTCAAGCTCAATGAATTCGAGAAGGCTCTGCAAGTTCTTTCATCAGGAGAGGCGATAAAGGTTGCGCTGGAGCCATGAGGCTCAGCGGGGATCTCCAAAGAATTCGCTCTAAATGCTTGTAACTGCGAGGCCATCGCTCTAGTGTCCATTCAATCTTTTGTTAACGGGCCCTTCCGTGATCGAGATATCGAAGGAGGGCTAAATGCCGAGATCGATTGATCAAGCCGAGCCATTGAAGAATATTCGCCGGCAAATTCGCCTCTTGCCACTCATCGCACTGATTTACTTCAGCGCATCTGGCGGCGCATATGGATTTGAAACTGCGATCTCATCTTCGGGCGCTGGAATGACATTGATCTTGCTCATCGTTGTTCCACTTATCTTATCTGTGCCATTTGCACTAATGACTGCAGAGCTCGGCGCCGCACTTCCTTTGGAAGGCGGATATTACGCATGGGTAAAAATCGCTCTCGGTCCCTTTATCGGTTTTATGGAGGCGATGTTTAGCTGGTTGGCTTCATGGCTTGACACTGCTTTGTATCCAGTAATTTTTGTAGATTATTTAGCACTCTGGTTTCCTGGCTTGCGACGTGGCCAGCACACTGTTATCTCCTTATGGAACGGCGGATTTTCAATTGATTCGCATTGGTTGATGGCAGTTCTATTTATGGTTCCACTTGCAATCTTGAACGCTCGCGGTGCAAAGATTGTTGGCAACACGATGATCGCATTTATGGTCGCAATATTGACGCCATTTGTTGTGCTGATATTTCTTGCTGCCGGACACCTGTTAACCACTCCTGGGGTTCATCCTCTCCAGCCATTCACCGTGCCAGGGACCTCTGCAACTTCATCTGCAAGTGCTGGCCTTGCAATCATGATCTGGAGCTACATTGGTTATGACTCCATCACCACTGCAGGTGGAGAGATTAAAGATCCAGTCCGGACCTTTCCAAAGGCACTTCTCATAACAGTTCCGCTGATTGCTATTGGTTACATTCTGCCGGTGCTTGCCAGTCTAATTTCTGGGCTCCACGCAAATGATGTCACTTTATGGG
>WLPU01000013.1 GCA_009698615.1 Actinomycetota bacterium | reverse complement strand
TTGCTCAGTATCACCGCGCTGCGACCTGGATATCTCCCAAACTTCATTCTGTTTCCAACAATCACAACTCTCGTGCTGGCATTCGTTCGGATGACAATTGCTCTTCGCGAGTCTCGCTCAATTGGCGAAGAGAGAATTCTTGCTAGAACAGATGACCTGACTGGACTTGCCAACCGCCGACGTTTCATTAGTGATCTCAATGTTCTCTCACAAGGAACCCAATTTGATAGTGCCTTACTTTTGCTAGATCTTGATGGATTTAAACCTATCAACGATAAATATGGCCATGCCATTGGCGATCGCCTCTTGAAAGAAGTTTCATTACGGTTTTCACGAGTGCTTCCCGATGGATCCGTACTTGCAAGACTCGGCGGCGATGAATTCGCAGCGATAGTTTCGGGAGAGCGCGCCACAACAATTGATATCGCTCGCTCGCTGCGAGCTGCACTGAGCTATCCCTTTTCAATTGGGGTCGAGGAGATCACAGTTGGCGTCAGCATCGGGCATGTCAGCAACGATGGGGCCTCTGATCTGATGCGCAGAGCAGACCTGGCGATGTATCAAGCAAAGCGCGAGGGTGTAGGGGTCTGGTCAGAGCCAGTACTCTAACGACGCGAAAATCCTACAGTTTTGCAGACGAAGTCTAATTGGCTAAAACTTTCCACAATCGAATTCTGGTGCTTGGCACAGGTTCAGTTTCTCAATGCGTAGTTCCCCTCCTCCTCGAACACTTGGTGGATGGAAAACAGATGACGATCGTGGATCAGCGTGACACTCGACATAGATTTAAGGATCCAATTTCAAAGGGTGCGACATATTTAATTGATCAACTGACTCGCGAAAATATGGATCAATTTCTAAGTAAATACCTCAGTGCCGGAGATTTTTTATTAGATTTGGCTTGGAATATCGATGCCAACGACATTATTGGTTGGGCACATGATCACGGGGTTATTTATCTCAATACTTCACTAGAGCTTTGGGATCCACTGATGTCACGCAATGATCTTTTCAAGGGTTGGAACGGTCGAATTTATGATGAATCAGATCCGTGGCAATTTTCTAACTTTCTTGCGTAGGGACTTTAATTTCTGCCAATCTTTCTAAAGATTCAAGTCGTTCAGTTGCATGATCGACAATGCGTTGTGAGTAAGCATGCTTGTATCCATCCTCATGCAACCAAGGCTCATGAATCTCAGCTTTGGTTAAATGAGCTAACTCGGGAACATACTTCCTGATGTAGTCGCCTTCTGGATCAAAGCGTTTGCCCTGTTCTATCGGATTAAATATTCGATAATACGGGGAGGCATCGGTCCCGCATCCAGCCGTCCACTGCCACCCATGAGAATTTGAAGCTACGTCGTTATCTACTAGGTACTTCATAAAGAAGTTGGCCCCGTGTTGCCATTCCAGGTGTAAATCTTTCACTAAAAAGGAGGCAACCACCATGCGTGTCCTGTTATGCATCCAGCCCTCGCGGACCAGTTGCCTCATAGCCGCGTCAACAAATGGGTATCCAGTCTTGCCTTCAGACCAAGCGGTGAATTGTTTGGCGGGTTTGTCGTACCGCATCCCAGCAAATCTCGGCGCGTAATAATCTCGCGAAGTATGCATATTGTGGTGGAGGACATCGGCATAAAATTCTCTCCACGCAATTTCTTTACGAAAAACTTCGTGCCCTTTACTCGTGCCTAATGGAGCAAGCAAAGTGCGAGGGTGGATTTCGCCCCAGCGAAGATGGGGACTTAGTTTGCTAGTTCCATCAATGCCCGCAAGATTGCGCTGCTCGTCATAATTGTCGATTTCACCGGAAAGAAATAGTTTCCATCGAGCTACTGCTGCGTGTTCGCCTGCAGGCTGAAGTAAGGCGCCTTCTGGTGCTACCCATTCTGGAAATTCCCGTTCTGATTTGTCAGGTGAGACCGTCGAGATTGATTTAGGTGCAGCAACGGGGGGACGCCATCCATGTGCCGCCCATGCTTTGAAAAATGGTGTGTAAACCTTGTACGGGGTGTCATCGCTTTTGCGCACTCGGCCAGGTGCGACTGCGTAAATGCTTCCCGTTTTAGTTAATGCAATTCCAGTCGCCTCTACTTTGGAGTCTCGTGCAACTCCATACGGTGCGTACTCCGCCGCAACATGCACGGATGCAGCACCCTTTCGCGACATCAAATCTGAAAGAATTTTTGCGGGATCTCCAGATAAAACATGGAGTGCGCCATTGAGAGAATGATCTAACGCGCGAAGAGAGTCAGCTAAGTACGCTCTGCGATGATCACCGGCTCTGCTAGCAATTTCTTGATCCATAATAAAAACAGGAATGATTTCGTCTGACTCGGCAATTGCAGCCAACAGAGCTGGATTATCTGCAAGACGTAAATCCCGACGAAACCAAAATATGGATCGCGATTTCATGGCACGATTTAAGCACTATGGAGTCAATTGCGCGCTTCTAAAGTGAAGACGTGATTTAGGTCCGCGAGAAGGACTACTCGCATTGAGTTGGTTTCTATGAGTTAGGGCTTAAGAGTGGAGCTGGACCACGGTTTCATCCCAGCCATGCACGCTTTCAGCCTTACGAGGACCCTTACCTATATATCGCGCAGAGGGACGCACTAAGCGACCCGTGCGTTTTTGCTCAAGTATGTGGGCGCTCCAACCAGCGGTGCGAGCAGCTGTGAACATTGAAGTAAAGAGATGGCTAGGTACTTGAGCAAAGTCCAGAACAATCGCAGCCCAAAACTCCACGTTTGTCTCAAGTACGCGCTCTGGATGGCGTTCGTGCAATTCTGCAAGCGCAGCCTTTTCTAGCGCAAGGGCAACTTCATAACGTGGTGCACCTAATTCTTTTGCAGTCCGACGCAAAGTACGTGCACGTGGATCTTCCGCGCGATAAACGCGATGACCAAATCCCATGAGGCGTTCTCCGCGGTCCATGATTCCCTTTACATAGGCGCGTGCATCGCCAGACTTTTCTACTTCTTCAATCATATGAAGGACTCTAGATGGTGCTCCTCCATGAAGTGGGCCTGACATTGCACCGATCGCACCTGACAGTGATGCGGCAACATCGGCGCCAGTTGATGCGATTACACGAGCAGTAAAGGTGGATGCATTCATTCCGTGTTCTGCCGCAGATACAAAATAAGCATCAATGGCACGAACATGAAGTGGATCTGGCTCACCGCGCCAGCGAATCATCATGCGCTCTACGACCGTATGCGCCTTATCTACTTCAGTTTGAGGAATCATCGGTTGCCATGTGCCGCGAGCAGATTGTGCAACGTAAGATAAAACCATGACAGAAGCGCGCGCTAAGTTATCCCGAGCTTCTTCGTCTGAAATATCTAGAAGTGGTTTAAATCCCCAGGCAGGTGCCAACATTGCAATCGCTGATTGCACATCTACACGGACATCACCAGAGTGAACTGGAAGTGGAAAAGGTTCTGCAGGAGGGAGACCGGGATTAAATTCATCATCAACCAAAAGTCCCCATACATTTCCAAAAGAAACGCGTCCAACTAAATCATCAATATCAACACCGCGATAACGAAGCGCGCTTCCTTCTTTATCTGGCTCGGCAATCTCCGACTCAAATGCAATGACACCCTCTAAACCAGGTTTGAAATCATCACTCATGGCCGGCTCCTTCTTCGTTATATGTATTCAACAATGCTAATTCTGCCCCTACTTAGGGGGTACTTTCGACCATTCTTCGGCCTGCTAGCGCTCAATTAGGCGCAAGATGCCGTTGAGGCGAAAGTGACGTTAGATACAGGTATGGAAAACGAACTCACTCGCGCGGAAATTTCCGCAATGCGACGTTCTTATGGTGAAACTGGCCTTGATTCATTAGCCGAAGATCCATTTGCAGCATTTTCTACATGGCTTACCGAGGCCCACGAGAATCCAATTATCGTGGAAGCTAACGCGATGGTCCTTTCAACTCAAGACCACAAAGGTCTTCTCTCCTCACGCACAGTCCTATTGAAAGATTTATCAGAAGACGGATTCACCTTTTTTACCAATTACTCATCACGCAAAAGCAAAGCGATGCATTCTCAACCACACGTCACCTTGCTTTTTCCTTGGTATGCCATGGAACGCCAAGTGATTATCAACGGCCGTGCCGAACAGATCTCTCGAAGTGAAAGTGAAGAATATTTTGCAACACGGCCATGGAATAGTCAGATCGGTGCATGGGCAAGTCGTCAATCTGATCCGCTTGAATCTCGTTCTGAGTTGGAAGATCGTTGGAAGGCGGCAGCACAAAAATGGCCAGAGGGTTCTACTGTTCCAACTCCCCCTCATTGGGGTGGGTATCGAGTATTTCCAGATGCAATTGAATTTTGGCAGGGTCGATACTCGCGATTGCATGATCGACTCAGATATGAGCGCGCGAATGTAAATGAGAACGGCGTCACAGCAGGCACCAATGAAATTAAGTGGGAGATAACCCGTCTCTACCCTTAGGCTCTCCCCGTGAGCGCAGATATCAAGATCCCGAATAATCTCAAACCATCCGATGGACGTTTCGGTTGTGGCCCATCGAAAATCCGACCAGCCTCTTTGGATGCGCTTGTGCGTACCGGATCAACAATTCTTGGAACTTCTCATCGCCAGCAACCCGTTAAGGATGTCGTACATCGCGTGCGCCAAGGATTGTCTTCACTATTTGATTTACCTCAAGGCT
The DNA here is from genome assembly GCA_009698615.1 of Actinomycetota bacterium. Lineage (GTDB taxonomy): Bacteria > Actinomycetota > Actinomycetes > Nanopelagicales > Nanopelagicaceae > QYPT01. Next base: position 48,681 of record WLPU01000013.1, on the reverse strand, counting down.
ACGAAGTCATTCTTGGCAACGGAGGATCCACTGCGTTTTGGGATATTGCAACTTTCGGTCTCATTCAATCGCGCTCTCAACATTTAGTCTTCGGTGAATTCTCATCAAAGTTTGCAGCGGCAGCCAAAGACGCACCATTCCTTGGCGAACCAACGGTAATTAAGGCTGAGCCTGGTACTCATCCTGAAGCAATTGCAGAAGATGGCATCGATGTCTACGCGCTCACCCACAATGAAACTAGTACTGGTGTGGCAATGCCTATCAAGCGACCTCAAGGAATTACTGATGCGCTCGTTCTTGTTGATGCAACAAGTGCGGCTGGTGGACTGGCTGTGAACGCAAAAGAATTCGATACCTACTATTTCGCACCACAAAAATCCTTCGCATCCGACGGTGGCTTATGGTTTGCCCTGATGAGCCCGGCTGCGATCGCGCGAGTTGAAAGTATTAAGGCAAGTAAGCGCTGGGTGCCAGCATTTTTTGATCTCACCACTGCGATTGAAAATAGCCGACTGGATCAAACTTACAACACGCCTGCGCTTACGACTTTAATTCTGCTTGCAGAACAAATTGAGTGGATGAATTCAAATGGTGGAATGAAGTTTGCGGCCGGACGAAGCGCAGATTCAGCAACACGTCTTTATAGTTGGGCAGAGCGAACTTCCTATACAACTCCTTTTGTTACCAATCCCGCCATGCGCTCAAATGTTGTTGGAACAATCAACTTTGATGACTCAGTCGATGCGTCAAAAATAGCTGCTGTGCTTCGCGCAAATGGAATTGTTGATACAGAGCCCTACCGCAAGCTCGGAAAGAACCAGTTACGAATTGGGATGTTCCCTGCTGTAGAGCCCAGCGATATTGACGCACTTACCTCTTGCGTCGAGTTCGTCGTTAACGCTCTTTAAACTCAATGCCTAATCGCCGTAATCACGTCTTTTGGATTGTCACCCTACAAATCGCTTTCACTAATTTCTTTATGGGCGGCTTTGGACCAGCCCAGCCCATCCTTAGGACAGAGCAACACACATCGCTCACTGTCGCCGGACTTCACGGAACAGCGCTGGGTGTGGCGGCCATTTTGTCAGGGTTTACTGGACCTAAATTAGCTCATCGTTTTGGTCGGGCAGTGACGTCGTGGATTGGAATGATCTTCTTTTGCGTTGGTGCCGGGCTATTCGTGTTCCTTCCTCCCGTCCAACTCACACTTGCCGCAATATTAATTACCGGCTTCGGAATTTCTACATTGATTAATTCCAGTGTCACTCAACTATGGGATAACAACCCAGAAGATGCATCCCGTGCGGTTTCTCAATCCAATGCATTTGGATCAATTGGCTACATCAGCGGCACACTGCTTATCGGAACTTTAGTTGGAGTTGGAATTAACTGGCGATGGGGACTTCTCCTTGTGATACCTGCCGGACTCATACTCTTCTTATTCTCACGAAAAAGTCTTGTTGTGGAACACCTACCTGATGAGCACGGGCCGCAACGCGGATCTCTAGATCGAAAGTTTTGGGTTGCATGGTTTGGTTTTATCGCTTGCATCTCTACAGAATTCGCAACGACATTTTGGTCGGCAGCACTACTCAGAGACCGACTTGCATCAAGTGCATCAATCTCCACTCTCTGCATTGTGGCAATTGGTACTGGAATGGGATTGGGTCGTTGGTATGGACCAATTGTGTTAAAGCGCATGCCGGTGGATTCCCAACTTAAAAATATATTGGTTACACAATTGATTGGGATTGTCATCTTGTGGCTATCGCATGTTCTATGGATTTCGTTGATAGGTCTCTTGCTCAATGGATTTGGACTCTCCATGCAATTTGCCCTCTCATCATTACGACTCATGGGATTTAGTGAGGCTCGTCCGGACTTAGCGATTGCTAGAAGCTCCCTTGCAGCTGGAACTGCAATTGCTCTAGCGCCACTATTTTTAGGAATGCTGGGAGATCATTTGGGTATTTCCCGTGCATATTTAATGATGCCTGTGCTGATTGTGATTGCGCTTACTACGGTTGTTGCAGTACCTTCACAAGTTCTACCCGCACGAACTAAGTGAGGTTAATAATGAACGCGAAATCACGCCGAATCATTACATTAATTACACTTTTTGGAATATTAGCTCTTATTGTCATAAGTGGGCGGTAGTACCACTTCAACTGAAAAATCTTCAGGGACCGCAACTTTGTCGCGATAGCGAATGAGCACAAATAACCCGGCCACAATCGTGATTAATCCACCAGTAAATATAGTTTGTCGAACACCCACATATTCAGCCATGACACCGACAAGTGGCGAGCCAAACGGAGTTCCGCCCATAAAAACTAATAAATAGATTCCCATGACGCGTCCACGCAAAACTGGGTCGGTATTAATCTGCATCAAAGAATTAGCGGCAATCAGTGTTGTAAGAGCGGCGAATCCACAAAATGGCAACCAGGCTCCGTAAGCAGCATAACTTGGCATAAAGGCGGAAATAATTATCGATACTCCAAAAAACAGACTTCCATAAACCACAAACATCGTTGTTCGAAACCGCTCAAGGCGGGCGGAAAATAGGGCTCCGCTAAAAGAACCGATTGCAATAAAGGTGCCAAGTAATCCAAATGATCCTGGACCTCGATGAAAGACTTTTGTTGCCATGAGGGCATTGAATATTTGAAAGTTAAGTCCAAAAGTTGCCATAAAGAAAACAATGATCATGATGGCGTACAGGTCTGGACGAGCTTGTACATACCTCAAACCTTCTCGAACATTTGCCAAACTTTTACTGCGTGGTTGCGTGAAGAATTGGCTCTTACGCAAATTCATAAGGGCAACAATCACAAGGACATAGGAGGTGGCGTTCATAAGAAATGATGGGCCAGTGCCAAAAAGCGCAATAGAAGCGCCAGATAGTGCAGGCCCGATAAGACGCCCAGCATTGAAATTCGCTGAATTAAGGCTTACTGCATTTGCTACATCTGCATGCCCAACCACGTCTGAAGTAAATGCTTGACGGACTGGAGCATCAATAGCGCTGGAGATACCTAATGCGAAGGCAAGAACAAATACATGCCAGAGTTGCACATTATGCGAGGTGACTAAGAGACCCAGGATTAAAGCCGATAAGCCGCCACCAATATTGGTTGCGATTAAAACTTTTCGCTTATCGAAGCGATCGGCTAGCGCGCCACCGTGCAGACTAAAAAATAATACGGGAAGAAATTGCAATCCAGTTACTAACCCTAGGTAGGTTCCGTTATTGTGGCTAAGTTCAAGTACGAGCCAATCTTGCGCAATGCGTTGTGCCCAACTACCAATGTTTGATACCGCGTTGGCAGAGAATAGAATTTGAAAATTGCGATGACGGAATGAGCGCCAATTGCCATTTTCATTTATACGCATCCGACCGCCCCTTCTGTTGTCAGCCTATCTCTTGAAGGCGTGAGGACGGACAGAGAGAACTCGGTGGTCTAGTATTTGACCATGGCTCAGAATGTGAGATCTACCGTAATTTTGATAGTGGTTGGCACCAGTGCGTGGGTTGTGGCCGGAGTGATCGCGATAGCGTTGAGTGCTCAATCCAAAATTGTTTGGACATGCGTTATGGGAGCTGGACTAGGGCTAACAGGTATTCGTTACACAATCCGCAGGGCAAGAAGAAGTGGCCTTTAAGCCTCTAATTGCCCAGCAATTCCACGAAGTACTTTTCCAAGTCGCTCTGTCTCAACCGGAGATGGATGACGCCCGTGGCGCAATCCATTACCCACTTTGTCCAATATCTTGATGGTGTCTTCGATCATTGCTGCAAGGTCATCGCTGTTGACATGATTATTTGCAACAAGTGATGGTGGTGCATCAATGATACGAATTGAAAGAGCTTGAGGTCCACGACGTCCATCTGCAACGCCGAATTCCAACTTAGTACCAGGCTTTACAGTTGCTACGCCTTCAGGAAGTGATGTTGCTGCAAGATAAACATCTTCGCCTTCATCGGATGCGATAAACCCAAAGCCTTTTTCCAGGCTAAACCATTTAACTTTTCCTGTAGGCATTTGGGGAACGCTCCTTCTAATTCGCTACTGAACTCGTGTAGGCCGCGGGGTGCGGGCAGGTGGCAAGTTTATCTCACTCACAGGCCGCGGGGAACAGGTATTTTTGCCGTACTTAGGCCTAGAGCGTGGCCTCAGAATGTGCGCCGCAGCCATGATCTACCGAAACAACTCGTCCATCTTCCGGGGAAATCGCATTTGCGCACGCACCAAAGGCTGCGCGCAATGAACCTGAAATTGGAATAAAAAATCCGCACGACGCACATGGTTTTGGAGCAGCCTTAGCCATTGCACTTTCGGGTCCGCGATCGCCCGTGTACCAACGCTTGCTTGCTTGATCGCGGCCTTCGATTGACATGACACGTGCACGACCTAAACCAAGGTCCCAAATTTGTGTTGCATCAAGATCTTCATCAGCTGGCAGTGCGGCAATCCCTGGAACTAATCGCGCATCATCAATCGATGACGGGACTACATCGCCAACGCCAACATCGCCAGGTTGCAAGCGATCAACGTAAGGAATCCATGCTGGAGCAAGAAGTGAATCTGGCCCTGGAAGAACTACAACATCGCACACAGTTGGTGCAGAGGTCGCATCAGTTTTTGCAATGGTGACAACCCAGCGCCAGCCTTTATAAGCAGGCAATAACGCCTCAAATAGATAACTTGCAATTCGTCCTTCGTCATCAAAATCAACAGACACGTACTCGCCGACTAATTTTGGATCGCCGGCATCTTCTAAAACTGCAGAACGCGCCAAATCAAGTGCATCGAATGTCTGCACCTTAGGAGTTCTTTTAAATAGCGCCATGGGGTAAGGGTAAAGCAGAAAGGCCCCCCGAGGTAATCGGGAGGCCTTTCAGGCTTAACTACTTCTTAATTTAGAAGTCCATATCTCCGCCACCAGGACCAGCAGGCATTGCTGCCTTCTTCTCTGGCTTATCGGCGATAACCGCTTCTGTTGTAATGAAGAGTGCTGCGATCGATGCTGCATTTTGCAATGCAGAACGTGTGACCTTTGCAGGATCGATGATGCCTGCCTTGATCATGTCGACGTATTCACCGGTTGCTGCATTGAGTCCGAAACCTGCTTCAAGGTGGCGAACTTTTTCAACGACAACTCCACCTTCAAGGCCTGCGTTAACAGCAATTTGCTTTAGTGGCGCTTCAACGGATGCTTCAACAATCTTGGCACCTGTTGCTTCATCACCTTCAAGCTTGAGCTTGCCGAATGCAATCTTGGCTGCTTGCAAGAGTGCAACGCCACCGCCGGCGACAATGCCTTCTTCGACTGCAGCTTTTGCGTTGCGGACTGCATCTTCGATGCGGTGCTTGCGCTCCTTGAGTTCTACTTCAGTTGCTGCTCCAGCCTTGATGACTGCAACACCGCCAGCTAATTTAGCTAGGCGCTCTTGTAGCTTCTCACGGTCGTAGTCAGAATCGCTCTTTTCGATCTCTGAACGAATCTGTGTGACGCGTCCCTTGATCTGGTCAGCATCGCCGCCGCCTTCAACAATTGTTGTTTCTTCCTTGCTGATGACTACCTTGCGAGCATGTCCTAGAAGCTCTACGCCTGCTTGATCTAGCTTGAGGCCGACTTCTTCAGAAATAACTGTTGCGCCAGTAAGAATTGCAATGTCTTGCAACATTGCCTTACGACGATCACCAAAACCTGGCGCCTTCACCGCAGCAGAGCGGAAAGTGCCACGGATTTTGTTGACTACCAAAGTTGCAAGTGCTTCGCCTTCGATGTCTTCAGCGATGATTGCAAGCGGCTTACCTGATTGCATCACCTTTTCGAGGATAGGCAAAAGGTCTTTTATGTTTGTGATCTTGGAATTTGCAATCAAGACATATGCGTCTTCGAGAACTGCTTCCATGCGATCTTGATCAGTTACAAAGTAAGGAGAGATGTAGCCCTTATCAAAACGCATACCTTCTGTGAGCTCTAGCTCAAGACCGAATGTGTTTGATTCCTCGACAGTGATTACGCCTTCTTTGCCAACCTTGTCCATGGCTTCGGCGATCATTTCACCGATAGTTGCATCGGCTGCAGAGATAGATGCAGTTGCTGCAATCTGCTCTTTAGTCTCGACGTTCTTAGCCATAGCGCTGAGTTCCTTGATGACGGCTTCAACAGCCTTTTCAATACCGCGCTTGAGTGCCATTGGGTTTGATCCCGCGGCAACGTTGCGCAGACCTTCGCGCACAAGTGCCTGAGCCAATACCGTCGCAGTTGTTGTTCCATCTCCTGCAACATCATCGGTCTTCTTGGCAACTTCTTTAACCAGCTCTGCGCCGATTTTCTCCCAAGGATCTTCCAAATCAATTTCTTTAGCAATGGAAACACCATCGTTGGTGATTGTGGGAGCTCCCCACTTCTTTTCCAAGACAACATTTCGTCCACGGGGTCCAAGGGTTACCTTGACCGCGTCAGCAAGAATGTTCATGCCACGCTCTAGACCGCGACGGGCTTCTTCATTAAAGGCAATCTGCTTTGCCATAGTTATTTGCTCCTATTTGTTTGTTTATGGGGCACTTATCACTCGCACCCCTAGAGTGCTAACGCTAAATCTAGAGCAGCCATTCCATCGGGGCAAACTGAGGGGTGGGCTGGCGGAAGTTAGCGGGCCGAACGGGCCTGCATGCGAGCCTGACGCATACGCCGTAGGCGTTTGACCAACATTGGTGAGGCGATAAGGGCATCTTGCCGGTCAATGAGGTCGTTGAGGAGTTGGTAATAGCGAGGCGGGGTGAGGTCGAAAAGCTCTTTGATCGCGTTTTCCTTAGCCCCGGCATATTGCCACCAGTTGCGTTCAAATTCGAGGATGCGAGATTCCAATTCACTCAACGCTGATGGCGCTGAATTCATTGCTGACTCTTCCATGTAATTAGCCTAAACCACTGTGCCTAAAAACTGTGGGATTTACAGAGTGGCCAAGATCGCTTCAATATCGGCCACTTTCGTCCATGGGTTGACGATCGCAAAACGCAAGATGGGTTGGCCGTGATGTGATGATGGAGGAATAAATCCGATTTGGTCGGCCAATAATTTATCGCTCCACTTTTGATAATCCGTTTTGGACCATCCCGTTCGAACAAATGCGACGACCGAAAGTTCTGGGTCGCGAACAAGTTCAAGATGTGGATGTTCTCTAATCTTTTGTGCAGCCGCGCGAGCAACATCCATAGTTTGCTCCATCGCTTCTGCATACGCATCAGTACCATGCGCAGCAAGTGAAAACCAGAAAGGTAAACCACGAGTTCTACGTGTGAGATGAATTGCATAATCTGAAGGACTCCATGATGGATCATCGGTAAGGGTTTCCAAGTAAGAGGCCTTTTGCGTATGCACTTGTCGTGCGACATCTGGATTGCGGTAAACAAGTGCGCACGCATCAAATGGTGCAAAGAGCCATTTATGTGGGTCGACAATAAATGAATCTGCGTTTTCGACGCCAGCAAACATTGGCCGCAACGCAGGTGAACATAGTGCGGCTAATCCGTATGCACCATCAACATGAAACCAGAGGTTGCGCTCCCTTGCGGCTTGGCCAACAGTTGCAAGATCATCGATAGTGCCAAGGTTTGTTGTGCCAGCAGTTGCAACTACAACAAAGACACGCGAAGAACTATTTGCATGAAACTTATCTATCTCGCGAGCAACATCGGCGCCCCGCAATTTGCCTCCAGCATCAGGGGCGATTGGTAACAGATCAACATCCATAACTTCGGCCGCAGACACAATGGATGAATGCGCCTCTTCGCTACATGCGATTGCCCATCGAGTGATGTGTGGCCATTGCTTTCTTGCTTGCGCGCGAGCAACAACAAGTGCAGAAAGATTTCCAACTGTGCCGCCTTGCACGAATACTCCTCCAGCACTTGATGGCATTCCCGCTAAATTCGAAAGCCATTGCAGCGCTTGATTTTCTGCAAATACTGCCCCTGCACCTTCTTGCCACGACCCTCCGTAGAGTGCGCTTGCTCCGACAACAAGATCAAAAAGGTTTGCGTACTCACTGGGGGCTGACGGAATAAACGCCAAGTTGCGTGGGTGATCGGTAGAGATGCAAGCCTTTGCCAAGACTTCGGTGAAGACTTCTAGCGCTTTATGGCCGCCTAATCCTTTTCCTGTGATGGTATTACCGACCAATTCAAATAATTTTTCTGCACTTTGAGGGCCATCCAAAGGTGGATCGCTCTTGAGTCGATGCAGGCTGTAAGCCAAAACCTCTTGGGCAAGCGCTTCGACTTCCGGCGTGAACTCATGCATAGTGGTAAGTCTGCCACGATACGAGAGAATCTCTCTATGCGCTTGCTTCGAACCTCACACCTTGGGCCAACCCTTGTTGTGAGTCTGGTCTCCTATCTTTTAGCAATTGCCCTCTGGTGGGAAGGCCCTGCACTTGTCATCGCGCTAACCATCTTCACGGGCCAGCTCTGCGTGGGATGGACAAATGATCTCGTCGACGTTGAGTCAGATCGTGAGCAACGGCGAGCACATAAACCAATCGCAAACGGAGAGATATCTATCTCTACAGTTCGCACTTCTACATTTATCGCACTTGCGCTGTGTATCGCTCTTTCATTTTTTGGGCCACTAGGAATTCGCGGTGGTTTGGTGCACCTACTTGGTGTGGGTTGTGGAGTTGCTTATAACTTTTATCTCAAAGCTAATCTCGCCTCGCCTATTGCCTACATCATTGCCTTTGCGGCGCTACCTTCGTGCATCGTTTTGAGTAAATACAACACAGTGCCGTTATGGCTGGTGGCTACCGGATCTCTATTTGGAATTGCAGCTCACTTCGCAAATGTTCTCAAGGATATGGAGCGCGATCGTTCCGCCGGTGTTATGGGATTTCCACAACGCGTCGGAAGCGGCACGAGCTCTCTCATTGCTGGCACATCGCTCATGTGTGTCTCAATAATTCTTACATCCGTTACTGGACTTAGATTCTCACTCATCATCGGAACCTTGGCATTTATCGCGCTTTTTGCGGTTCCAATGAAAGCCAGATTTGTTCTCATCTTGTTACTGGCACTTACCGACGTGGTTGTACTCGTTACTTTTGCTTCTTCATCTGTCGTGACGCCTCTTTGACGATATTTCTTAACATTGTTGGAAAAATAAAAGCGTGAAAAGGAAGAACCGCATACCAATAAAGTTGCCCACCTAGTCCATGCGGAGCAAATGTTGCCTCCTGCGTAATCTGGGTTTTCCCGTCAACCTCATTGAGCCGAAACTCTAACCACGCCTTTCCTGGCAAAACCATTTCAGCATAAAGACGCAAAAGTTTCTCGCTTTCAAGTGCCTCCACTCTCCAAAAATCTAAACTCTCACCCACTCGCAAATGATCAGGGTCTCGTCTTCCACGCCGCAATCCCACTCCGCCAACAAGTCGATCCAAGAGCCCTCGCAAAAACCAAAGCCACCCAGCGCCATACCAACCGTTTTCCCCGCCAATTGATTCAATCTGTTTCCACACATGCGCTGCCGGAAGTTGCGTAAGAATCTCGCGTTTGTCACGCAATAACATTTCACCAGACCAGTCTGGATCTCCCTGCGCTTTTTGCCAGGGCGCGGTCACGATTCCAGCATCAGACCATCGAGTTTCGACAGTGTGCTGAGATATCTTGCTCAACGCTAATTCAATTGCACGTTCTACGTTCAGCAGCCCCTCTGGTGGTGGCGGAATAAGTGCATCAATACTTTTCTTTGGGTCAGCAACAACTTCGCTAATGAGCGAGCCAACTAGCGGTCGCGCAAGGGCTGTTGGCACAGGTGTTACTAGGCCGATCCACAAGCTAGATAGTTCTGGTGTAAGAACTGGGACCTTAATAATCCAACGTTTAGGTAACCCGGAGATCTTGGCAAACTTTTGCATCATGCCCGCATAGGTAAGTACTTCTGGGCCTCCGATATCAAAAACCTTATTAACTGGCGTTGTTAACTCTGCGCTCTTTCGCAAATACCAAAGCACGTCTCTGATAGAAATTGGTTGCGTGCGATTCATAACCCATTTCGGAGTCGTCATAATGGGCAATCGATGAGTGAGGTGGCGCAGCATTTCAAAAGAAGCGGAACCCGACCCGATCACGATTCCTGCGCGCAACTCCATCACTGCAACACCTTGGGTCGCCAACTGCTCTCCAGTGCGCGCACGTGAAGCCAGGTGTTTACTTGTTTTCTTATCGTTAGCAATTCCACCTAAGTAAATAATTTGCTGGACATTCTGATTCTTTGCCGCCATTGCAAAATTACGTGCCATCTGCGCTTCAATCTCATCAAAATCGGGACCGAGGTTTATGGAGTGCAATAGGTAATATGCGGTGTGGATACCGGCAAGTGCTCGTTTGAGATCTTCTAAGTTATTTGCATTCCCCTCAAGGATTTCCACTTGATTGGCCCAGGGTTGGCCTTGAATCTTGCCTTTGTCACGCACAAAGACTCGTACGAGTTGATGATCATCTAATAGCGCGCGAACCAATCGCCCACCAACATAACCTGACGCCCCGGTTACTAGATATCTCCGTTTTTCAGTCTCCTGATTCATACCGTAAACCTTAGACTGGGGAGGTTGAAATTGCCTGCGGAAGGAATTGCCATGAAGAAGCCTCGCGTTGTCATCCTTGGTGCGGGTTTCGGTGGGCTCACTGCGGCAAAAGCGCTTTCAGGAAAGGCCCACGTAACACTTGTGGATCGCCACAATTTTCAAACATTTCTACCGCTGCTCTACCAAGTTGCTACTGCCGGATTAGCTGCAGACCACGTTGCCTATCCGATTCGCGGAGCACTGAGAAAAACAGACGTTGCATTTCGTATGGGCTCTCCCTTATCGATAGATCATAAGAACAAGGCAGTGAAGTTGGATAGCAGCGAAATTCTAGAATTTGATCATTTGATTGTTGCGCTGGGCTCGGCCACTGCTGACTTTGGAGTCAAAGGCGTTCAAGAGCATGCGCTAGGGATGAAAAGTGTTTCTGAAGCAATCACAATTCGTGCAGAGGTGATGCGACGCTTTGAAGACCTATGTCGCTTTGAAGATGAGACCGTGTTTTCGATTTCCGTTGTTGGCGGCGGGCCAACAGGAGTCGAAATGGCTGGCGCCTTGGCAGAACTTGTCCGCGGTCCATTGCGCTCTGATCAAGAAAACGCAGCGGCCCATATTGATATCTATCTGATTGAGGCAGGACCACGATTGCTCCCAAGTTTTTCTCCACGGCTTTCTGCTCGCACTCAGAGGGATTTGGAAAAACTCGGAGTTAAAGTGCGCTGCAACACAGCAGTAAAAGAAATTAAACCTCGAAAAATCGAACTCAAAGATGGCACTTTCATTCCTTCCGAAGTGACTATTTGGGCAGCGGGGGTACAGGGCGAGCCATTAGCTAAGCAACTCAACATGCCGGTTACCTCCACACGAATAGACATTGAGCAAACTCTTCAAGTTCAGCACTACCCCCACATTTGGGCAATTGGAGATATCGCTGGCGCAAAAAGTGAAAATGGTCGCTACTTACCCATGGTTGCTCCTGTTGCGATGCAACAAGGTCGATGGGTGGCGCGCCAAATTATGGCAATCACACAAGGAAAACAAGCGGGAAAATTTGTTTACAAAGATAAGGGTTCGATGGCAACAATTGGTCGACACAAAGCTGTGGTGGAAGTGAAGAATCTACAGTTCGCCGGTGCGCTAGCCTGGTCTGCATGGTTGACACTTCACCTTTTCTATTTATTGGGTGGAAGAAATAAAGTGCTGACCGTTGCCGACTGGATGTGGAATTACCTCACCTTCGACCGTGGAAATCGTCACATTATGGACTCAATGTAAATGCCTTCATATATTAATTTGCGTGGTCACCAAGTTTGGAATTATGAGTGGGCTAACAATGGTGAAGCCCTTGTACTTTTGCATGGTGGCCTGAGTGCCACGGAAGATTGGGACACCTGCGTTTTGCCTGCTGTTGAATCCAAACACCATGTCTTTGCCTATGACAGAACTGGACAAGGTAGAACCGCGGATCAACCCAATAGCTTGCACTTTGATTTCCAATGCGCAGAAGCGATTGCCTATCTTGAAGATATAGTGAAAGAACCGGCACACCTTGTTGGCTGGAGTGATGGAGGAATCATCGCTTTGATGATCGCTATCCAACGACCCGAACTAGTGAAATCGATTGTGGCCCTGGGCGCCAACTATCATCACAACTCGGGTGGTAAACCAATTCCAGCCTGGACAATTAGCGATGAAGACAGAGTCGAATACGCAATGCGCTCTCCAGATGCGCCAGAAACAATTGATAGTAAGCAATCTAGAATGCTGGCGATTTGGAATTCCGAACCAACAATGACGTCGGGTGACCTTGCAAAAATTACATGTCCTACACTCATTTTAGCTGGCGATGACGAACCCTTTAGTTTGGAACACACGAGCGCACTCTATGAAGCAATTCCGCAAGGACAACTCGCAGTTATTCCAGGCACTTCACACTTCGTGATCAAAGAAAAACCTGAACTCACTCAAATGGTGATCAAACAATTCCTTGTAGATCTTTCGGCGCCCATCACGCGCATGCCCATCCGCAGGACTAATCCAGAGATTATTTGATATTTGCTACTCGCTCTTGGTGGAGTTGGGTAAATATCGGCGCAGCAAGTGGCTTAAGTTCTCCAACCTTTCGCGCTAACACCCAATCTGCTAAATCAGGGTTTCTAGAAAAGGCAGGGCCATGCATGTAGGTCGCCACCACTTGATCTGTCACAACTCCATCAACGGTGCTGGCTTGGGCATTTCCTACCCCCGAAATAACATTTCCTAGCGGTTGAATTTCGTCAAGGTAGCCAGTTTGACCTGCATGGTTTTCAAATCCGGTGAGCATGCCAATTCCAATTGTGGATTCTGATAGCAATTCGCCTACAGATCGCGGTGTGGCAGCAAAAGTATCTACCGGCAAAATACCTAAGCCAATGATTGTGCGATCGCCAGATGCTGGAAAACTTGCTCCTAGCAACTGAAATCCAGCACATACGGCAAATATGTGACCTCCATTATTAATTACTTTGCGCATTGCTCCATCTCGTTCCAAAATTTCTCGAGCAGCAACTTGGGCATCGTCTTCTCCGCCGCCAAGGAAATATAAATCAGCAGAAACTGGAACACGATCCCCGGCATGCACGGTGATTACTTCGTGCGCTATCCCTCGTTGCTTCAGCCGCCAACTAGCAATTTCGACATTGCCTCGGTCCCCGTAAGTGCCCAATAGTTCAGGCAGTAAATGAACAAGAGTTAAAGTCATGAGGGTTTCACCTGCTTAGATAAGCGGTGAAATGCGGTGTATGAAGCGATGATGTCAGCATCAACCGCTCCAAAAACTTTAGCGGCGGCGCCTTCATCCGCACATACTTCGTGTTTAATTCCAGCCACAGTGAGTCGAGCGGAGAGATCTAAGCGTCGCTCGCCCGTTGCAATCACCGTTCTGTTAGCCAGTGGAGAAAAATCAACATCCCATAACCAAGAAGTATCTTTGCCGTCTTGTGTATTTGCATTCACGACAAGTGCTACAGCTTTAGGTCCTTGTGCACTGGTTGCCAAAGTCTCGCGCCAGCTCGCAGGATTCTTAGAAAGGAGCAATCGAAAATTAGTTCTGCCGATTTTTAAGGATCCAAATCGGCCGTCCACACTTAAAACTTTCGCAATTTCTGACGCAGCCTTATCTATTGGTACGCCAAAAGCCTTTGCAGCCACGATCGCTCGCGCGGCATTTCCTAAAGCAGCAGCACCAGGGATTCCACTTTGCACCCCAACTTTTTGATTGTTTGGCCCAGTTAATTCGCCATCTCTCAAAATCCATTCGGGGTTTGGTTTCTTAAATCCACATGTGCACGAGTAGCTAGTTAAGTGCGTATTCCATTCCAATACTTTTCCGCACTCGGGACACGTTGATGCATCAATATGTCCGACGGCTCCACTTGTAAACCAAATCACATTGACACAATCTTGTGCTGCCCAAGTCACAAAGGGATCGTCAGAATCTGCCAAAACAGCGCAATGTGCTTGAGCAGTTGCCAGGGCGACCTTCCATTTTTGTGCCACTACTCGCACTTCAGAGAGCCGGTCTAACTGGTCGCGGCCAAGATTAAGTAAAACAATCAATCGAGGATTGGTTTGTTTCATTGCCCAAGGAATGACCATTTCATCAACTTCTAAAACTGCAACTGGAGCAGCTTGATTCTTGCTGAGAGCTGCCGCTATCCCAGCAAATAAATTAGCGCCAGTAAAATTACTTACAACGGGGCCTTGCGAAGAAAGTGCGTGATAGATCAAGGATGTCGTAGTTGTCTTCCCATTGGTACCCGATATCAGGATTACTTTTCTTGACTTGGATAGCGTTTGAACGGCACTTGGTACCAGTTTAAGAATAATTCGCCCGGTAACCATGACGCCGCTACCCTTTTTAGTAATGCGCGAAAGCCATCCCGCAGCATTTGCCACCACTATTACTAATCGCAATTTCATGGCTACTAACAATCGAGCGGTTCGAGAGCTCCTGTGGTGACGTTGTATATCGCCCCGCCTACAGTGACGCCTTTTCGCAAAAGTGGATATGAGCGAATACGGGTGACATCTGTAGTCAGTGCTTTGCGTTGATCTGAAACGGTGCGAAATTCCAAACTGCGCGTGTCAACGCCGAATTCTTGAGAGATTGTTGCGTGAATATCGGCTTCTTCGCTTTGCGCCATTCGACAATCCGTATGGGGCATGACCAAAATACGATTCACGCCTAACAAGTAAGTGGCAAGAACCAATGTGCGCAAAACATCCTCTGTCACGCGAGCGCCAGCATTTCTCAAAATCTTGGCATCTCCTGATTGCATTCCCACCAAGGCCAATGGACTAATACGAGAGTCCATGCACGTCACTATGGCTAAACCTTTAGCCGCAGAACCGGTGAGAGCGCTCCCTTTAAATGCGGCGGAGAACTCACCGTTTGCTGCTAATACATCGCGGAATGACTCCAGAGGAAAAGCACTGAGACGCTCTTGTCCAGACATCAGCAAGCCCTTCCGTTAATCAAAATTACTTATTCTTATCTTTCTTTTCTTGCTTCTTTGCGCGCTTTTCTTTAAGAGAGAGTTTTGGTTCCTTCTTTTGGTTTGCGTTGCTCTTTTGTTCTTTGTTAGCCATTTGCGTGTCCCCTTTGTTTTATCGAGATGAGTGATTCTAAGTCTGAATGGAGCCCCCCGTCAGGATTGAACTGACGACCTTCCGCTTACAAGGCGGGCGCTCTACCACTGAGCTAGGGAGGCATTTGGTACTGGGGCATTATGTCAGCATCTGATTGCCAAGGTGCACACAAATGAGCGTGTAAGTTGTCTCCATGCGACTCGGGGTGCTGGATGTGGGGTCAAACACAATACATCTCCAGGTAGTAGATGCTCATCCGGGGGCTCGACCTACCCCAACCACAAACCACAAAGTGGAACTTCGGCTCACGGAATACCTCGATGCAAAAGGTGCGATCACTCCTGAGGGCATCGCTCTGCTCATTCAAGGTATTGACGGTGCCATCGCTCACGCTAAAAGTTTTAAAACCGAAGAAATTCTTGCATTTGCAACATCAGCTATTCGTGAATCAAAAAATGGCTTAGAGATAATTGCAACCATCAATAGGAAATATGAACTCGACCTTCAAATTCTTTCTGGCGAAGAGGAGGCGCGAATTACATTCTTGGCTGTACGACGTTGGCTTGGGTGGTCAAGCGGAAAACTGTTAGTCATTGACATCGGCGGAGGCTCCCTCGAACTTGCAACGGGTGTTGATGAGAGCCCAGAGGTCGCAATTTCATTTCCATTGGGTGCAGCACGGCTCACGCGTGAATTTATAAGCGCCGGCACAATACCAGCTAAGGGTTTGAAGAATTTGCAAAATTATGTTGATGAAACTTTGCAAAATAAAATGCCTCTAAAATTGAGAAGCCACAATGCAGACCATTTTGTAGCAACAAGCAAGACCTTCCGAACTTTGGCGCGGTTAGCTAATCATTGGTACGGAGACGATCCGCAGGCGTTAGAAGCAAATACCCTCCTAGGCCTAATACCTAAATTGATCGAGATGAAGAATGAAGAACGATCTAAATTGCCAGGCATTTCCGGTGCTAGAGCTCAGCAAATTGTGGCCGGTGCCATCGTCGCTCAGTCGGTGATGGACAATTTAAATATCTCAGAGTTAGAAATATGCCCGTGGGCTCTTCGTGAAGGCGTTATTCTTAAATGGCTCGATTGGAACGAACGCTAAACTTCCGGGGCCAAAACCCAGTCAATAGCAACCACTTCTCCGTCGCGATGGTGGAGAACCCAAGCATCTCCAGGGCTCAACTTTTCATAATCGAGATTCTTGAAGTTCTTCTTTCCAATGAGCTCTTTTACTATCCCTGGAAGTAGGGGATTGTGGCTGCACACTAAAGTTGAAACATTCTTCTTTACTAGCTTTCGCACATACTTAATTGCTGACTCTTTGTCTTGCTCGTAACCATACTCACTTAAATCTTTTGTTGATAATAGTTTCAAGTTCAGAATTTTTGCCATTTGATTGACTGAATCTAGGCATCGCATCGCATCAGAGGAATAGATACTTTGAATCGCGTAAGGCAAAAAACTTAGCAATAGACGCTTAGCTTGACGTTGGCCAAGGACATCCAGCGGGCGATCACCATCATCGCCATCCCAATCAAATCGTTTAACAGCTTTAGCGTGCCTTAAGAGAATCAGTGGAGTTGTATCAGGTCCGAATTCAAGAAAGAAATCTACGACTTTACAGTCATCTTTATTTGTTAATTCTTTTTTCGCTTCGTTTGGTTTGAGCCATTGAATCTTGTCAACTTCCAAGGGATCGGGTTTGCCTAAAGGAACATGGGTTGCTCGTGCAGACCAATAGCGCGCAATCTTTTTTTCACCTTCAACTGTGTAAGTGGTTTGACCAAGCTCGGGTCCGAACACAGCTGTTACGCCAGTTTCTTCAAGGACCTCACGAAATGCGCAAGCAATATGTGACTCACCTGCCTCCAATTTACCTTTAGGTAAAGACCAATCGTCATATTTAGGGCGATGGATCACGGCAATTTCAATTTCTGTAGCTTTATTTCGTCGCCACAGAACTGCGCCGGCCGCTTGGATAAAGTCCGCTGTGTCTGGCATCTGCTTTACCTACCTTTTTGATGATACTGAATCATTGAGTCTTGAATATCGATAAGTTTCTCGTTAAGCGCTGAGAGCGCGACTCGTGTCCACGCATCATCGGCTAGGTGCCAGCTTGCAATATTTTCAGAAAGATTCAAATCGAGAATTCGTTGTAACTCCTGCTTATGAGCTAAAGCATCTAGGCGAACTAAACTCTCTACGCGACGATCCAGATTTCTATGCATCAAATCCGCACTTCCAATCCAATATTCGTCGTTTCCTCCGTTGGCGAAGTGAAATATTCGAGAGTGTTCTAGGTACCTGCCAAGAATTGAACGGACTTTAATGTTGTCGGAAAGTCCAGCGATTCCGGGTCGCAATGCGCAAATCCCTCGGATGACTAAATCCACTGGTACGCCATGGCTTGAAGCTTTATACAAGGCTTCGACAAAGTCTTCATCGAGTAAAGAATTTAACTTAAATTGAATTCCGGCAGGTAGGCCGGCCTTGTAATTTTCTATCTCGTGATCAATCTTTGCAAGTAACCCTGAGCGCAGAGTTCGTGGCGCAACTAGTAACCGTGAGTACTCAGATTGAGGAGCAAAGCCAGAAAGTTGATTAAATAGTTTTGTTAAGTCATCCGTGAGGACTGGATCGGCGCTGAGCAAACCCAGATCTTCATAAAACCTCGCAGTCTTCGGGTTGTAATTTCCAGTTCCAACATGGCAATAACTTCGAAGTCCAGAGGGCTCATCTCGCACAACTAACGAGAGTTTTGCGTGCGTTTTAAAGCCCATTAATCCGTACACCACATGAGCTCCAGCTGCTTCTAGCTTTCTGGCCCAACGAACATTGGCTAGCTCATCAAACCTCGCCCGAATCTCAATCACGACGAGTACTTGTTTACCCGCTTCTGCCGCTTCAATCAGGGCTTCAACAATCGGCGAATCACCCGAGGTTCGGTACAACGTCTGCTTAATCGCTAGGACATGCGGGTCTTGGGCAGCTGAGTTTAGAAATTGCACGACAGAGCTTGAAAATGACTCATATGGGTGGTGAAGCAAGATCTCCCCCGCGCGGATAGCAGTAAAAAAAGACTCGGGGTTTTCAGGATCTACGCCAGCTAAGCCCAATGCGCTTTGTGCCCTAAAGGGAGGGAATTTTAATGCGGGAAAATCTAAGTCAGCAATTTTATGGAAAGCAGTGAGATCAAGAGGTCTGGCAGATCGCACGATTCCAGATTCTTCAATTCCGAGCTCTTCTGCCAAACTGTTCAAGAGTTCTGGCTCAATTCCATCTTCAATTTCTAATCGCACTGGAGGACCAAAACGTCTGCGTAAGAGCTCCTGTTCAATGGATGAAAGAAGATCTTCTGTCTCTTCTTCATCCATTTCCATATCTTGATTTCTCGTTACTCTGAAAGTGAAGCATTTATCAATTTTCATACCAGGAAAAAGTTGATCTAAGTGAGCAGTAATCAAATCCTCAAGGGGGATAAATCTCTTGCCCTCGTTGGAAGCAGTCTCTACCAACCTGGGCAAAACTGGAGGAACTTTCACGCGAGCAAAGAATTCTTCTTGGGTCGTCTTATTCTTCACAATCACTGCAATATTGAGCGAGAGTCCAGAAATATAAGGAAATGGATGGGATGGATCTACTGCTAACGGAGTGAGAACCGGGAATATTCGCTCGTTGAATAGACGAGTTGCGGCATCTTTTTCTTTTTCATTTAGTTGATTCCAGGTCACAAGAGAGATTCCCTCCAGCGCTAGGGCTGGAAGAAGTAATTTATGAAGACAGTCATTTTGACGCTTCACCAATTCTGCCGATTTTTTCGAAATCGCTTGTAGCAACTTGGTTGGCGTAAACCCTGCAGTATTGTGATTGGTGTGCCCTGCTTCGATCTTGCTTTTGAGTGTGGCTACTCTCACCATAAAGAATTCATCTAGGTTTGAGGAAAAAATGGATAGGAATCTGACCCGCTCCAGTAAGGGAATTGCAGGATCTTCTGCCAGTTCCAAGACGCGGGTGTCGAAAGAAAGCCAACTGAGCTCTCGATCAATGAGATGTTCGCTATGAACCACGGTTGAAGGGTCTCCAATGCAGATGAACAACAGGTGACGAGAATGCCACCGTACATCAAATCAATGGTCTTCTAAATCGCCCGCATCCCCTATGGCCAAGGGATGGGCCTAGATTGCTTAGCGCGGCGACCATCTCCCGATGATTTTCCTCGGATGCGACGGATGATCCACGGGAGTAAAAAGGTAAAAAACCAACGAAGATCTTCTTTCAATTTTAAGAGCCACTTCTTGGGCTGCGCAGGAGGTAATGGACTACGCCAATCTGATGAACACGCAAGGCTAAGTTTTTCTAATACGCCTTGAGTAACGCGATCATGCCCCATGGCGTTTAAGTGCAATCTGTCGCTTGCCAAAAAACGTCGATCTGCGAGAAAGCCTTCTTCGTTTGCATCCACAACGATTGCGCCGACTTCATTTCCGATACGTCGCACATTTGCGTTGAACTCTCCAAAGCGGGCGGCCCAAACATCGGCAGATTTTCCTTGTGAATCAGTTCGCTCCAGCACCGTAAAGAGCATGACGGTGGCATCAGATGCAGCAATTTGTCGAACCGCTTGAGCATAATGAGGTAAGACTAGATCTGGTTTGTAGTTCGGTCGCAAAACATCGTTAGCGCCGGCATGAAAGGAAATTAAGGTTTCGGGACCTGTCACAAATTTCAAAGCTAAGGGAATTTGATCTTTGATCACTTGATGAACCAACTTGCCTCGAATTGAGAAATTTGCATATGTAAAGCCTGGGTTACCTCTGGCCATGACGTCAGCAACACGATCTGCCCAGCCACGATAATTACCGTTGACGATTTCATCACTCATTCCTTCAGAGAAGGAATCACCGCAGATCAGGAAGCGTGTAAACATTTACTTGCGGCGTTGCTCGTCAACCCAAAATAAAGCAATGGATGTTGCCACGCTGGCATTCAGGGATTCAGTTGTTGCACGCATAGGAATTGAGACGACTAAGTCGCATTTCTCGCGCACTAAACGAGAAAGCCCTTTGCCTTCACTTCCAACCACAATCATGAGTGACTCTTCTGCAACTTTCATTTCACTTAAAGTTTGGTCCGAATCCCCATCTAAACCAATAACAAAACAGCCCAATTTCTTAGCAGCATCAATGGTTCTAGCCAAGTTGGTTACTTGAGCAATTGGTAAACGTGCAGCGGCGCCAGCAGAGCTCTTCCACGCTGATGCTGTCATAGCCGCTGCGCGACGTTCAGTCATGACCACCCCATGTGCACCAAAAGCGGCAGCACTTCTAACTACGGCGCCAAGATTTCGTGGATCTGTCACTCCGTCTAATGCAATGATCAAGTTTGGAGATGTTGCGCGTTGCATAATCTCTTCAAAACTTGAATATTGAAAAGGCTTGATCGCAAGAAGAATTCCTTGACTGCTTCCAGATAAACCTTCTACTTCTGCCCGGTGCACTTCGCGAATCGGAAGGCGTGCAGATAACGCCAACTGGAGCGATTCTGTAATTCGATCATCGACATCAATGCTGCGTGCAACAATCAACTCGATTGCCGGGACACCAGCACGAAGTGCTTCAACAACGGCATTTCGTCCGGCAACTAATTCGCCACCACCTTTTGGACGCTCACTCTTAACTCGGGGCGCTCGCTCTCTTGTGTCCTTAGATGCAGCTTTTTTACGCTTTGCAGCGGCATGGTAAGGACGGTCTTCGGCTTTTGGTGTTGGACCTTTACCGGAAAGGCGCTTTTTATTTGTGCCACCGCTACCGCCGGATGGACCTTTTTTAGATGCGCGCACGGCGCCTTTGCGAGATGAATTCCCAGCCATGTGACTACCGCTCTTCCATACGTGAGATCGACCAACGTGGTCCTTGCGGCGTATCTTCGATAGTAATTCCAAGGGCGCTCAAGCCATCACGAATTGCATCAGATGCAGCAAAATCTTTTCGCTCTCGTGCAGCAGCACGTTGTGTAAGAGCAAGTGCAATTGTCCCATCAAGTGCAGCGGTCACATCACCACCGTGAGACAAGCCGAACGCGGGATCAAACGGGTCGCAACCAAGGATTTCAAGGGCGCCTCGGATCTCATTGGCGCTAGTTTCGATCACTTTCTTGTCACCAGATGTCACAGCGCTATTTCCAAGTCGCAAAGATTCAGCAACTAATGCCAGCGCCAGAGGTACAGCCAAATCATCATTCATCGCCTCAGTAAAGGCTTGTGAATGCTGAGGATTTGGCTGGTGACCCAGGATCTCAGTAGCGCGATTCAAGAAGCTTTCTATTCGCCGAAATGCAGTAGCGGATTCATCAAGGGCAGCCTGCGAAAATTCAAGCATTGAACGGTAGTGCGCACTTCCCAGATACCAACGCAATTCAATTCCACGAACTTTCTTCAGCAATTGCATCACTTGCAGAGAATTGCCCAAAGATTTGGACATTTTCTCGCCAGAAGTTGTGACCCATGCATTGTGCATCCAACTTTTTGCAAATACATAACCAGCGGCCTCTGATTGAGCAATTTCATTTTCGTGGTGAGGGAAAATTAAATCTAATCCACCTCCGTGAATATCGAAAGATTCTCCAAGATAGGCATAGGCCATTGCAGAACATTCCAAGTGCCAACCAGGTCTTCCATCGCCCCAAGGTGTTGGCCATGATGGCTCGCCAGCTTTAGCGCCCTTCCACAGTGCAAAATCGCGAGGGTCTTTCTTGAACGTCTCTGCAGCATCATCTGCCAGTAATAAATCATCTAACTTTTGACGCGAAAGCGTGAGATAGGAATTCAATTTTCGAACCTCAAGATAAACGTCACCATTGCCTGGCGCGTATGCGGCTCCATTTTCAATAAGCGTTGTCATCAACTCGATCATCTGTGTGATGTGACCTGTTGCGCGAGGCTCGTATGTAGGTGGCAAAACATTTAGCGCCGCATATGCATCGCTAAAGGCGCGCTCATACTTCATAGCCAGTGCCCACCAGGGCAAGTTTTCTTCGTGCGCTTTGTGCAAAATCTTGTCATCAATATCGGTGACGTTACGAATAAAGGTGACGGCATAGCCACTCTTGGTCATCCATCGACGCAGAATGTCGAAATTCACGCCGCTTCTGATATGACCAATATGCGGTGGAGCCTGAACCGTTGCTCCGCATAGATAAATTGAAGCGCTGCCATTTTTTATGGGAACAAATGGGTTGATTGTTCTAGAAAGAGTGTCATATAGGGCAAGTGAACTCATGGGCAAATTCTATCTTTGACTATCGCGACACTTGAGAAGTCTTATAGACAAGTGCCGATGCAACCGCAGCAATTCCTTTGCCTTCGCCTGTAAACCCTAAGCCATCAGTTGTGGTCGCCGTAATAGATACCTCGGCGCCATTGAGGGCGCCAGAAAGGGCTGCAATCGCATCGCTTCTGCGAGTGCCTAGTTTTGGTCGATTGGCGATCACTTGCACTGAAACGTTTCCGATACGAAAGCCTGCAGCTTCGATCTTCTTTAAAGTTTCAGATAAAAGCGCAAGGCCAGAAGCTTTCGCGTATTCAGGACGGTCGACACCAAAATTAGTTCCTAGATCACCCAACCCGGCTGCTGCAAAAAGCGCATCGCACATTGCATGTGCTGCAACGTCGCCATCTGAATGTGCGTCGACGCCGATTTCATTAGGCCAATGCAAGCCAGCCAGCCACATCTCACGGTCTTTATCCATCGAAAAGGCGTGCGCATCAACGCCAACACCAGTACGAAACGAAGGAGTGCTGACGCCGTCAGAGTTGGGCGGAGTCATAAATTACCTTTCGGTGAAATTAAGAAGCTAAAACCTCATCAAGAATAACTCCGGCTTTTTCTTCATCTGTACGTTCGGCAAGTGCGAGCTCAGAAATAAGAATCTGCTTTGCTTTTGAGAGCATGCGCTTTTCACCAGCTGAAAGTCCGCGGTCAAGGTCACGGCGATATAGGTCGCGCACTACTTCAGCGACCTTAATGACATCACCAGAAGCTAATTTTTCAAGGTTGGCCTTGTAACGACGAGACCAGTTGGTTGGCTCTTCCGTGTATGGCTGACGCAAGACATTGAATACGCGGTCAAGTCCGGCACTATCAACAACATCGCGCACTCCGACAAGATCCACGTTATCTGAAGGGACTCGTACGGTGAGGTCACCTTGTGCCACTTTGAGAACTAGATAGGTCTTTTCTTCGCCTTTGATCACTCGAGTCTCGATCGCTTCGATCAGAGCTGCTCCGTGATGGGGATAAACAACGGTTTCGCCTACCTTAAATGACATGTAAAGCCCTTCGTTAGACGCTAATAATACCAGCCATTAGTGCCTCTAGTCACCCTCGTAAATAGGCGCAAAATAAGGGTTATTCGTATATTTTAGAAGACATGAGAGAATTACGCACCATTTCACTTGATCACTTTCACTCTCACTCAAGGAGTATGTAATGCGTCCCATCGCAGTCATCACACTTTCAGCAACATTAGCAATGGGACTTACTTCGTGTGCTGCGGGCAATGATGCGCCAACAGCAATGACGAAACAAGTCACTGACGGTGTTGAAGGCGCAATTACAACTCAAGGCAATGACTTGAGTGTGAGTGGCCTACTACTTGTTGCTCAACCTGATGGCTCGGCAGTACTTGTCGCAACGATGATCAATCGCAACACACAATCTGATGATCTACTAGCAGTTGGGGCTAATGATGTAGTTGCAACCTTGTCAGCCACAACAATTCCTATGTTAGAAAATCAGCCACTACGTTTTTCTGGTGATACTTCAAACGCCAAAGCTGTTTTCCCCAACCTCAACATTGCACCTGGTAATCGCGTGAAAGTGAAGCTCTTCTTTTCTCATGCAGGAGAGATGACACTTGATGCAATTGTGCGCGAACAAACTGGCGTATATGCAGGGGTAACTGCTTAAGCTTCCATCTTGTATCCCAGGCCACGAACGGTCTGAATGTATATCGGATTTGCTGGATCTTTTTCTATCTTTGCGCGTAGGCGTTTAATGTGGACATCAAGGGTTTTTGTATCCCCAACATAATCGCTGCCCCACACGCGATCGATCAGCTGCATGCGAGTCAGAACGCGACCAGAATTGCGCATTAAAAACTCGAGAAGTTCGAATTCTTTAAGTGGCAAATTAGTTGGTTGATTTTCAACTGAGACTAAGTGTCGATCGGTATCCATCCGTACTGGGCCGGCCGCCAATACGTGTCCCTCGTTATCATGAAGTTGTTCATCCCCATTGCGCCTCAAAACAGCACGGATGCGAGCGATAAGTTCGCGCGAAGAATAAGGCTTTGTGACGTAATCATCCGCCCCCAGCTCCAGCCCCACAACTTTGTCTACTTCGGCATCCTTGGCTGTCAGCATGATGATGGGTACATTCGAGCGCGAGCGAAGTTGACGGCAAACCTCTGTGCCAGAAAGTCCCGGAAGCATAAGATCTAGCAAGACTAAGTCGGCGCCATTGCGATCAAATTCTTCTATTGCTTTAGGGCCCGTATCCGCGATGCCAACCTCAAATCCTTCGCGCCCTAACAGATATGAGATCGCATCCGAGAAAGATTCTTCATCTTCTACAACGAGTATTCGTGTCATCTATTTGCCTCCGCAGCATCATGGGTTGCTTGATCTAATGAATTTCCTTGACCTACATATAGTGGCAAGCGGATCGTGAAAGTGCTCCCTGATCCTTCTGCGCTCCACACCGAAACATCTCCGCCGTGATTAGTTACAACGTGTTTTACAATCGACAAGCCCAAGCCTGTTCCTCCGGTTGCACGCGAGCGCGCTGGATCGACTCGATAGAAACGTTCAAATATTCTCTCTAGATCCTTCTCCGCTATTCCAAGCCCCTGATCACTAACCGAGATTTTGACTAACCCATCATCGCAATTTAGACCAATTCCAATTTGAGTTCCGTTAGGGCTGTAATTGATTGCGTTCTCAATAAGGTTGCTTACTGCCATTTCAATTTGTGCCCTATCGCCCAAAACTTCACTTTTATCTGCAGCTCCAAATACCAAGGTGATATCTCGCGACTCTGCAGAAAGTCTCGATGAATCTATCGCTTCATTAATTATGTCGGACACGTTCAATACTTGTGCATTCTTAAGCGGATCTTCGTCTTGCAATCTAGAAAGATTAATAATCTCTTGAACTAAGTCAGTGAGACGTTTAGTCTCTACCAGCATTCGAGAGGAGAATTTAGTGACCGCCTCTGGGTCATCACTTGCTCCAAGTACTGCTTCGCTCAGAATGGAAAGTGCCCCAATCGGTGTCTTAAGTTCGTGTGAAATATTGGCAACAAAGTCGCGTCGAATTGAGTCGAGGCGGCGGAGCTCGCTATCGTCAAAGATAAGGGCAACAACTAACCCCTGGTGTCCAGAAGGTGTCGCGCGGACTAACAAATCATGAGTACCTTCACCGACAGGGCCCCGAGGCAATTCAATTGTTGCCTCTTGATACTTACCTGAACGCCTCACGGCACGAATAAGAGTAATCAACGGATCTGAAGAAAGTCGTCCTTCTTTAATTAAAGTTAAGATAGAGCCGCCCCGAGATGATTTAACAACTACTTCTCCGGGAGCTAAAACTAAATATTCAGCATCAACGAGTGATAGGACTTCAAGGAGGCCATCAGGAATCTCCCATTGAGGAGGTTCGGGTGCGATAGTTTTTCGGCGCCTTAACACGGTCCTATCGTAGAGACTCGCTACCAAATGCAGCCCACCTTCTTGGCCTAAACCCCCCATTACGCCAATTCTTAACGCCACATTCAATTCCTGTTCACTAACAACGGCCTATTGGCAGGCTCAGGTCGGTAGTATTCCCAAATGCGCGATGCCTTCCACGACGAATTAGATGCCGTCCGAGACACTTTAATTGAGATGGGTCGCAAAGTGGGTATCGCAATGGAGTTTGCAACCACGGCGCTATTAACTGCAGACTTAGCTGTCGCCGAAAAGGTTATTTCTGAAGACACGCAAATTGACCAGATGCAACATGACCTTGACGCTAAGACATTAACTCTGCTGGCGCGCCAACAACCCGTCGCCGGAGATCTTCGGACTTTGGTTACCTCACTTCGAATGAGTGCAGACTTAGAGCGCATGGGAGACCTTGCCCACCACATAGCAAAATTGGCTCGCATGCGCTATCCGGCTACTGCCGTACCTCCTGAATTAGCCCTAACAATTCAAGAAATGGGCAAAGTTGCGCAACGCATTATTGAGAAGGCAACCACTGTTATAGCTACACATAATTTAGAGGCTGCATTGCAGCTTGAAAAAGATGATGATGAAATGGACAAACTCCATCGCAAACTTTTCTTGACACTGCTTGATGACGCTTGGCCACATGGGATTGAGACGGCAATCGACATGACTTTACTGGGCCGCTATTACGAGCGATGTGCCGACCACGCAGTTTCGGTTGCTCGACGCGTGTATTTCTTAGTTACAGGAGAATACGCTTCCGATCAAAACTAGCTTCTGCCCTGCTTTGCAACTGCACTGATCGCAGTCTCGGCAGCGGCAGGATCTAAATACTCTCCACCTTTTTTCAATGGTTGGAATTGCTCATTAAGTTGGTAAAGCAGGGGAATCCCTGTTGGAATGTTGAGTTCAGAAATATCGGCATCCGATATTTCATCTAAGTGTTTTACAAGCGCGCGAAGCGAGTTACCGTGAGCGGTTACCAATACGGTCTTCTTTGTGCGCAGATCCGGAATGATTGATTCGCTCCAATACGGCAACATTCTGACGACGACATCCTTCAAACATTCCGTGGATGGCAATAAGGAACCTAAGTCAAAATAGCGTGGATCACCCGATTGGCTAAAAGGGTCGGATTGTTCAATCTTTGGTGGTGGAACATCGTAGGAACGACGCCATAACTTAAATTGTTCTTCGCCATATTGTTCAAGAGTGGCCTTCTTATCCTTGCCTTGCAAAGCTCCGTAATGGCGCTCATTCAAACGCCATGACCTGCGTACGGGAATCCATTGGCGGTCGCATGTATCCAGTGCAAGATTAGAAGTCTGTATCGCTCTGCGCAGTAATGAAGTGTGTACGACATCAGGAAGTAAGCCACGATCTTTTAGTAATTGGCCAGCTCGAGCGGCTTCATTTTCTCCCTTTGGGGACAGGGGCACATCCACCCATCCCGTAAATAAATTCTTGGCATTCCAATCGCTCTCGCCGTGGCGCAAGAGAATCAATGAAAAAGGCATGGGGCTATCTTCTCAATAGTGTGCACGCTATATCAAATGCTCAAAGGCTTGTAAGTTGGCTAAAGATTCACCGCGTGATACTCGCCAAGCCCATTCACGCCTAATCGCAGAACCAAAACCTAACTCCAAGAGTGGATTGAAGGCTGAGTCGGAATATTGCAAGATGGCACCAAGTAAGCGATCAATTTCGCGTTCCGTCACGGCGGTAAACGGTAAGCGACCAACAAGAAAGATATCTCCTACGTCATTGATGGCAAAGGCGACTCCATACATTCCGGCGTTCTTGCTCAAGCACCATTCATGGACGCTATCTTGATTCTCGTCAGGCTTTCGAATCACGAATGCGTTAACGCTCAGTGAATGGTCGCCAACAATCAAGGCGCAATGTGTCTCAAGTTTTTTTTCACCAGGAAGAGTGACCAGAAAAGTATTTTTGTCTTTTTGCTCAAAATCTAGCGAGTGAGAATCAAGAAATTCTTCAATAACTGCGCAGGGATTTATTGGCGCCATTTACTGGCCAGAAACCACGGGCTGTTGTTGTATTTCCGAGATTACGCGGTCATAAATATCTAAAGTTCCACGGGCGGTGGTGTCCCAACCGAAGTGCGATGCATGCTCAATCGCCCCCATAGACAGTAAGACACGACGCTGCGGCTCAACTAATAAACGGGCTAATACCGATGACCACGCACGTGGATCATGACCATCAACCAAAACACCAGAAATGCCATCTGCTATCGCCGTGCGTAATCCGCCGACCGCTGTTGCAACGACAGGAGTTCCGCACGCTTGTGCTTCTAATGCAACTAATCCAAAAGATTCGCTATAACTTGGAACGCAGACTAAATCTGCTGCGCGATACCACTGTGGCAATTCAGCGCGAGGGACTGGAGGCATAAAGTTAACAACATCGCTAATGCCTAGCCAATTCACTAGCTCTTGAAGGCGTTGTACTTCGGCGCCACCTGCACCCGAGGCCCCACCAATAATATAAACAATCAATTTTCGGCGAAGATGCGGTGAATGCGAAACCATCTCTGCCGTAGAGCGAATCAATAACTCGGGACCTTTGTGAGGTTGAATTCTTCCAACGAATGTTAGGACCTGGGCATCAGGTGAAATGCCGAGTGCGCTACGCGCTGCAGCGCGACCTTGTCCGGGAGTGAATGTGTAGAGATCCACACCGGGGCTAACGACATGCACATTATCGGGGCAAGCAGAATAGAGAGATACAAGACTTGCTGCTTCAGAATCAGTGTTTGCAATCAAGCCGCGAGCAGAAGCAACAACTTCCATTTCGCCACGAACACGCGAACCAGGTTCTGGCGTTTCGCCATCTGCCAATGCAAGGTTTTTTACTTTAGCCATTGTGTGCATCGTATGAATCAGTGGAATTCCGAGCTTTTTGCTAGCGGGAATTCCTACTTCTCCAGAAATCCAATAATGCGAATGAATAATGTCGTAGGCGCTCTTGCCTTCTAGGGCCTTGATAAATTTATCCGAGAGCTCTGGAATATACTGCGGGAGTTCTTCTTTAGTTACGCCTTCGACTGGTCCGGCATCGATGTGATGCACCATCACTCCGGGGGCTAGTTCAATGCTTTTTGGTAAGTCGCCGTGATTTCGCCTTGTAAAAATATCTACGGATACACCCATGGCAGCCATGCGCTTGGCGCTTTCGGCAACATAAATATTCATTCCGCCGGCATCGCCAATACCTGCTTGATCCAACGGTGATGTATGAACCATCAAAGTGGCAATGCGACCATTCATATTCATATTCTACCCGCGTTAGAAAATTGCGCGAATGGAACCAATGACCTCTTTACCGCCGTAAATAGGCGTAACTTCATCTTTTGAAGGGATGCCGAATCTTTCCAAAATACGCACCACGATGGGACCAAACGCTCGCCACGAGCCATCTTCAATTTTAAATACAAAGGTGCGCCCATCTGGAAGTGATCCGACTTCTACTGCTTCGGCTCCTTCTTTTATAAATAAGCCAGGGATCTCACGCATCTTGCGAGTTGTAAGACGACCTTCACCCGCAACCATTTCTGGAAATTGTTTGCACGCGCGCAGCACGCTGACATGGACTGGGTCTGTTGAAATAGTAATTGCATGAATTGTTCGCGCAAGACCCATTAAAGAAAGTACAAAAAGCGGAGCACCGCATCCATCAACGCTGACGAGAGAAACTTTCTCTTGCGCCAGATTTTCTAGCTCTTGCCTGCACGCAACTTGCAATGGATGCGATGCCTCAAGGTAATTTCCTAGTGACCAGCCATTCTTAACGCAGGTTGCAAGCATTCCTGCGTGTTTTCCGCTGCAATTGTGAGCAAGAGCAGTTGCAGGCTTTGCGCCCCATTGTTTGCGTTCCTCATCTCCCAGTGGTTTATCCGAAGCATTGAGAAGTGCAGATTCGTCTAAATCAACGGATGCCAGAATCTCACGCGCGCCATCTTGATGCATCGTTGCCCCAGAATGACTTGCCGCAACAAGAGCCAGCAGCCGTGGTTCGAGTTTCAATCCAGCACGCACCATTGCAGATGCCTGAATACATTTGATGCTTGATCTAGGGAAAATGGAAATGTTTGGATTTCCTAAAGCGAACTGGACTGATCCGTCTGCAGCTAATACAACCATGTGGCCTCTGTGTTGAGATTCAACAATTCCGCTACGAGTTACTTCTGCAAGAACGGGAGGAATATTCGCATCACTCATGTGCACGTGCGAGTGTCGACCATAAGTGCGGTTGCATCACATATCCTTCGGCCTCCATGTCGTATGCAAAAAAGAGTTCTCCTTCAACTAAACCATAAAGTCGAGAACCACCCGTAACAACTTTGGCGCTTGGAGCGAAATAGCACCGATCCATCTCTAGCTGAATCTTTGGGCCATCGAAGCGCCCCACCCATCCTTCTGAGATTCCGGTGTTGTGGGAGATAACAACTTCCAAAATATTTCCAGGCTTAATGCGCCAAAATCCTGTTTCAGATGCTCCCGATCGAATCACTTCGCCATTGGCATCAATAATCCACGACCGTGAGTAGTACGTCAAAAAAGGTCGACCGTCATGACTAAAAACAACTTCTTGATCAAATTCAAATGCAGGAACGCTCTCGTATTCGCCACGACCTTTACCGCGCCAGGTTCCAATGAGCCAAGCAAGTGGATTGAGATCAGCATGTAATCCTTCGGGGATCGTAAATACCATTATCTGCCACCCTTTCGGCGAAAACCGCTCAACCCATACGCAATGAGGCCAACGCCTAGAACGATAGCCGAGAGAGCAAGTAGAACTGAGGTCACTAATTCCATTGCAACTCCATACTGGCAAGCCTACCCGTCAATGTGAAAAGAGTTAATCCTTTAGGATTTAACTATGGCGCGAGCATCCCGACTAGTCGTAAAACTTGCATCTGGAATCGAAGATCCAGAACGAGTTGCACAAGCATTTTCTGTTGCCACCACAGCACTTGCAAGCGGTATTGAGGTTTCATTCTGGCTCACGGGCGAAGCATCTTGGTTTGCGATCGCAGGAAAAGCCGAAGAGTTTTCATTGCCAC
Source organism: Actinomycetota bacterium (assembly GCA_009698615.1). Classification (GTDB taxonomy): domain Bacteria; phylum Actinomycetota; class Actinomycetes; order Nanopelagicales; family Nanopelagicaceae; genus QYPT01. The sequence goes on along the minus strand of WLPU01000013.1, from coordinate 17,590 downwards.
ACTCGGCTCCGCTGCACGAATTACTAGCCTCGTTACTTTTGAACGCGACCGTCACGCTTTGTACGCAATGTGCCGTGCGACGGGATATAAAAGATGGAGATCAGATTTCTGGGATTCGTATTGCAGGTGCGGCCAGCTTTGTTGAAGAAATTACGGCTGAGGCAACACAAGCGCTGGTGTATTAACCAACTTCTTGAACCGCAGGAATTCCATCAATAGTCAGCGCTGCATCCGTCGGCGTGTTTCTCTTAATGACCGCAAGGGCAATTGTCCCTAATTCGTGATGGCGCGCAACGGTGCCAATGAAACCAACTTTAACTCCATCTTTTTCTACATCGGCGCCAGTTGCCGGAATAGTGACAACGCTGCCATCCAAATGCAACAGCACTAGGCGCCTTGGAGGATTACCAAGGTTTGCGATCTTGGCAACCGTTTCTTGTCCTCGGTAACAACCTTTGTTCATGTGCACAGATTTGTTGAGCATCCCGAGTTCATTAGGAATTGATTTGTGATCTGTTTCAAAACCGAGGCGAGGACGCATAGTTGCAACCCTTTGCGCATCAAGGGCCCATGTTCCTACTTGAGTGGCAATCGAGGCGAAGGATTTCTTCATTTCGTCTAATTCGGTCCTTGGCACAAGCGCGTATGGGCCACCGAGTGCATCGGTTACGCCAGGGGCACGCAATACTGCGAATTCATTGGATACATCTCGAATTTCAACATTCATGCGAAACTTCATTTTCAATAAGTGCACAAGAAGTAATTCTGAACGACCTGGATTGACAACCAACCATGAAGTTTTGCCATCATCAACCATATAAAACTGATGTTCAATATGGCCTTGCGGATCGAGAATTAAAACATCTTGCCAGACTGCGGGTGTAAGTGCTTCAAGATGTTGAGTGGTGAGTGAATGCAACCACGTCAGGCGCTCAGGACCATCTACGGCAATTACTTCGTAGTGCGAAAGATCCGCCCATGCAGTTCCTGCTTCGAGTGCTCTTTGCTCTTTAGTTGGTTCACCAAAATGCCAAATGGCCCCCTTATCGGGACCGTCTTCGACCAGAACCGCACTCATAGGTGCAATCTACTCCCGAGTGAGCCTATGTGTTAGCTGGAAGACATTCTGAGCATGTTCCATAGATCGCAAAGTGCGTGACATCTGTTTTAAATCCATAGTCATCTGAAAGAGAATTTACAAAGCTTGCTGCTGCATCAATGGGGGCATCTCCTACTGATCCGCACACTCCACAAACAAGATGCAGGTGCGTCAACTCCTCTGCTGCGTGATAGGTGGCGCCGCCATGTCCAAGGTGAGTGTGTTGAACAAGGCCGACATTTTCAAGTGTTTCCAAGTTGCGATAGACAGTCGAGAGATTAATTCCGGGATGTGTCTTGCGAACTTTTTCAGCAACTTCTTCTGGAGTCGCATGACCAAGCTCGCGCACAGCAGAGAGAACTAGCTCGCGTTGGGGAGTAAGGCGTAATCCCTTATCTCGTAACTCGTGTTGGTCGGCCATGTGATGATCCTACTTGAGGGCAAGCAAGAGAAGATAGATCCGCAGTCAGTTAGGCAAGTGCAGCAAGGGCTGTGAGCACTTGCTCACGCTTTGGTGCACCAACGGCCCGCCCAACTTCAGTTCCTTGAGAATTAAGAATCAGGGTCGTCGGAGTTGATCGAATATCTAGCGTGCGAACGAGTTCTAGATTTGCTTCTGCATCAATTTCAATGTGAGTGACATCTTCAATGCCTGCCACAACGTTTTCCAATAGCGTCCGAGTCGCGCGACATGGGGTACAAAAAGCTGAAGAGAATTGGACCAAGGTTCCTCGCGTGCCCAACTCTCGGCCCAGGATGCTTGCATTGAGCCGGACTCCTAGGGGTTTGGCGCCCTTAATCTTTCCCCGAATGCTCTGATACCAGAATCTATAGGCGCTAGCTAGCGCTAAAACAATCAGGATTGGAGCGAAAGATTTCACGCGGGTAGTCTGTCCTATTAACTGCAAAGTTCATACTCGCCAATGAAGGGATGTCAGCCGTGGCCCGCGTTTTATTATTAACAAACACGCATGGTGCTAGCGCTGAAGTGTTGCCTGCCTTAGCTTTGTTGCAACATCAAGTACGCATCTTGCCCGCTGAGGCCAGCGTGTTAGTTGACGTTCCCCAGATGGATGTTTTATTTATTGATGCTCGTCGAGAATTACCTGCAGTTAAGAACCTTACGCGTTTACTCACTACAACCGGAGTTGGTTCACCTGTCATTGCAATTACAACCGATGGTGGGCTTTCTGCGATGAGTGCTGACTGGGGCGTCGATGATGTAATTCTTGATACTGCAGGTCCGGCTGAGGTCGATGCACGAATTCGAATTGCAATTGGTAAATACATGGCAATCCGTAGCGCTGCCGATCCAACTTCTGGCGAAATTCGCACAGGAGATGTTGTAATCGATGAAAGTACGTACACGGCAAAAATTAAGGGCCGTTCCCTTGACCTGACTTTTAAGGAATTTGAATTACTCAAGTACTTAGCACAACACCCTGGTCGCGTCTTTACTCGTGCGCAATTGTTACAAGAGATTTGGGGCTATGACTACTTCGGCGGTACTCGAACCGTTGACGTACATATTCGCAGGCTGCGTGCAAAGCTAGGTGCTGAGTTTGAATCCATCATCGGAACTGTTCGAAATGTTGGATACCGCTTTACCTTGCCTCAAGGACATAAAGAGAGCTTGATTTCAGATCGCGTTCAGTAAGTGATTACCTACCTCGAAAGTCTCAACCCAGCCCAACAAACGGGTGTATTGGATCTCATCTCTGCGGCAACTGATCAAGACGGAATTCCTCCCATTGCAGAACATGTCGTATTACATCTGCGCCACGGTGGAGATAAAGATGATCGCCATATTGTGGTTGAAAAAGATGGCGCGATTATTGGTTATGCGCATTTGGATCTCACCGACACTGTTGCCGGGGCGAGTGCTGAGTTAGTAGTTCATCCCCAACATCGCACAGGAGGCTTGGGTCGCGCCCTTTTATCTGAGATCTATCGCATCGCTCCACATTCTCGTTTATGGTCCCACGGAGATTTGAAGAGCGCTCAAAAACTAGCCACCGAAAACGGCTTCCAGCGCACTCGTACCGTCATTCAAATGCGTCGTTCTCTCAGTGAGCATCTACCCGAGATCAGCATCGAGATGACGTTGCGTTCTTTTCTCCCGGGGCTCGATGATGAATCATGGGTTGCCCTCAATAATCGCGTCTTTCGCGACCACCCCGAACAAGGTAATTGGACTCTTGCCAACCTTCGCCATCGAATGCAAGAAAAATGGTTTGACCCACAGGGGTTTTTACTGACAACTGATCATGAAAAGTTGATCTCTTTTTGTTGGACAAAGATTCATGGAGGGCACTCACATTCACACGATGAGGAGGAAACTCATGACCATGACCCAATCGGCGAGCTTTATGCAATGGGAGTTGATCCAGACTTTGTGCACAAAGGTCTCGGCCGTGCAATCACGCTGGCTGGATTAGCCCATCTTCGTCGTCAAGGTCTGTTGTCAGCAATGCTCTACGTTGATGCGGAAAATTTCGCAGCCATCGCTCTCTATAAGAACTTAGGGTTTAGCGAATGGGGTCGTGACGTGATGTATAGGAAATTAACCAACTAGGTCGAGGCACATTGCACGAAATGCCCCACTGTGAGCTTCGACATCTGCAGTAGTAGTTGCAGGCGAAATTAAAGCCATATTGTGAAATGGAGTGATTAAGAAGCCATCGTTGAGCATGCGTAGGTGAATGTATTGCTCGAGTTCAAAGTCGCCTGCATCAGCGGCTTCTTTGCCTGTCTTTGGAGCAGTGGCTTGAAATAGATATTCGCCGCGGGCGCCCAGGCGAGAACAAAACCATGGCAATTTAAATTCAGTGATTGCGCGATCAACGCCATCACACCACGAGCTTCCGAGTGCAACCATCTTTTCAAATGCGGCGACAGTGAGAACTTGCGTCAAGGTTGCTCGCATTGCAGCAAGGCTCATGGAGTTGCCAGCCAAAGTAGAACCAATGCCAACTGTATCAATAATTTCGCGAGAAGTTCTTTCCTTAATTGCCTGAGCCACCTCGTGCGTCATCCCAAATGTTCCGGTAGGAATTCCTCCAGCAATTGCTTTACCAATAGTCAAGATGTCTGGCTTCAAGCCATGCAGTGCGGTCATGCCGCCAGGGCCAACAGAGATTGTGTGTGTTTCATCAATGATCCAGATAGCACCATACTTCTTAGCAAGCTTTCCTACTGATTCTAAATAACCTTCACCTGGCAGAACGATTCCGATATTTGTCATCGCAGGTTCCATCAAGATTGCGGCAACATCCCCGTGTTTGAGAGCCGCTTCCATCGCAACTAAATCGTTGAATTCCACCACACGAGTGGTTTGATCTAAGTCAACTGGTGCACCAAGGTTGCCTTCGCGTTTGACTGTATTTCCAGAGCTATCGAGGGTTGCAAATGTTTCATCAACGCTGCCGTGGTAACACTTATCGATCACGATGATTTTCGATTTCCCGGTGATTAATCTGCAATAACGAATCGAATGTCGATTAGCATCAGTGGCGGTCACAGTAAATTGCCATAGTGGCAGACCAAAGCGAGTTGCTAACTCTTGTGACACCACTACCGCATCTTCGGTCGGCAGCATCGAGGTAAAGCCGTGTTTCATCTGTTCGGCAATTGCAGCGACCGTGGCAGAGGGTGAATGTCCAGTCATAGATCCGGTGTCACCTAAACAAAAATCGATATAACTATTTCCGTCAACATCTTTAAAATGAGCACCCTGTGCACTTTCAACAAAGACTGGATAGGCACCTGGCCACTTGGCCATCCACGACATCGGTACTCCACCTGGCATTACTTTCTTTGCTGACTCAAAGAGCGCGCCACTTTTTGGGTGAAGTTTCAAAAATCGCGCTTCTTCGAGCGCGTTTAATTGAGCTAAGTGCTGACGATCAATCATTTTAATCCTCTGAAAATAAAAAAAGCGCCTCAAGATAGTGCTCTCCGAGCAATCCTAAATTGGCGGCATCTGGTGGAGCGGTTTGAGGTTCGATGCACACACCTTCATGATCTTCTGTGTAAACAACCCACCATGGCGCATCTGATTCAATATCAATACGCGCAGCGCCTTCCCAGACAACCGATGGCACTCCACGAATTTGGGTGAATGCGTCATCCCACGGTTGCTTGCTGGGAGGTACACGTTTTCCAGTAATCATGCCGTCGCTTCCGCGCTCTAACATCACCTCCGCATCAAAATTAACTTCTGCGCTATCGCCATGACCTAAATCGCGAGGAAACCAAGGGTGAAAACCCAGCCACGCAGGAAGGTTGCACTTTCCAGGGTCATATTCCAAACTCCAGCGCACGGCATCATCTAGAACTTCAATTGTTTGCTCAACGCTTGCGCCGCCGTAGGGAGGTGGAAACTCTAAAAGCGCACGTCCTGGACCGATTTCCCGCCATGATGAAGTAAATCCAAAACCATGCATTGCATGCGGAGGATCGAGATTTGTTGGGAGTTGAAATTCTTCACCTGTTGGACTTTTGATAATTCCATCTCGAATTCGTCCACCCCATGGGGATAATGAATACCAACCCCACGTTGTTACCTCGCCACGAAAAGGAACTGCAAATTCCATATCGCGCCATTTCAATGATGCGATGCGCGCGCCTTGATCAAGATCGATAGCAATTTGAAACTCTGCATCATCGATAAATTCCATGTCACTTCCGCCCTTCGAGTGCATCAGCAAGTTCATACTGCGTTGGAGGTTGGGCCCCAGCACGACTACAGGTTATTGCAGCAGCGACCGCCGCACAATCCAATAAAGAGCGCAATGCCTCACCATGCAAATTTAAAACTCCGTTTTTCGCAATTGCATCCACGATCACTGCACCGACTGTGTCACCAGCACCGACTGTGTCGATGACTTTCGTTGTGACTCCATTTACTTCCACCATCTCATCGGCCGTGATCGCAACAAGTCCTGTGGCGCCCTTTGTGATGACAACGATGGCAACCCCGTCGCCAACCCATCTGCGTGCCACATCGATGAGGTCTTGACCTGGATAGAGCCAGCCCAGATCTTCATCGCTGAGTTTGACCACCGTTGAAATGGCTGCCCATTTTTCGACCGATGCAACATAGGTATCTCGATCGTTGATAACGGATGGGCGAATATTTGGATCAAAAACTATCGGTGCAAATTCAGCTACGTCCAGCGCCCATTGAAAGGCATGTGAGCAGCCAGGCTCAACAATTGTTGCAAGAGTCCCTATGTGGAGCAGGTTAGGTTTGTGCCGTGATGGATCTGGTAGCCATGCTGGATTGAAATCAAATGTTGCAGTTGCCTCAATTAAGAACTCATAAGAAGCGGCTCCGGATTTATCAAGGGTTACTTTCGCTGTGCAAGTTGGCTTTTCGCTTGTATGAACATGACTTAATTTCACACCATCTCGCAGCAAAGTTTTACGTGCACTTACCCCATACTCATCACTCGAGATTCCATCAATGAATTCCACATCGTTACCAAGGCGAGCTAAAGCGCGAGCAGTATTTGCAGGACCACCGCCAACTACTGGGCCAACGGGTAGGAGATCTATTAAGACTTCACCGCAGACCCAGATACTCACGCAAGTTCGCCTTTGCGAGCTAAAAATTCCGCAATCGCTTCAACGCCAAGGAGATGATCTTCAATTTGCGGCAAACCACTTACCAGGAGCACTCCAGCAAAGCCGACATCTTTAACATTGAGTGCAAGGCCACCGCCGTGAATGGCATAGAGATCTTCAGAAAAACCTGTTGCGGCATACCAATCGCTGCCCTTCTCTTCAGCTAAAACGCGTTCGTGAATTGTCGAATTACCAGTTGCCAACACCACTCGCGCTTTTCGATTCATCCACGAATCGTTATCAGAGGTGGAGCCAGGAAGTGATGCATGAAAAACAGTCCAATCGCCAATGCGAACCTCTGTTGCAATTGGAAGTGCCCGTTCGCGACCAAGCTGTAAAACAATTTCGCCAAGTTCTAGTGCATCGGCAACGGTAAGCGAAGGCAACGTGAGTGTCTGTGCCTCTAGCGTTAGACCAGCGCTAGTAAAGCCTCCAGTAGTTTCAACCATGGCTTAATCCTGCCCTATGTCAGGTCCAACACTCCACGCGATATCCTCTTGACGATCGATAACCCACGCTGAATATTGCACTAATTCTGGTTGCGAAAACCACATTGCGCCGTCCCTACCTTCGACCATGAGTGCGGTTGCGAGTGCATCAGCCATAGCGCCATCTGGCCCCAAAACTGTTGCGGACTTTGCGCCGATTGCAATCAAGCCTGAATGCGGATCAAAAATATGTGTACCACGTTCGTAAGTTCCACTTGTTGCAATTGCACCATCGGTAATTTTAAATACTTGCAAAATCTCTTTACGGATTTCAGGGTTAACCACACCTATCGACCACGGTGAGACGCTTTGGCCTTCTAGATATCCGCCGCGCAGAGAAATGTCGCCTGCAGCATTGACTTGCACATGCACCGCACCATTGGCCAACAAAATTTCAGCGCATCGATCTGCTGCCCAACCTTTAACAAGGCCTGAAGGATCAAATCCACCTTCAATCGCCCATGGATCAAATGCTCCGTCAGTGAGATACCTTGCACTTTCACACCTTCGCCACACATCGCGAACTTCATCGGATGTTTGATCGATGGTAATTTCATTTCGGCGCAGTTGCGAAACGGTTGAATTCTCTTTATATGTAGAAAAGACTCCATCGACGTGCGTTGTAAATTCGCGCACCCTTTCGATGCCAGCGCTGAGTGCTCCTTGATTGTCGATGGGGGATGCGATCTCTAAATAAAGGACCGTTCCCCACACTTCTATTTCAGCGGAGAGATGTGCCACGCGCTGATGATGTCACATGCCGGCTTTAACTAGGGCTGCTTGCAGCGACGTGTACCAGCCCCACGAAGTATAAGAAGCACCGGAGGCGCCTTGAATCTTCGACGATTGCGCTGCCAACGTTTGTTGGCGAAGGATTGGAACTGCGTAATTGGTAAAACGATCATTTCGTCCATTAGGTGCTTGTAAGGCTTGGGCGTCAGTGATTTTGCCATTTTTAACAGTGATGCGAACTTGCACGTTTCCGTAACCAACATTAACCGTTGTGCCTGTGAAATCCCCGTTCACCCCCTGCGTTGTTGGTTCAACAGGTGTTGGAGCTGCAGATTTTGTAGGGGCAGGTTCAACCGTTTTCGTAGGGGTTGATGAAGGGGTAGGAGTAGAGGCGGTCACTGAGGCAGAAGAATTTGAGTTAGTTGCCGACGAATTTGAATTAGTAGTTGACGAATTTGAATTACCAGAGGCTCCATTTGAAGAAGTCGTGGCATTAGTAGAAGAGTTTGATGCAGCCTTTGCCGAACTCTTTGCGGTTGAATTGGCGGACTTAGCTGCGGAAGACTTCTTGGCAACTTTTTGAGTTGCAGCCTTTGTCGTTGATGTCGAAGAGGTAGAAGAGGTAGAAGTTGATTGCGCCGCGGTTGACGACGTTGAATTCTGTTGACCAGAGGAATTCGATGAAGCCATCGATGATGTATTTGCAGGAGCTGGCATATTTGTTGGAGCAGTTGTGCCCGCTAACCCAGCCATACTTGTTGTGTTTAATTGTGGTGGAGTGATCGATAAAACTGCACCGAGGCCGCCGATGGTGCCACCTGCTATCAGCAACGCGCGTTTCATACTCTCCCCTCCTCTACATGGAGAACTACCGAGCGCCCCTGAAAGGTCGCCGCGGATAGTTTCATAGGGGCACTGTGGTCTCGAAACCTGAGAGATGCCTTAATTAGTCCCGAGGGTGCGGTGCGACTATTCATTTCAACCCTCACTCGGAATGGAAAGCGAAAGCTTCATCGTGGAAACGGTTCTTTGGAACGCCACAATCGCGCGCGGCAGAACGGACTGCCTCAACGAGTGGGCCAGGTCCGCAAATATAGATATCAGAATCGGCAAAGCGCGGCACAAGTTTTCTTAAAGTCTTAGCATCCATAGGGTGTTGCTTGCGAGGACCAACTAAATAATGAACTCGAATTGTGTCCTCGGATTGATTAGCCAAGTAATCGAGCTCGTCGCGCAAAACTAGGTCTTCCTCGCGAGAGGCCCGATAAATAACGTCCATTTGGACCCCGTCGCGAAACTCTTCCATGATCGCGCGAATAGGTGTGATTCCAACACCGCCACCAACTAATACAACGTGAGGGCGGGATGAGCGTCCTGCAGTAAATGCACCGTAGGGACCTTCGACGAAAACGCGTGTACCAGGCTTGAGATATGCCAGGGAGCGCGAATGATCACCCAAATCTTTCACGGTAATGCGTAAGAGATGTTCGGTGGGCGCTGCTGACAATGAATAGGGGTGCGACATAAGAAGATGGTTGCGTGCAAAAAAGCGCCATCCAAAAAATTGTCCGCCCTCTGCCGCCAATTTATGCAATTTACGGCCGCGCATAATAACTGAGATAACTCCAGGGCCCTCAATAACTACTTTTTCAACTTTTAAATTATGACGAACGGATCGAGCGATTGGAATTCCAAGTCGCCAAACCACAATACTAAATGCCATCACTATATAGAGGGCAGTCCAGTAGGCACGATTGAGTGGGTGGCCAATAAACATTGGGCCGTTGAGAACTTGATGCATAAAGGAAAGTCCAATTGCAAGGTAAGTATAAATATGGATTAGCCACCACGTTTCATAACTCATTTTGGCGCGAGCCTTCTTATAGGAACTTATCCCTGCAGCCATCATGAAAATAAATCCGGCAAGGGCTGCCCACATCCATAAGAATTGGTGCAGAAGGCGCCATAACTCGACAATGAGAGAGAGGTGATCTTGACCGGCATAACCGAAGACGACAAAGAGAACATGAAATCCCACGAGGAAGAGTGAATACGGTCCAAGTTTGCGATGCCATGTCACTAGACGATCGTGACCGACTCCGCGTTCGACCCACGGAATGCGAGCGACGAGCAATATTCCAAGAAGTGCAAAATAAGTTCCGACAAGTGCGCACAATCGTGAGAGTGAATTGATAGATGAATACACCGATGAAATGTCAGATTTGCGAAGAGTCGTCAGTTGCAACGCGATCGTCAGACCAAGGCCAAGGCCAGTAATCAGCGCTGCCCAATCGACCCCTGCTGTTTTGGTGCTGCGCGTTGGCTCGGACATGGCGCTAGGTAACTCCATCTTCCTGAGAGTTAGGTGAACCTTTGCTGGGCTCAGGCGCACAGTTGGCCAGCGTTGAAGGAGGCTGGTTTGGTTGAGACGGGACAGGCCCATTGATTGACTCGGTCGCCCATGTACAAGGGCGGCAGGGAATTGTTACCGAAGCTGACACCATGGCGCCGAAACATTGGGTCGAGCCACGATTGCTCGCTGATACAAATCCCCATCGGTAAGGGATAAAGGCACGTATTCAAAGGCTCTGAGCGTGCCCATGAGGCAATAGGCTGGGCTCATGCGCGTACTTGTGACTGGCGGGGCTGGATTTATCGGCTCCCACCTCGCTGACCGCCTCATCGCCGATGGCCATAGTGTCACGGTGCTGGATAACCTCGAGACCGGTCGAATGAGCAACCTTGATAGCGCCCAGGCCACCGGGAAGCTGACCTTTATCGAAGGCTCAGTTCTTGATGCTGCAATTGTCGAGAAGTTAGTCGGAGCGGCCGATTTTACCTATCACTTAGCTGCAGCTGTTGGTGTATTTAATATTCTGGAGCGGCCACTTCAAAGTTTGATGACCAATGTTCGCGGAACAGAAAATGTCCTTGATGCCGCGCACAAGTTTTCCAAACCAGTCTTGGTTGCAAGCAGTAGTGAAGTCTACGGAAAGAATGTTTCCGATTCGTTACAAGAAGATGACTCGCGAATTCTTGGATCCCCGTTAATGCTTCGCTGGTCCTACAGCCAAGCAAAGGCATTGGATGAAACTTTGGCTTTTGCTTACTGGCAAGAGAAGGGTTTGCAGGCGCGTATCGTGCGCTTTTTTAACACCGTGGGTCCTCGCCAACTTGGCGCATACGGAATGGTTGTTCCCCGCTTTGTCGCCGCAGCGCTCGCCAATGAGGACATCACAATTTACGGGGATGGCAAGCAAACTCGCTGCTTTGGCCACGTCGCCGATGTTGTTGAGGCACTTATCAAAGTCACCGGCACAGAGAAAACAATTGGCACAGTGGTCAACATCGGAAATAGCGGTGAAATTTCTATCAACGATTTAGCGGCAAAAGTTGTTGCTATCACTGGCTCGAAAAGCAAGGTTGTCTATCAATCATATGAAGATGCCTACGCGCCAGGTTTCGAAGATATGGAGCGCCGAGTTCCAAATATTGATCGCATTAAAGCCCTAACTGGGTGGGCGCCGACACGCAATCTTGAAACTATTATTCGTGATGTTGCCAAGGACCTAGAGGATAAATAGCCACTCTGCTTTAAAGTCGCGTCACATTTGGTAGGTCTTTAAATACACCAGTGCAATCCAAAATCGGAACCCCTCGTGCTGCAATAGCGGCAATAGGCAAACCGGGTTGCGCCGTTGCAACTACGGCCACATCGCACTCCCATGAAGCATCTGCAGGCTTGAGTCCTTCCCACTCTGAGACAAGCGGATCAATCCAAGCAACTTCACACCCATGTGAAATCAAATCATTGCGAAGTGCTGTGACAGGGGTTTCGCGAACATCTTTGACGCCAGGCTTGTAGGCAACACCAAGAATCAACACACGCTTCCTTTTAGCAGTTGAGGGAAGTAATTCGCGAACACGTTTAGCAACATAAATCGGCATACCAAGATTAATTTCATCAGATTCCTCGATTATGGATGCGTTCTTGCCGTTCTTTTCTGCCCACCACGATAAATACATGGGGTCAACTGGAATGCAGTGTCCGCCCACACCCACACTTGGAGTGAATTTCATAAACCCATAGGGCTTAGAGGCGGCGGCATCAATTACTTCATGCACATTTATATTCTGATCTCCACACAATTGCGCGAGTTGATTTACCAGAGCAATGTTAACTAGACGAAAAGTATTTTCAAGGAGCTTCGCAGTTTCAGCCACTTCAGGTGATGAAACTTGGACCACTTGATCGCAAATCGTAGAGTAGAAATCAACGGCCCTTGTGGTGGATTGAGCATCCAATCCTCCAACAAGACGCGGTGTGTTCTTTTGGTGGTATTTAGCATCGCCAGGGTTAACCCGCTCTGGTGCAACAGCAATATCAATCTTTACATCGGGTGCTGATTTAAGCTTTTCGATTAGTGGCTTTACAACATCTCTGACTGTGCCCGGATATGAAGTAGATTCACTAATCACAAGAGTTCCAAAGGCAAGGTGAGGTGCGATCCCCTTAACAGCTGATTCCAAAATAGCTAAATCTGGAGCACGTTTTTCATCTAACGGGGTTGGTACACAGATGATGACAATAGAGGCATCCTTTACGGCGGAACTCGAATTTGAAACCTTATATTTCCCGGACTTTTGTCCAGCTTGTATTAGCGAATCTGCTACATCTTCAACAGGGCTACTCCCGCGAGAAATTTCTTCGAACTTAGCAGGAGAATTCTCAACCCCAATAACGCTCCAACCAGCGCCAATCGCTGCCATTGCCAATGGAAGACCAACGTAGCCTTGTCCAATAATGGCAATAGTTTTATCGCGTTCAGGCATGGTGAGAACCCTATCCTTTGAGTAAATCTTGAGCATATTGCGACCAGATGCTACTTGGTGCTACCTGTTGAATTTTCTCGATCAGTGGGAGCGATAAAGCACGTTGACCCGACTTCATGTAATTAGATGCCAAGCTAAGAAGCGCACCGGGATCTTGAGGATGGGCATTTAAGAATTGAACTCGATAGGAGAGCGCACGAGAGTACTGCCCGCTGTTTTCAAATGCGTCGGCTTCCTCGGAACTCCCAGGCTTGAGTCTTGAAATTTCCGAAGCTATATCGCGAGCCTTACTCGAATTTCCGACATTCATAAAATTCCAGAGCAGTGAATTCAACTTTGATAAATTCGTAGGATCGAGAGCAGATGCTTTTTGTCTAATTGGCAACGACCTAGTGAATAGCCTTGAAGCATCCCACGCACGCGCTTCGTATTCGGATCCAGGTTGAATTTGTGCAACCTTTTGAGCCAAAGTTATTGCACCTGAATTGTCACCTAAACTCATATAGTCATTCATTAATGGGAACACTCTCTCTAAATTACTAGAATCTAATTCGAATGCTCTTTTTCGATAGATGACTGCCGAGTCAAATAGTTGATACTTCTCGAAAAGGCTGGCAATTGATTCAAGGCGAGAAAGTTGATTTTCTTTTGAAATAGCAAGAGAAAGAGACTTGGCTTTGTCGAAATCCTTATGCTTCAAGTAATCTTCTAGAATTCCCATGAATATTGTATTGTCATTAGGATTCAATCTCAGCATTTTTAGACGGAACGGAATAGCATCTTGTGGCTTCCCAATTGCCTCGTTTACAAGTGCGGAAAGCTGATATGCAGAATATGGTCTTGGATCCTTTTTGATAATCTTTTGAGCATAGGACAAAGCCATCTCTGAACCATTGGCTTTCAGTGCAAGATTTGCGGTACTAAACTGAAGTTGTAAATTGTTAGGCTGGATCGCGGCAATTTCCTTAAGCCGTGCTACGTACTGTTCTGCATTTAAGCCGTCCCTATTGAAGAAAACAATATGCAGCGCCGTGGAAGCCTTCCATGCTGGGATCATAATAACTAAAGCGATTATTGAAAAAATCAATGATACTGCTGGTGTCATCAAAGAGAAATTGCTTTTATGTGAACTAGTTTTCCCTCGGCCATTCTGACTTAGAATCTTTGAATCATTACCGGTGGCACTCCGGGATTGGTGCGATGCGCCATAGAGCGCGCCACCTGAAATCCAAAACCATACGCCAACACCAATATTGTCGATCGAGATGAAAGAAATCAACGCCAAGCCAATCCAAATCGCGAAGAGTGATACTAAGTTGATTTGAACATGTCCCCGAGTTCTCCAAATTCCTCGGAGACCGGTCCAGGCGATAATCGCCAGCAATGCTAAATAAGGTAATAGTAGAATTAGCCCGCCCGTGCTTAGAAAATGAAGAAATACATTATGAGCATTATTTGTCGCTTGGGTTTGAACTTGTCTAATAGCGGGGGCATATTGAAAGTAGTTCTCACCAAATCTTTCGATACCCACACCAAATAGGGGGTGCGCCTTAAACATATGAATAGCTGCGCTCCAATAATCTTGGCGAATCCCAACCGAACTTCTGTGTAACTTCTCTCCTAGTGGACCCATACCGAAGAGGCCTAATAAAATGGGAGTTGCAAGAATCGAGCCGAAAACTATTCCTGATAATCCAACTCTCTTATTCCATTGCAGAATTCTTGTGAGGCTGATTAGTCCAAGACCTACAACAAATGCAACAAGTCCCTGGATCGAGCCAGTTTTATAAAGGATGAACAATTCAGCCAGAAGTGCGGCGGCGGTAATTAGTCGTCGTGACATCGTGGTGGCAGAGAGCAAAAACCAAAACATTGCAATCGCAGATGAGCCCAGGAGCGCGGAAACAAAGTCAGGGTTACCTAGCGTCCCAATAATGGGGCCATAGGCATTGACCCAAGGCAAAGGATCATTATGGGACAACTGAATAAACCCATAAGCGGTAAGCCAGAGTCCTACCACGTTAAATCCAAGCATCACATGTTTGATATTTTCAAGGCGGAAACTCATCATGGCCGCAACCATCAATGTTGCTAATGCAAAATAGGAAAAGAATCCGTTATTTCGCATGTCGGCACCAAAAAATGCGGTGTATCTATTATCGGTGGACAAGGTTGATATAAAGAGTCCGATTGCAAAAAGAACTACAGCGAAACTGCCTAAGGTGAAGTTTTTGCCTCGAGAAATTATGGTGCCCATCACGACAGCACCAAATATCCATGCTCCGAGAACTGCAACTATGAACATCTTTGGTAGGTTGACCGGATCCGAGAGCCCAGTCCACACAAACATCGTCGTTAAAGCGCCCGTAACGAGAACAAGTCTTTGGATTCCCGTTATTTTCTCCGCGGTGGCAACTACTGCGCTTGCTTGGCTAGAAAATTTCATGGATTTGATTCTATCCCAGAGTCGCAGCGGTAGCAGAGTCCTGGAGGCGACTTCCAGGAACCATTGCGCTAATCAATTTTGATAGCTGCAAAGCCTTTTCTCGATTTCCTATCGCTAGATAGTCCTTCTCGAGTTGAAATAAATTATCAGGTTGCGCTGGGTCTAATTTGGCAAGTCGCTCGCGGAAAGCGATAGCTTCTGGATAATTCTTTGCGGCATCGCTTACTTGCGCCCCGAGGAAATTACCAGCAAAGGAGCGAGGGTCGGAGTCCACAATTTTCTTCGCCAATGCAATAGCCAAATCAGTTTCTTGGATCGTGGATGCAAACCCCACTAGGAAAATTTCTGCCTGTGTGCTGCTAAATCGACTATCTGCCACACTTTTTATCTTGGTCACATAGCCTGCCCGATCAAGTTTGGATTTATTATGACGAAGGTCATCTAGTTGTGATGAGATCTGAAGTTGAGGTATCACAGCAAAAAATGCAATCACAACCAGCGCAATCGAGGAAATTCGCATGGGCGACATGACGGGTGAGTCCCGTTGGTTTTTCTTGCTTGTAGAGCGGCCTTGGCGAGCCTTTAACTCGCTTCGAGTGTTCGCACCCACTTGCAGATGAGTGGGCTTTTCCTTGGTCGATTTTTGCAAGAGGGCTGCTCCACAGAGCGCTCCACCAAGAATCCAAAACCAAATAGTTTCTCCCAGGTTGTCAATAGAGATTAAAGAGACTACTAATAGCCCAACCCACATCGAGAGTATGGCGATGAAGTCAATCCGCTCCTTACCTTCAAAATTCTTGATCCCGCGGGCCGAAATCCAGCCAATTCCTATGATCAATAAAAGATATGGAATAACAAGTATGAGGCCTCCAGTGGCAAAAAACTGCAAGAAAAGATTATGCGCGTTATCAGTTTGTTGCGTTTGAGAAATTCGTATAGTTGGCGCGTATTGAAAATAGCTGTCTCCAAAGCGTTCAAGGCCAACACCGGCAAGCAGATGAGCCTTACCCATGCCAATAGCTGAGTGCCAGTAATCAAATCGATTCTGAAGGGTTGCTCGATAAATCCTTGAAGCAAATGGGCCTTTATTCAAAAGCCCCAGAATTACTGGTATCGCCAATACTGCAAAAGTTGCTAGAGAGGCAATGCCAAATGCTTTTCGTTTTTGCCAAGCGATTGCTACACATAAAAAAACTAGTCCAACAGCAAGCACTAGAAACCCTTGACTTGATGCAGTCTTCTTGATCACTAAAAGTTCGAGAATGAGTAACCCTAGAACACCTATGCGCTGGAGGATTTTTTCAAAAGTAAGAACTGCCCAGAGCGCGGCGATGGCAGAAACTCCTAATGTGCCTGACATGAAGTCCGGATTTCCGAGGGTTCCTATCACAGGGCTAAATACAGAGTAGAAATGCGCTGGGTCGTGACCGGTCGATTGCAAAAACCCATAAGCGCTGAGCACTCCGCCGAGACCCAAAAATATTATTTTAATCGCTTTTAGATTTTCAGCGCTAAAACTCATCATCGCCACAAGAGCAATAATTACCAAGGACAAGTAAGACAAAGCACCCATACTTCTCAGCGACTCACCAAAAAAGGCCGTGTACTTAACATCTGTAGCCAGAGCCGCGACTAGAACTCCTAGAGCAAAAAGAAAATAAGCCCAGTAAATCTTTGGTAAAGCAAGGATCCCGGCTGGTCCCACTGCAAATGCAACTGTACCCAACAGCCACGCAGCAATAGGTATCAGCAGAAAGAGTTTCGGTTGTTGTACTGGGTCATTAAGGGGAAGCCAATAAAAAAGTGTTACTGCTGCGCCGCTTAACATCACAAGTTTGCTCATGGATTTGGCCTGACTTGGAGAGATTGCCAGCACTTTTATTAGCTCCTTTCCATTGAATCCATTAACCACGTCCCAAATCGTGAAGGGTCAATACTTTGACAAAATTCTATAAACAGAGTCTAAAGGGCTCTATTTCGAATTTCCTTTATACGACGCTCAAAACCAGAGGTGAATCTCTTCTCATTACAAAGTAAGTGCGAGGTGATGTTAGGGAAAGCCGAAACCCGGCCCCTGCCTGAGCAGGAACCGGGTTTCGGTGAAGTTAGTTAAGAACTAACTCGAGGATTAACCTCGAATTAGGCCTTTACCTTCTTCTGGATCTTTACGATGATGTTAGTCAAGGCAGTGATCTGGGCGCGAAGAGCGCTAACCAGACTAGTTACCTTAAGACCAAGATCAGTTACAGCAGCAAGAGCAGCATCAGCTGAATCTTGTGCTGCAGTTGCAGCAGCAGTTGCTTCTTCAGCAGCTGTTGTTGCAGCATCAGCAGCATCAGCAGCATAGTTAGCTGCATCTGTTGC
>WLPU01000012.1 GCA_009698615.1 Actinomycetota bacterium | reverse complement strand
GAAGAGGCGCAAGCCTCGGAGCTGACCGGTACTAATAGGCCGAGGATTTAACTACAAAGCTGCTACGCGTCCACTGTGTGGTTCTCGAGATACGGTCGAGAACCAAAAGATTGATATCTCAATAGAGTTTCGGCGACCATAGCGTGAGGGAAACACCCGGCTCCATTCCGAACCCGGAAGTTAAGCCTCACAGCGTCGATGGTACTGCACGGGTGACCTTGTGGGAGAGTAGAACGTTGCCGAACATCCTTTAATAGATAAGGGGCACTTTTAATTAAGTGCCCCTTATCTTTTTTAATGTAATCTCAATTTATTAATTTTTCTCTTTGAGATGTGACGAGGAAATGGAGGAGATCGTGGACAGACCACCTAATCATTCGAATGATTCGCGTCCATCTTCTAGTTCAAGTTCCGGTCGTCCATCTTCGCGACCTAGCAGTGATCGCCCACGTTCTGACCGACCTAGCAGTGATCGTTCCAAAGGTGCTCGTGCATCGAGTTCGAATTCCGATCGCAATCGCGCGAGTGGTGGTTCTCGATCAGTTTCTCCTAGAACTCCTTTAGGGCGCTCCAGTGACCCAACGCGTTTTCGTCCACGAATAGTTGAACCATTGATCCCTGATGAAGTTACAGGTGAAGAGTTAGAGAAAAGCGCACGAGCTGAGTTGCTGTCGCTTTCTGCAGATAACGCGAAAGTTGTTGCTAGACACTTAGTATGCGTAAATTTATTTATAGATAGTGATCCGGAGCGAGCACACTTGCATGGAATGGCCGCTGCCCATCACGCGGGACGCCTTGCGATCGCGCGGGAAAGTGCCGGATACGCGGCCTACCGCGCCGGGAAATACGAAATTGCCTTGCGCGAACTAAGAGCAGCGCATCGGATTTCGGGCGATGTTTCTATTTGGCCCGTCATGGCAGATTGTGAACGTGGTCTTGGGCGACCCGAAAAAGCACTCGAGATGGCTGGATCTGCGGAAGTGAAGAAATTGGATAAGGCACAAGAGATTGAAATGCGAATAGTGGCAGCAGGTGCTCGACGCGACCTTCGTGAATTGGATGCTGCGGTCATAACGTTGACATGTAAAGAACTCAAAACAGAAAACGCTGATTGGTCGGTGCGTTTGCGTTATGCATATGCCGATGCACTTGAAGCAGTGGGACGTCGTGAAGAAGCGCGTGAATGGTTTGGAAAATGCGCCCAGTTAGATCGTGATGACAGTACCGATGCACAAGAACGCGCCGCTTCTCTCTAAATACTTCTTCTCCACAACCCCGATTTATTGTGCGGCTGCCTGTTAGCGCTACCTGCAAACATCCATTTTCTCAACGAGAAAAGGAAAGTTATGATAAGTGCCTCCAAGATTGAAGCTGCAAGTGACTATTCGCGAAACGAAACACTGTTGCATGGACGAGTATCCGGTGAACCAACCGTCAAGGAAATGCCTAGCGGGGATACCGTTGTCGAATTTCGAATCGTAGTTCGTCGAGATGGCCGAAATGGTGTTAATACCCTCGATATCGCCGCATGGAGTGGACCCTCAAGGCGCACCGCCCTGACTTTGCGTGACGGTGAATGGGTAGAGGTGATTGGGGCTATCCATCGCCGTTTCTGGCAAGGAGCACAAGGGCTTGCCAGTCGTTGGCAGGTTGAAGCGAGCGAGTTACGCAGAATTTAGGTAACGTAGCGTCATAGATACTTCCTGTCGATCAATGAAAGAGTTAATTCCATGGCTAACGATCTTTTCTCCACGCTTAAAGTTTATCTAGCGAAGGTGACCGATGGCGAGAAGTCACCTGGCGAATTGGGCGCGGCTTTGAATGCTTGGGTGAAAGAGAGCGGCGAGAGCGTAAAGTCAAAAATTGAAGAAGAAGTTGAATCGTCAGTTTCCAAAATGGGCTTCATTAAACGCGAAGAATTTCAATCTCTGGAAAAGGAGATCGCTGAACTTCGAAAAAATTGTGGAGCGACCGAAGGAGTCAAACGTGCGGCTCAAGGCACATCCAAAGGCGCGCAAAAATCCACTGCCAAACGAGCTACCAAGAAGAGCTCGGCGGCACCTGTGAAAAAAAGCGCGAAGAAAAAGGCGTCTGCCCCATTGAAAGGCAAGAGTCACAAATGACAACAAGCGCACAAGAAGAGAATTTTGTAGAAAAGGTCAAAGAAGAGTTACTTGAGATCGATCAAATTCCTGTTTCGCAGCATGCAGATAGATTTGAGCAACTGCATCAAAAATTGGATACCGCCTTATCTACCATCGACGGTCTCTAGAAAAATTCCATGAAAACGCGTTTAGATGCTGAACTGGTCAGACGCGGCCTAGCGCGTTCTCGCGAACATGCAGCTGATCTGATTGAATCTCGATCGGTTTTAGTACGCGGCATTCCGGCATCTAAGCCAGCGAGTCAGGTGGATGCCGAAACCTCCATCGTTTTGCAAGGCAAGCGTGATGATTTTGTATCTCGCGGCGGTCATAAATTGGCGGGCGCCCTGGAAGTTTTTACACCAATAGTCGTTGAAGGCAAACGATGCTTGGATGCTGGTGCCTCCACGGGCGGTTTTACCGATGTTCTTTTGCGCAAAGGTGCAGGACAAGTTGTCGCAGTAGATGTTGGTTATGGCCAATTAGCATGGGAGCTTAGGCAAAATCCACGCGTTGCTATTTTAGATCGCACGAATATTAGGCATCTCACCGGTGAGATGGTTGGTGAACCGATCGATCTCGTGGTTGCGGATTTATCCTTCATTTCCCTCACCCTGGTTTTACCGGCATTAGCGGCGGTTTCAAAAGCTAATGCGGATTATGTTTTAATGGTGAAGCCGCAATTTGAAGTTGGGCGTGAGAAACTTGGCGCCGGTGGAGTTGTGCGCGATCCGATTCTTCGCAAGTCTGCTGTAATGGAAGTTGCTCAGTCCGCCTACGACGTGGGTCTAGGAACACTTGGTATCGCTGCAAGTCCACTTCCGGGACCGGCTGGAAATGTAGAATATTTCTTATGGCTTCGTCGCGGAGCCGAATCGATCGATGAAGATGCGCTCGATCATGCTATTGCTATTGGGCCGCAATGAGCACCCAGCGTTCAATCCTTCTTGTCATTAATCCGACTCGGCCTGCGGCAACTGATGCTGCCCGATTACTGGCTGAAGATTTTCTTTCTTCCGGATTCAATGTTTTCGTCACCATCGAAATTGCCATTACAGGCGTAAAGCTTTTGCAACAGAAAGATCTAGCCGATTGCGAAATCGCTGTTGTGTTAGGTGGCGACGGAACAATGCTCAGGGGAGCCGAAGCGGTGCGTGGCACACAGATTCCACTACTTGGAATCAATCTCGGACACGTGGGTTTCTTGGCTGAAATTGAAAGACCGTCCTTAGAGGAGATTGCTGCGGTTATTAAGGCGAAGAAATATATCCGCGAAACGAGGATGGTTGTTCAATATGAAGTGCATCGCAGCGGCAAAGAAGTGGCTATTGGCTGGGCCCTCAATGAGGTCACTATTGAACGTGGCGCCAATGGCATGTTGCAACTTTTTGTTCAAATTGATGGCCGACCATTATCACGATGGGGATGTGATGGCTTGATTTGTTCTACGCCAACCGGTTCGACTGCTTATGCATTCTCTGCTGGAGGCCCCGTCGTGTGGCCAGAGGTGGAAGCGCTCGTACTTTTGCCTATTTCGGCGCATGCACTTTTCGCCAAGCCGATGGTTGTATCTCCTCAGTCTGAGATTGTGGTCGATTTGGAATCAGACGGGGCAATTTTACTTGGAGATTCATTGAGATCTTTTCCGTTAAAACGTGGGGATCGTGTGACGGTGACGAAAGATTCGCAAGCCGTAGCGTTAGCGCATCTGAATGAAAGCGTTTTTACGGATCGCTTGGTTGCAAAATTCAAACTGCCAGTTGAAGGTTGGCGCGGTGAGTGATCGTTCATATTTAGAGGAAATCACAATTCGCGGAATCGGAGTGATCGAAGAAGCTAGTTTAGAATTGGGTCCAGGATTTAATGTTCTTACCGGTGAAACTGGCGCAGGAAAAACGATGATATTGACCGCTCTTTCGTTAGTTCTAGGCGGTAAGAGCGATGCGAACCTTGTGAGGCAAGGCAGCCCGAGACTTGTTGCAAATGCCACCTTTAAGATTGATGAAAATGTTTCAGAAATTATTAATGAAACTGGCGGCGTCGTGGAGGATGGCCACGTGATCTTAACTCGGACTCTTTCTGCTGACGGGAAAAGCAAAGGCAGTATTGGTGGCGTTGGCGTCGCCGCGAGCGTACTAGCCCAAGTGAGCGAATCCCTTATCGAAATACATGCTCAAGCCGCCAATATGAGTATTACTAAAGCTCCTAAGCAACGTGAAATTCTCGACCGTTTCGGGGGTGAGGAAGTTGCTCTAGCCCACTGCTCTTATTCAGAGATTTATAGCGCTTACCACTCACTACGTTCTCGAATCTCTGAAGTACGTACGAGTCTTTCGAGTAGGGCAGAGGAGATTGCGAACCTGACAGAATTTGCTCAAAGTTTTGCAAAACTCAAGCCGGCGGTGGGTGAATTTAGCGCGCTGGAAAACGAGATTATTCGATTGAGTTCGGTGGAAGAGTTTCGTATGGCGATGGAGACAGGGACGCAATTTTTGGATGATGAAGAGTCGGGGATTTTGACCCTGTTATCTCTGGCCCGAAAGAAACTTGAGGTGGTGGGCGCCAAAGATGTTGATATAGCGAAAATCGCAGAATCTTTGTCGGAGAGTTTTTATTTACTGGAGGATGCAACCCGAGAAGCACATTCGTATCTAAATTCTCTTGAAGCCGATCCTCTTCGGCTCGATCAGGCGCAAAATCGGCGTGCCGATCTGAGCGTTTTCATCAAAAGGTTCGGAAAGACTGGAGCGCCAGATGAACAAATTGCCGAGTTGATAGCTCGTTCTACGGCAGTGTCAGAAACGATCGACGATCTTTCCGGTGGTGACGAACGTCTGGCCCAGTTGGAAGCACAGTTGCAGGGTCTAGCCAAAGAGTTAGAAAGTGCCTCCCGGAAATTAAGCAAAACGCGATCTGTCGTTGCCGCCGGGCTCTCTCGGCAAGTGAGCGAGGAAATCCATTCACTGGCTATGCCGCACACCCAATTCATATGTCAGGTTGAGTCACCCGATTATTCACAATCTATTCCCGCGGACACTTTTACCGTGACGGGGGCTGATGAAGTTTTGATGCTTTTGCAAAGCCATCAGGATGGACCGAAGGTGGCTGTTGCTAAAGGTGCCAGCGGCGGTGAAATGTCGCGCGTAATGTTGGCTTTAGAAGTTGTATTAGCTCAGTCTCAACCGGTGGGGACATATGTTTTTGACGAAGTAGATGCCGGAGTTGGCGGAAAAGCTGCGATTGATGTTGGCCGGCGCCTCCATGAACTTTCTCGACACGCACAAGTGATTGTCGTGACACATCTTCCTCAAGTAGCAGCATGGGCCGATACGCATTTTGTAGTTCGAAGAAGCGGTGATGGTTCGGTCAATCAAAGCGATGTGGAGAATATTGTTGGAGAACGACGCGTTGAAGAAATTGCTCGAATGCTTGCAGGGCTCGAAGATTCTAAGAGCGCTCAAGAACACGCCGCTGAACTCCTAGCGATGCGTGGATGAGGCAATAACCCTCATTGCCTGATAGGTTGGTCTCCCATGGGCCAACCTCATGTGACTAAGCATTTATTTGTAACTGGCGGCGTAGCCTCAAGCCTAGGAAAAGGTCTCACCGCATCAAGTCTAGGTCGGTTATTACGCTCTCGTGGGTTGCGCGTGACAATGCAAAAATTGGATCCCTATCTAAATGTAGATCCAGGAACCATGAATCCGTTTCAACACGGCGAAGTATTTGTTACCGATGATGGCGCAGAGACAGATCTAGATATCGGGCATTACGAACGTTTTCTTGATACAAATTTGCATGGATCTGCGAATGTTACAACTGGACAAGTGTACTCCCGAGTGATTGCACGAGAGCGTCGCGGAGAATATCTTGGAGAAACGGTACAAGTAATACCGCACATCACAAATGAAATAAAGGAAAGGATCAGGGCGATGTCAGCCCCAGATATCGATATTGTTATTACAGAGGTTGGCGGAACCGTCGGGGACATAGAGTCTCAACCATTTCTAGAAGCTGCTCGCCAGATTCGTCAAGAAGTTGGGCGTGAGAATGTTTTCTATCTCCACGTTTCCCTGGTGCCTTACATCGGACCCTCGGGAGAATTGAAAACGAAGCCTACCCAACACAGCGTTCAAGCTTTACGCAGTATTGGTATTGCTCCAGATGCGATAGTTATTCGCTCGGACAGAGAAATTCCTGCCTCAGTGAAGAAGAAGATTTCACTCATGTGTGACGTGGATTTAGAAGCGGTAGTAGCGGCTGTTGATGCGCCATCAATTTACGACATTCCCAAGGTTCTATTTTCTGAAGGCTTAGATTCTTACGTGGTTCGCAGATTGAACTTGCCTTTCAAAGATGTGGATTGGACGCAGTGGGATTCGCTGCTAGAAAAGGTACATAAACCTGCACACCATATTCGTGTTGCATTGGTGGGTAAGTACATTGATCTACCAGATGCGTATCTTTCGGTTACGGAAGCGCTACGAGCAGGCGGCTTTGCTCACAACGCAAAAGTTGGAATCAAATGGGTTGCAAGTGATGACTGCGAAACCAGCGAAGGCGCACAGACCCAACTTGGGGATGTAGATGCAATCTGTGTACCTGGCGGGTTCGGAGTACGAGGGATAGAAGGCAAGCTGGGAGCCTTGCGATTTGCGCGCGAAAACAAAATTCCAACTTTAGGCTTGTGCCTAGGCTTGCAGTGCATGGTAATTGAGGCAGCAAGGAATATTGCTGGCTTAGTTGATGCTAATTCATCAGAATTTGCACCTGATACGAAGTCGCCGGTTATTTCAACTATGTCGGATCAAAAAGATGTAATTGCCGGGGTTGCTGATATGGGTGCGACGATGCGTCTGGGGCTTTTTGAAGCGGTCTTACTCCCAAATTCAATTGTCGCAAAAGCTTATGGCGTGCTTAAGGTTTCTGAACGACATAGGCATCGTTACGAGGTTAATAATGAATATCGCCCACTGCTAGCAAGTGCTGGCCTTACTTTCTCAGGTATTTATAAAGAACGCGATCTCGTTGAATTCGTAGAATTGCCAGCCGATGTTCATCCATATTACGTTGGAACCCAAGCACATCCCGAATTTCGATCTCGCCCAACAAGACCACATCCTCTTTTTGCAGGGCTTGTTGAAGCGGCGATCGCCCGCAAGAAGTAATGTGCGGAATCATTCGAGAGTAGTCTTTGTGCAGGAAGCAGCGTTCTTCCTTAGGAGTTCAGAATGATCGTTGGCGTACCAAAAGAAGTAAAATTGCAAGAGTCTCGAATTGCTATTACCCCTGAAGGCGTCCTGGAATTCATCCGTGCCGGTCACGATGTTCTCATTGAGACAGGCGCTGGAGCTGAGTCGGCAATATCGGATTCGGATTTCGCATCTCAAGGTGCCCGCATTGTGTCGTCATCAGATGAAGTGTGGGAAAACGCCGATCTCATTTTGAAAGTTAAAGAGCCGATCGCTGTTGAATATTCCAAGATGCGACCTGCTCAAATTCTTTTCACGTACCTGCATTTAGCTGCTTCGAAAGCATGCACGGATGCGCTGATCGCCAGCGGAATTACTGCCATCGCATACGAAACCGTTGAAGAGGATGGACATTTACCTCTACTCGCACCCATGAGTGAAGTGGCTGGACGGATGGCAACTCAAATTGGTGCTGCATTTCTTCAAAAACCCAATGGCGGTCGAGGGGTATTACTTGGCGGAGTGCCCGGTGTAGCACCGGGGAAAGTTGTGGTCATTGGTGGTGGTGTTGCAGGTTTAAACGCAGCAGTCATAGCACTTGGGATGGGGGCCGACGTAACGGTGATTGATCGAAATCTTCCTCGTTTGCAATACATTGACACAATTTACGGGGGCCGAATTAAGACGTTGGCCGCTTCCCACCATGCGATTGACCAGCAGATTACTTCTGCTGATTTAGTTGTTGGCTCAGTTTTGGTACATGGAGCCAAGGCTCCTAAGCTCGTGAGCAACGAACAAGTGAAACGAATGAAAGTTGGATCTGTTTTGGTGGATATCGCCATTGATCAAGGCGGATGCTTTGAAGATTCTCGTGCCACAACTCATGCGCAACCAATATTTGAAGTTCATCAGAGTGTTTTTTATTGTGTAGCTAATATGCCAGGGGCAGTGCCTGTCACCTCAACATATGCACTAACTAACGCCACTTTGCCATTTGCACTAACAATCGCAAACAAGGGCTGGTTGGATGCGGTCCGGGGAAGCGATGCAATACGCAAGGGCCTCAACGTTCATGATGGCTCGGTGTACTATCAAGCAGTTGCGCTGGCCCACAATTATCCGCACAAAGTTTTGGCTTCTTAAGTAGAATTGTTGATGAATCTCTCGAGCGCCAGCAGGGATTTTCTCTTGCATTTACAAGTTGAGCGAGGATTGGCTGCAAACACGATATCTGCCTATAAGCGCGATTTATTCCGCCTAGAGGAGTTTTTGGTAAGTACGGGGACAGAATTAGGAAGAGTGGATCCTTCGACGATCGCTAGTTTTGCGGCCGGTTTAAAGAGTGATGGGCTTGTTACATCGAGTATCTCTCGATCGATGTCCACTCTTCGTACATTTTTTCTGTATTGTGCGAAAGAGTATTCTTTGGATGATCCGATGGTGGAGATCGAGAAATCAAAGCAGATACGTAAGTTGCCAAGGGCACTTAGTATCTCGGAGGTTTTATCTATTTTAGAAGCATCACATTCAGAATCGGATCTAATAACCTTGCGTGATCGGGCGCTAATAGAAATGCTTTACGGTAGCGGGGCAAGAATCAGCGAGGTCGTTGGATTGGACGTTAGCGATATTCACACTGCGGACGCTGACGGAGTGGAGTTTGAAACTATCAAGGTGCGCGGGAAAGGTGGTAAGGAAAGAATCGTTCCCTTAGGTAGTTTCGCATCTAACGCCTTACGTGCGTACATAGTAAGGGTGCGACCTTCCCTTGCCGCAAAGAGCTCGCGTGCTTCGAGTGCGTTGTTCCTTAACCAGAAGGGGACGAGGTTGAGTCGTCAATCGGCTTGGCAGTTTGTTCTTAATGCAGCAAAGAAGTCGGGTCTTGAGGGGAAAGTTTCACCGCACGTTTTTCGGCATTCATATGCAACTCATCTTTTGGATGGTGGAGCAGATATTCGTGTCGTACAGGAATTACTGGGTCACGCGAGCGTTACGACAACCCAGATTTACACTCTGATCACAATAGATAAAGTGCGGGAAAGTTACAGCCTCGCGCACCCTAGAGCCAGAGGTTAAACTTCACAGACCTCGGAGTCGTCGAGCAAGAATACTTTGATCACCTTTTGCTTCTAAGTCGGCAATAATGACAGCGATTGATTCTCTGACAATGCGACCACGATCTGCGGCCAGACCGAGATCTCCACGCAGAAGTAAGCGAGCCTGATCTAAATCAAACAACTCTTCTGGCGAAAGATAGACAGTAATTTTCTCCTCATGTCGTTCGCGACCAGAAGGTGAACGATCAACGTTGACGACACGTCGGCGCGAAGTAGTGCGCACGCCTTTCTTCTGTGGACGAACAACTGGAGCAGTTGAACTTTGCGTTGGCGCTACAGTTGAATCTGGAAGCGCATCTCTTACGGCGCTTAGTGCGGGTGTAGTCGAACGAAAAAGTTCATCTGCTCCCGGCAAACTTGCTCTGCGACTCATCGTGATCCTCCGATTGCTATTAACTCACGTGCCAACCGTCGGTATGAGGCGGCGCCACCTGAACTATTTGCATATGTTGTGATTGGTTCGCCGGCTACGGTTGTTTCCGGAAAACGAACAGTCTGGGCAATAACAGTTTCAAAAACACTCTCTGGGAATGCTTCTAAAATTCTTTCTAGAACCTCACGGCTGTGTAGGGTTTTCTTGTCATACATGGTTGCCAGAATTCCGATCAATTTCAAAGAGGGATTGAGATTCAGACGCACCTTGTCTAAGTTCTCTTGAAGTTGGGCAAATCCTCGAAGCGCGAAAAATTCACATTGCAGTGGGACTATCACGCCATCTGCTGCAGTCAGCGCGTTAAGAGTGAGTAAACCTAAAGTTGGTTGACAATCAATCAAGATGACGTCGTAGTAATCTTGCACTGATTCTAAAGTGCGCTTCAAGAAGTTTTCGCGTCCCATCTCGTTTACGAGTGTAACTTCAGCGGTAGCTAGTTCTTTATTTGCGGGGAGGAGATCCATTCCCGGTACAGAAGTTTTAAGAATGATTTTTTCGATATCAGAAAGTGGATCCATGAGAACTTGGTAAACGGTTTCCTCCAGTTGTAACTCGTGAGCATTCACACCGAGTCCAACTGAAAGCGCTCCTTGCGGGTCGAAATCAACCAGTAGAACTCGACGCCCTAATTCAGCAAGACTGGCACCTAGATTTATAGTTGTTGTCGTCTTGCCGACTCCGCCTTTTTGATTAACAATCGGAATGATGCGCGCTGGACCGTGATTAGCCAAAGGTGCAGGGGTGGGCCAATTCTTAGGGGTGCGCTTGAGCAGGGTTGCAGTTGTTGCAACATCCTCTTCAATTGTCGATTTAGCCATCTAACGCCTAACCTCTCTGCCGCTTTATGGTGGGACTCTACGCATGGGCGCGCACTCAGAGCAAGTGCGAGCCAAGAGGGGCAATGTGAAGTACCGTACGCTCGTGGAAACCGCGGCAAGTGATATCAACTCCGAAGTTAGTAGCGGATTCGCGGTCCACCTTGACAATTTTGACGGCCCTTTCGATCTCTTGCTCCAACTCATTTCTCGCCATCGTATGGATATCACCGATGTTGCCCTCAGCACAGTCACTGATGAGTTCATTGCCTACATCAGAGGCCTAGAGCTCTCCGGAGAGGGTTGGAAGCTCGATCAGGCCACTGAATTTCTCGTCGTGGCCGCAACGCTCCTTGACCTTAAGGCGGCCAGGCTCCTTCCCAGCGGTGAGGTGGAAGATGAGACTGATCTGGCGCTACTAGAAGCACGAGACCTACTTTTCGCCAGGCTTTTGCAATATCGAGCATTCAAAGAGATCGCAGCAACCTTCCAAGAACGTATAGCCTTGGCCGATCGAAGCTTCGCTCGGGTTGTTGCTCTTGATGCCGCTCTGGCCGCCCTTTTGCCTGAGGTTCTCATTGGAGTTGGGGCAGAACGTTTTGCTGCTATTGCCGAGCGAGTTCTGACTCCCAAGATCACTCCCACCGTAGCTCTAGAACATCTCCACCTACCGTTGGTGAGTGTGGCCGAGGAGTCCCGTTGGGTGGTAGAGGCGCTACGTCGCTCCAAGAGCATGAATTTTCGGACCTTGGTGGCCGATGCCCAAAGCACCCTAGTTGTAGTGGCGCGCTTCCTCGCCCTTTTAGATCTGTACCGCCAAGGAGTATTGAGATTCGACCAGGTCCTAGCTTTAGGGGAATTGCAGATCAGATGGACAGGTTCTGAAACCGGAGAGATTGCTGCGGGGGAAGAATTTGATATCCCAGTCATTCTAGAAGAGACCGAGACAGAAGGTGGTATGAATGTCTAATCCTGAACTCGATCGTTCCATAGAAGCAATTTTGATGGTTGTCGATGAACCGGTGACCGAACTTATCCTGGCTCAGGTTTTGGAGCGTCCCATCGATGAGATCATCCAAGCGCTGGCGCGCCTTGAAACCAGTTACTCCGAGAATGGATTTGAATTGCGCCAGATCACCGGAGGCTGGCGTTTTTATAGCAGAGCTGAGTATTCAGCGGCTGTAGAAAAATTTGTCTTGGATGGCCAGCAGTCACGTTTAACTCAAGCGGCCCTTGAGACTTTGAGCGTGATCGCATATCGTCAACCTATTTCTCGAGCGCGAGTGTCAGCCATTCGGGGGGTAAATGTCGAGGCGGTCATGAAGACTCTCGTAACCCGAGGATTAGTGGAGGAGGCCGGAATGGAGCATGAAACCGGAGCGATCCTTTATGTGACTACCCATTACTTCCTGGAGCGCTTGGCACTCAATTCTTTGGGGGACCTACCGGCCTTGGCGCCTTACCTGCCAGATCTCGACAGGCTAGACGAAGTACTGGACTCTTTGACCGATTGAGAATAGAGAGATGCTCTGGCCAGGCTCTCTATTCTGCAAAGCTCTGAGGTAGCGGATTATCTTCTTGGTAGGCTCACGGCTAGACTGAGCGCGATCACGCAACACGATGTGATCATCAGCAGATTGGATTGCCGCAATGGTCTTGATTCGCCTGAATAAGTTCATTGCCGACGCCGGGATCACGAGTCGCCGTGGAGCCGATGAATTGATCGCTGAAGGACGCGTGAGCGTTGATGGCGCCGTGGTACGTGAGATGGGCGCCAAGGTTGAATCCGAAAAGGCTGCCGTAATGGTTGATGGTGAGTCAATTACTCCCAGTTTGACTAAGACTTATCTTGCACTTCATAAACCCAAAGGCGTTGTGTCTACTATGTATGACCCCGAAGGGCGTCCTAGTCTTTCTGATTTTATTTCGCTCCGAACCGAACGTCTCTTTCATGTAGGTCGATTAGATAAAGAGAGCGAAGGGCTGATTTTGCTCACTAATGATGGAGAAATTACTTTTCGGGCTACTCACCCATCTTATGGGCTCGAGAAAACTTACATTATTGAATACGCGGGAAGTTTGCCACGGGATGCCCAAAAGAATCTTCTTCGAGGCATCGAATTGGAAGATGGGTTGGGGCGAGTGCTGGATTTCAAGGAGCTCTCTCCAACGTGGCTAGAAGTAACAATTCACGAAGGTCGATACCACATTATTCGACGCCTTATGGAGGCTGTCGGAGTAGATGTTCTGCGATTGATCCGGACACGATTTGGACCAATTTTATTGGGGGATGTCCTGGAAGGGCGATGGCGGGATTTGAACGAAGTTGAACTTCTTAACCTGCAAAAGGCTTTATCTATTTAACTATAAATGGGTATTACACGCAGCAGACAAATATCTTTATGTCGATTTATTGCTTATATGCGTCTACCGTAATAATGATTAATCGACATAACGGAGGTGTTTGGCGCACAAGTAACGGTCGGAAAACCGATAAATAGACTTTCATCTTGTACCCATACGGACGCAGGAAATGCCAGAAAATGGTTCTAACTTTTTAGTAATTTGCATGTAAGTAGATGTATCGACATGCCTATTAAACAGCCGCGAACTTCACTCAGTGGAGTAGCCTTATTCCCATGTCAGTTCGAGCAATTCGCGGTGCGATTTCGGTTGGGTCAAACACCATCCCGGAGATCCATAAAGGTGTAAAAGAACTACTACCTGCAATCTTGGCTGCGAATGAACTTGAAATCATCGATGTCATCTCGGTCATTCTAACTGCCACCCCTGATCTCACGGCTGATTTCCCAGCCGCAGCTGCACGAGAAATTGGGTTTGGAGCGGTACCTTTATTGTGCGCAAGCGAGATAGATGTACCGGGGGCTTTGCCTTTAATAATTCGAGTCATGCTTTGGTGCAATACGAGCAAGGACTCAAGCGAAATTAGCCATATTTATCTGAAAGAAGCGGCCTCATTGAGAAAAGATTTGGCGCAATAAAGGTGGCTGCGCACGTTCGGATCATTGGTTCTGGCTTGATTGGGACTTCGTTGGGTTTGGCGTTACGCGCTCAAGGCTTCGATATCTCTATGGTCGATATCGTTCCTGAACGGGCACTTCTTGCACAAGATTTGGTAGGTAAGCCGGGAGAAGGTCCGGCAGGGCTTGTTGTCATCGCAACTCCCACCTCAGCATTTCGTGAAGTTGCAGCGCGGGAATTTTTACTCAATCCAAATGCTGTCTTTATGGATATTGGTAGTGTTAAAACTAAACCTCAAGTGGAAATCGAAACAATTTCCGGTTTTGCTACACGGTTTTGCGGGACGCATCCTTTGGCGGGACGCGAAGTGGGCGGTCCTGAATCGGCACGGGGAGATCTTTTTGCTGGAAGGCGATGGGTTCTTACTCCCAGCGTCCATACTGCCCCAGATGTCATCGCCTACATCACGAAAATCTTAGTTGCCCTCGACGCTTCGATCGTGGTGATGAGTCATCAGGAACATGACGCGTTCGTAGCTCTGATCTCGCACCTGCCGCAGATCTCAGCCTCCTTGCTGGCGGGGCAACTTCGAGGCGCCGCGGATCAGGCAATGGATTTATCTGGGCAAGGGCTAAAGGATTCGACGCGCATAGCGGCGTCAGATCCGCAACTTTGGAGTGAAATTCTTCTTGAAAATCGTGCACATATTCTTCCGCTTCTTGAAAAGATGCTGACGGATCTTAAAAAATTTATAGATGGAATTGATTCGCCTGAGTCGATCAAAAGTTTTGTTGAACATGGGCAAGAAGGCAGAGCGCGAATACCAGGAAAGCATGGTGGTCGCGCGAGGGATTATTCCTTCCTACCAATTGTTATTGAAGATAAAGCTGGACAGTTGGCGGAATTGTTTAATGAGTGCGCAATCGCTGGCGTGAATATTGAGGATTTGTCCATCGAACATTCACCAGGTCAATTTACGGGCCTCATTACACTGGCACTTTCATCGCAAGGCGCTCAAATTCTTTCCCAGCATCTGCGCGAACGTGGTTGGAACGTGCATTCTGCGCGTTGATCGCGGATTGTTCGCACTTCATTAACCGCTAGACTCGCCCTTATGGGTGTCGTTATAGCAATTGATGGACCAAGCGGCGCAGGCAAATCCAGCACAGCTAAAGCAATTGCACAACGTGCTGGTTGGAGTTATTTAGATACTGGAGCGCTTTACCGCGGCGTTGCTTGGCTTGCACTACGAGATAAAGTTACATCACCAAAAGATCTTGTGAAATCCTTAGGTCAATCACCTTTGACTTTCAATAGCGATCCCAACGCTCCGAAAATTTTTGCGGGTGATGTAGATATCACTCGCGAGATTCGTTCTGCCGAAGTTACCGAACGTGTGAGCGAAGTAAGCACCTATCCCGAAGTTCGACAAGTTCTTTTATTGCTCCAAC
This sequence comes from Actinomycetota bacterium, assembly GCA_009698615.1. Classification (GTDB taxonomy): domain Bacteria; phylum Actinomycetota; class Actinomycetes; order Nanopelagicales; family Nanopelagicaceae; genus QYPT01. The sequence continues at coordinate 39,311 of WLPU01000012.1, read as the reverse complement.
AAAAATTAATTGCTGCAGCCGAACGAGGCATAGTTGTGGAGGGTCGCGATATTGGAACCGTGGTGGCTCCAGATGCTGGCTTGAAGATATTCCTCACCGCTGACCTTGCTGCGCGAGCGGTGCGACGCGATCGCGAGTTACATGATGAAAAATCCCTGTCAGAGGTGGAGAAAGTAGCCGCTTCCCTAGAAGAACGAGATACCACGGATTCCACGCGAAAAGCTTCACCGTTGATGATGGCAAGTGATGCAATAGAAATTGACTCAACTCAGATCAATCTTGAAGAAACTGCCGAGCGCATCTGGGAGTTGCTCAAAGAACGTCGCTTGCTAGGCCTTCCAATAGTTGCGTTATTAGGACGTCCAAACGTTGGAAAATCAACACTCATCAATCGATTTCTTGGTAGGCGTGAAGCAATAGTTGAAGATACGCCAGGTGTTACACGTGATCGAGTGACATATGAATGCAATTGGAATGGTCGCGATTTCATGGTGATGGACACGGGGGGATGGGAATCTAAACCGGATGGGATCTCAATAGGAGTGAGTTTGAGTGCCGAGCTTGCGATGAAGGAAGCCGATGTTTTGCTTTTCGTTGTCGATGCCCAAGTGGGCGCCCTTGATGAAGATGATGTTCTTGTACAAGATCTGCGAAAAATGAAGAAGCCAATCATTTTGGTTGCCAACAAAATCGATGGCGAAGTCGATGAGGCGCATGCGCATATTCTCTGGAATCTAGGTTTAGGTGAACCTCATTTTGTATCAGCCCTCCATGGCCGCGGAAGCGGAGACCTTCTCGATTTGATCGCAGAGGTCTTGCCGGAAGTTGGTGGCGCTCAGGTACAAGATGGATATCGTCGAGTAGCTCTCATCGGTCGCCCTAATGTTGGTAAATCAAGCTTGCTCAATATTTTGGCTGGACAGAATCGTTCGTTGGTTGATGATGTTGCGGGCACGACTCGTGATCCGGTTGATGAGCTTATTGAACTTGGCGGATCGACCTGGAGATTTATCGACACTGCGGGAATCCGGCGCCGTGCAAATCAACAAAGTGGGACTGATTATTATGCGACGCTTCGTACCCAAGTTGCACTCGAGCGTGCAGAAGTGGCGGTTGTTGTTTTAGATGCTTCAGTTGCGATTTCTGAGCAAGATTTGCGCATCATCACGATGGTTGAGGAAGCTGGAAAAGCATTGATTCTTGTCATGAATAAATGGGATCTGGTAGATGAAGATCGCCAGAGGACGCTGGATCGGGAAATTGACCGTCATCTGGATCAGGTGGAGTGGGCCCAGCGGGTCAATTTGGCCGCCAAGACGGGATGGCATCGGGATCGTCTTGCCCCTGCCTTACGGACGGCAATCGCAAGTTGGGAACGTCGCGTACCCACCAGCAAACTCAACTCCTTCTTGGGCACATTGATTGCAGCTACACCGCCACCTGTACGTGGAGGCAAGCAACCCAAAATTCTTTACGCCACTCAAGCTGGCATCGCACCCCCGCGCTTTGTCATATTTACTACAGGATTTTTGGAAAGCTCTTACCGCCGGTTTATTGAGCGCCGCTTACGCGAAGAGTTCGGTTTCCCAGGTACACCGGTCCAAGTTGCCGTTCGCGTACGGGAGCGCGACTAGGATCTGACATCTGGCGAGAAATCGCCGCCGGGGCGTAGCGCAGCTTGGTAGCGCACCAGGCTGGGGGTCTGGTTGTCGCAGGTTCAAATCCTGTCGCTCCGACATGAATCGCACTATTTATACGATCCCTAATGCCTTGACTTTCCTGCGAGCATTGGGCATTCCGCTCTTTGCTTATTTAGCATTGAGTCGCCATGCCGATGCATGGGCGGTTGCGGTATTGGCTGTGGGTGGTGCCACTGATTATTTCGATGGGAAATTGGCCAGGGCGTGGAATCAAACCTCGCGTTTGGGTGAAATTATGGATCCCGCCATTGATCGTGCCTACATCGCCGTTACGTTAATAGTTTTACTCATCCGTGGCGCTATTCCATTGTGGTTGATTGTAGTTATTGTCCTTCGCGATCTTATTTTAGGGATTTTAACTTTGGCTATGAAGCGCCGAGGCCTGGGCTTGCTGACCGTGACGTATTCTGGCAAAGCTGCGACTTTCAATCTTCTCTATGCGTTCCCATTCCTACTTCTAGCTTTGGCTGACACGACGCTAGGACATATTGCATTTGTAGTGGGCTGGAGTTTCGCGCTGTGGGGAGTAGGGCTCTACCTTTCCACCGGGGTTGATTACTTCATTTCTGGCTGGCGGAAACTCTCGGGAGCAAACTAGAGTGGGTGGCTCGCAGGGAGAGTGCCAAGAGATGGAGGACCTTCGTGTCACACGTACCCGATGATTTGAAATACACAAAAGAGCACGAATGGATTGCTGACACGCAAATTGCCCAAAGAGTGCGCATGGGAATAACCGATTTCGCGCAGAGCGCCTTGGGAGACATTGTGTATGTGCAGCTTCCCAACGTGGGGGAAAAAGTTACCGCTGGCAAGGTGTGCGGTGAAGTTGAATCGACGAAAAGTGTTTCCGAAATTTATGCTCCGGTGAGTGGAACGATTGCTGCGATTAACGATTCCTTAGTTGGTGCTCCCGAAACCCTTAACAGCGATCCGTATGGCCAAGGATGGCTCTGCGAGATAGTAATAACCGAACATTCTGCGGATTTGTTGTCCGCTCAGCAATATATAGAAATTACCGCTTGACCTTCTAGCCACGCTTGTTTAAGGTAAGCCTCAACCTTAAGTTTAGAAAGGAGGCAGTTATGGAAGCGAGAAAACCCGAACGTGACCTTACTGCCACACTTCATTTAGGAGTCAGGGGAGTGGTGAGTGATTCCGAATCTCATCAGCTTTCACAAATTTTAGAAAAACTTTCAGAAGCTGAGCGTGCGACAGTTGCACAATTGAACGGTGAGCATGCGATGCTGATCGCATATCGTGGCGCCAATAAAGGGTCACGTTTCTTGATCTCCAGTCTTGGTGTTTCTATCGGCCGCGCTCCCGAGAATGACATATTTTTAGATGACGTAACTGTTTCAAGAAAGCATGCAAATATTTCCTTGTCTAAGAATGGCGATTTCGTTGTTGAAGATCTCGGATCTCTCAACGGTACCTACGTTAACGATCTTTCGACGACAAACGCGACATTGTCGATGGGCGATGAACTTCAAATTGGTAAATTCCATCTCCTATTTCTTAAAGGAGGTAACAGATGAGTGTCCCAGCGCGCGCCTATCTGAGCATCGGGGAAGTGTTGAGCAAACTAAGAAGCGATTTCTCAGACATAACAATTTCGAAGATTCGATTCCTGGAATCTGAGGGTCTCATCGAGCCTCAGAGAACTCCGTCGGGATATAGAAAATTTACGAATTCCGATCTCGAACGTCTTCGATACGTGCTTCTTGCCCAGCGAGATCAGTACTTACCTCTTAGGATTATTAAGGAAAACCTCGATGCACTAGATCGTGGTTTACAGCCAGCAAAGATTGCAGGAGGAGCGCCAACACCACGTTTAGCAACAATTGATGGCGAACTAGCTCCAGCAAGTTTTGGCGAGCAGAGCGATCTTCGTTTATCTCGTGACGAGCTGTTGAAATCTAGTTCCCTGACGGATGAGCAACTTGTGGAGCTCGAGGCGTATGGTCTTATTGCACCTCGCGGCCGTCATTACGATTCTGATGCTCTCGCGATTGCCCGCGCAGTAACCGAGATGGCCAGTTTTGGTATTGAACCAAGACATCTTCGTTCATTCAAATCTGCAGCCGATCGTGAGATTGGATTAATCGAACAAGTTATTACGCCATTACTGCGACAGAAGAGTTCTGAGTCAAAGGCTCGAGCAGAGGAAGTTCAAAAAGAGATTGCTTCTCTATCTGTGCGTTTACATGCCGCTCTTGTACGCGGTGGCTTACACCGCCTTCGCTAGGAAGCGATGATTCCGGTAGATGTTGTGGGTGTTCGGGTTGAGATGCCCTCAAATCAACCTATCGTTTTGTTGAAAGAAGTTGATGGAATCCGCTTCCTGCCGATTTGGGTAGGCGCCGTTGAAGCAACTGCTATCGCTTTTGCCCAGCAGGGCGTGAAACCTCCGCGTCCTCTCACGCATGATTTGATGAAGGAAGTCTTGGACCTCCTGGGGGTCTCCCTCGTGGCCGTTCAGATCACCGAAATTGTCGAGGGCGTTTTCATGGCGAATTTGATCTTGCACCCAACATCAGGTGCTGAAATTGTGGTGTCAGCACGTCCATCTGATGCCTTGGCACTTGGGCTTCGTTGTTCCAGCAAGATTTACGCAAGTGAGCTTCTACTCGATGAGGCAGGAATCGAGATTCCTGAAACACAGAACGAGCAAGCCAATGACGAGGTTCAACGATTTAGAGAGTTCCTCGATCAGATCAACCCAGAGGATTTTCTCGCTTAGTTCGAGAGAAACTCCCATGGGCTACCTTTGCGTATTGCAGGATTTGAAAGCGTTCTGCTCTAGACGCGATACTCCCTTTCTCGTTAGCGTCAGCACGTGTTAATTCATCGCGCAGCAATGGCTCTTCGAATCGCCGCTGGACTTTTTTTTCTAGGAGCCGTGGCCTTGATGATCCGGCCGGACCTGGTTGCAAGTTCTATGGGTGTTAGTGCATTGGCGTTATCTCCAGAACTTCGGTGGGCGTTGCGATCTATGGGGGTAATTTTGCTCATTCCCTCCGTACTTGCCCCATTGGTTGCTGCTTTTGCTGGGGAGAGAGGGTTGCGGCAAGCGTGCGCCGCAATGGCTTTTATTAGTGCGGGTATAGCGGCTTTCACCCTATTTTCGCCCGGGAAAGTAAGTTCGGGGAAGATTTCGATGACCTTAGCGTGCCTGGCGATGAGCCTGATCTTCTTTATCGCTCTACGGGGTCGCCGTCGCAACCGTTAACCTCTACTTGAGGTTTTGATCGTGTCGGTCGTTGATTCTAACGAGTATGCCTCGTACATTTACCTAGATCCTTCCCCTCAGAAACGAGTTTCCCCCTAATGGAAAAAGAATTTGAACGCATTGGCTACCGGGGCGCAACTGCCTGTTCAGCCGCAGGAATCTCGTATCGCCAATTAGATTATTGGGCGCGCACGGGCCTTGTAGAACCTAGCATCCAAGAGGCTATGGGTTCGGGAACGCAGCGTCTCTATGGCTTTCGAGATATTTTGGTCCTGAAGATCGTTAAAAGACTCCTTGATGCTGGCGTATCGCTACAGAACATTCGCGTAGCCGTTAACCATTTGCGTGAGCGGGGAGTAACAGAACTTGAGCGGATGACCCTTATGAGCGATGGAGCTTCTATTTATGAATGCGCAAGCCCGGACGAAATCATCGATCTTTTAGCTGGCGGTCAAGGTGTATTCGGAATTGCAGTCGGTAAAGTATGGAGTGAAGTCGAAGGTACTTTGGCGACATTGCCGGGTGAACTCGATGGAGAAGTAATTAGTGGGCAAAATAACGACGAACTCTCTCAACGTCGGAAGGCGAAAGGCGCCTAATACTCGTAGATTCCTTCCCTAGGACGCTTAGGGGCACTGTTGCAGGGGAGTGGTTCGTTGAGTAACTATCAGGACTTCGAAGATCGCCATATTGGTCCATCGGCATCCGATGAAGCGCAGATGCTCGGCGTCTTGGGTTACTCTGATATCAAGAAGTTTATTGCAGATGTAGTTCCCGAAAATATCCATATCGCAAAGCAACTCAAAGACGTTCTCGATGGCCCCAAGAGTGAAGTCGATGTCATTGCTGAACTGCGCCAGATTGCATCCCAGAACCAAGTCTTTACATCTTTGATCGGTAGTGGCTACTACGGAACAATTACGCCTCCGGTAATCAAGCGCAATGTTTTAGAAAATCCCGCCTGGTATACCGCATACACGCCATATCAACCTGAAATTTCACAAGGTCGCCTCGAAGCTCTCTTTGCATTTCAAACTGTTATCTGCGATATGACATCACTAGCACTTGCAAATGCCTCAATGCTTGATGAAGGAACGGCTGCAGCAGAGGCAATGACTCTTGCTCGTCGCTCTTCCAAGACATCGGATGATGCGGTCTTCTTGATTGAAGAGCATGTACATCCACAGACAAAGGCAGTTGTTATCACTCGTGCAAAGCCACTCGGTATCAAGGTCGTTGAAGTTGATTCTGGCCATGTAGCTCGTGATGGTTTCGACGGAGAATTCTTCGGTCTGCTCGTTCAATATCCAGATACAACTGGAGAAATTTGCGAATATTCGCAAGTAACTCAGTACGCGCATTCTAAGAACGCTCTCGTTATTGCAGCGACAGATTTACTTGCACTCACACTCCTGAAAGCTCCAGGGGAGTGGGGCGCTGATATTGCAGTGGGATCCGCGCAACGTTTCGGTATTCCTATGGGATTCGGTGGACCACATGCCGGCTTTATGGCAGTTCGCACTGGGCTAGAACGATCACTTCCTGGCCGTCTCGTAGGCCAGAGCGTAGATTCTCATGGCAACCCTGCATTCCGTTTAGCGCTGCAAACTCGCGAACAACATATTCGTCGCGATAAGGCGACCAGCAATATTTGTACTGCTCAAGTTCTTCTTGCGAATATGAGCGCCTTCTATGCGATGTGGCACGGTCCGAAGGGACTTGCTCAGATAGCAGAGCGCATCCATGGTTTCGCATCTCGCCTTCAGAAAGTATCGTCATCGCGCAATGACATCGTCTTCGACACCGTAACCGTAGATGTGAAGAATGCAGAGGCTATCCATAAAGCTGCACAGGCGAAGAAGATTAATTTCGGCAAAGTGTCGGACACTGCAATCCGTATCTCCTTTGACGAGACAACTACTGAAAAGACATTTGCTGATGTTCTAGAAATCTTGGGACTTTCAAACGCATCTGCTTCACAGATTGCCGATTCAGTGAAACGTACAAGTGCCTATCTACAACACCCAGTCTTTAATACCTACTTCTCTGAAACTGCCATGTTGCGATATTTGCGCACGCTGGCTGATCGGGATTTGGCACTAGATCGCACAATGATTCCTTTGGGCTCTTGCACGATGAAGCTCAATGCCACAACCGAGATGGAAGCCGTGACATGGCCCGAGTTCGCATCACTTCATCCATTTGCACCTGTAGAACAGACACGCGGTTCACGACTTCTAATTGATCAACTATCCAAATGGCTCGTTGAAATCACCGGCTATGACGCTGTATCTCTTCAACCTAATGCTGGAAGCCAGGGGGAATTCGCTGGTTTATTAGCAATCCGTAATTATCACGATTCACGTGGAGATCAGGGGCGCAATATCTGCCTCATCCCATCAAGTGCGCACGGAACAAATGCAGCCAGCGCAGTGATGGCAGGCATGAAAGTTGTTGTTATCGAATGTGATGATGCTGGAAATGTCAGTGTTGATGATCTCAAGGCAAAGATTGCAGAACACGGCTCAGCGCTTGCGGCGCTCATGGTTACCTATCCATCTACTCATGGCGTCTTCGAGTCGGCAATCAGTGAAATCTGCGAACTTGTTCACGATGGAGGCGGTCAGGTTTATGTTGACGGCGCAAACCTCAACGCACTTGTAGGAACAGCGCAACCAGGAAAATTTGGTGCAGATGTTTCACACCTTAATCTACATAAAACGTTCTGTATTCCTCACGGTGGTGGGGGACCAGGTGTTGGACCCGTTATCGCGAAGGCACACTTAGCGCCGTTTCTTCCTAACCATCCGATGGATGCCCTCGCAGGCCCTGCAACAGGCCCTGGTCCAATTTCTGCAGCGCCATTTGGTTCTGCCAGCATCCTGCCAATTTCATGGGCATATATTCGTTTGATGGGGGGAGAAGGTCTTACTCATGCAACTGAGGTCGCAATCCTCAACGCGAATTACATGGCATCTCGCTTAAAGAGCTCTTATCCAATCTTGTACACAGGCAATAAGGGTCTCGTCGCTCACGAATGCATCCTCGATGTCCGCGAGATCACGAAAGTTTCTGGCGTCACGGTTGATGACATAGCTAAACGCTTGATGGATTTTGGTTTCCATGCACCAACCATGTCATTCCCAGTTGCAGGTACCTTGATGATTGAACCTACGGAATCAGAAGATGTTATCGAGATGAACCGTTTTATCGATGCGATGATTGCAATCCGTGGCGAGATTCAAGAGATCATTGATGGAAAGATTGCTGTCGAAGAATCAGCCCTTCGCCATGCACCGCACACCATCGGAGCCATTGCCGCGACCAATTGGGAGAGGAGCTACCCTCGAGAGCGTGGAGCCTTCCCAGCGACTCTCACGGGCTTGATTCCAGGTGAATTGATTGGCGCCAAGGGTAAGTATTGGCCGACTACTGGGCGTATCGATGGAGCCTATGGCGACCGCAATCTGGTCTGCTCATGCCCACCGATAGAGGCCTTTGCTTAGCCTGATTCTTCTTACTTTACATAATGTAACTTATCGGCGTTAGGTGTGAACCTACGCTGGAGTCCCCAGATGGTTACTTGCCTCAATGCTTCGTGCACAATGGCCCGGCTCATTTTAGAGTTCCCAGTTGTTCGTTCGATGAAGACGATTGGTGATTGCGCTATCTTCGCGTTCGTTTGATTGATAGCACGGATCATCTCGATTTGAAAACAGTATCCTTCAGATAAAATGGCTTCGATTCGTAGTTGGCGCAAAATGGCGGCCGAATAGAGACGAAGACCGCCGGTGAGATCTTTAAATGGCATAGATAGGGCTTTTTGCGCATAGAACGTTCCTACTCGAGAAATCAATTGTCGATGCAGCGGCCAGTTTTGAATCCCGCCTCCAGACATCCATCTGGTTCCCATAACTACATCGAATCCTTCGTCGGCCAGTGAAATCATGGGGGCGAGATCCTTAACTTGATGAGAACCATCGCCATCCATAGAGATGATGTGCGTGAAGATTGGCCGCTGCAGGGCCCAGGTGAAACCCGCTCGATATGCCGAACCTAGTCCATTTTTCTCCGAGCGTTCAATCACATGGATTCGGAGCGATTGGACACTTTTCGCAATTTTCGCTGTCCCATCTGGCGAAGCGTCATCGACGACAAGTACATCAAAATTGTATGTAGAGGAGAGAAGTTGGTTAACAATCTCCAGAATCGAATCAGCTTCATTGTAGGTGGGAATGATCACCAGAGCTTTCATATTTTTCCCCCTCTACGTCGCAAAAGTGCTAGTGCAGCAAGATAAGGCAACAGGATAACTGACCAGGTAATCCCGGGTCTATACCTGTCCGACACTGTCGTACCTTCGAAAAGCTGCACGCGTTTAGAGATGACGACCGCTTGGTTGATAGTGGTTAATGCAGAAAATTGTCCGGAACGATCAATAAAGCCGCTCACACCGCTGGTGGAAATGCTGATTATCGAGCGTCCGTGTTCCACTGCACGAATGCGAGCAATTGCAAATTCCTGAGCGCTCTGGGCAGATCGACCGAAGGTTGCGCTATTGGTCTGCAGGGCGATCACATTGCCTTGTTTAGTTAAGCGAGTAACCAGTCCATCATCCAGAAGATCAAAACAAATGATCGGAGATATTCTTGCACTATTGATTGAGTGGACATGTACATCGCTTCCTGGATGAAAATCAGACACTTTTTGTGCGAATGGCGAGATAAATTCAGCTAGCGAACGCAAGGGCATGTACTCGCCAAATGGCGTCAGATGGTTCTTAATGTATTCGCCGTCCAATCCCACCTTCGGACGCCACAAAATTGAAGCATTCCTCAAAGTTTCGGACTCCCCCAGAACTGCACCAGCAATTATTGGAACTTGGAATGCATTCGCCAGTTCGCTCAATTCGCGACCTATCTCAACATGGATTGCCGGATCGATATCTATAGCATTCTCAGGCCAAATGATTACATCAGGTTTAACCTTTGTAGAAATCAGATATTGGCGGCTAAGTGCTAAATGATCGTAAAAAACTTGCGCTGCCCGTTCATTGAAGTTCAAACCAAGGTGTTTCACGCCTGCCTGAACTGCGGCAACTTCTACAGTGCCAGCAGAAATTGTTCGGGATTGCATCAAGGGCAGTGCCCCAACAATTGCCACCAACACGGATATATAAATACCCTGTCGAGATTTGTGACGTATGAAGAGGTAAATTACTAACGCCATTGAGATAGTGATGAATGAAAGTAACGGTCCTCCTCCGATAGATGCGATCGAAACAAGAGGTGAATTCGATTGCGAGAATGCAACCCTTCCCCACCCAAACCCACCAAATGGGAAATGCGATCGAAGTTCCTCTATCAATATCCAACTGGAGGGAAAAAGAAAGATGCGCCATGACCGAATGGGCGTTATGAAAGCTAAGGGTAAAAAGAAGATGCTTTCTAGACAGGTGAGCAAAAACCATGGAAGCACCCCCACGTACGTGCTAGACCAATGTAGAACAACTGCGAAGCAGACAAAGGAGTACGAAAACATTGACGCTAAACGCCAAGCAAGCCCCCGGCTTTCTAGGGCGATAAACAATAGAACGAATGAAAGTTGGGCCAAAAACCACCAACCAAGAGGGAGGAAGGCCCCACTTAACAACAGGCCGGCCAGAGCGGCTAGGAGAACTACCATCCGAGGGCAGCAATCAATCTATCGACACTTGCACCTAATCCAAATCTTTTTTGCAATTCATAGATTGCGGATAGATCGGCAGGTTTGGAAGGTAACGCCAACGAAACTTGCGGTAAAGAAATATTTATAGCGCACTGAACTAATCTTGGTGCAATTGTTAAATAGTCTCTACCTTTTAGAATTCTTTTGATAAGGGCTGGTGTCAATGCTGGATGCCCTTTTTGGGCCGCCTCAAGCGCTTCATCTACATTCTCAAAATGATTGGCAATTACGGCCGCACCCTTGACGCCAATACCTTTGACGCCAGGAAGTCCATCTGATGGATCACCACGAAACATTGCGAAAAGTCCGTATCTATCCCCTGGGATTTCATAACGCTTTGCGATCCAACGTAAATCTACAAGGTCATGCTGCGAAAGCCCCTTGGCCAAATAAATAACTTTGACGTTGCGTTTATCGTCAACCATTTGGAAGAGATCTCGATCTCCGGTGACGATGCGAACTGGCCCCTCTTCTTGAACACTAAAAGAGGCGATTACGTCATCAGCTTCATAATCATCGATACCTATTACAGTAAAACCAAAGGCATCCATTACATCTAAAAGGATTGGAATTTGCGGTGCCAAAGTGTCTGGCTCTTCTTCCTGGCCAGTGTCATCCACTCGATTCGCTTTGTACTCTGGAAATAGTTCAACACGCCAACTTGGGCGCCAATCACCCTCTATGCATGCAACCAACCGCTTTGGTTTGTATTGCGTTATGAGCTTTGCGGTCATATCCAAATATCCACGGATTGCGTTAACTGGCGTCCCATCAGGAGCAACTAAGGTATCGGGCATTCCGTAATACGCCCGATACCACAACGAGGCACTGTCTAGAAGCATCAAAGTCATAGGACGGCCGCCATGTATGCAACGACTCCATGGTCAATCCGCGTGAGTGCCTCTCGGCATCGAGGGCGAAGAGTGGGACTTGCTGTGCTGACCTGATTCAGTAAATCTATAAGTTGTCGCATAGAACGAACGAAATCTCCGACCGATAGATCGCTGCCCTTAAGCACACTTTGTAGGGAATGGCCGTTTGCCCATCTAAAAGCAATCCAACAAAAACCAAAATCCGGCTCTCGTTGCGTCTTAACCTGATGTTTACTTTCGAGGGTTTCTAGTTGAGACCAAAGGGAGACCACCTGTGCTAGAACCGATTGCACATTGCCACTTGGAATTCGAGGTGCCAAAGTTTCTTGCGTGCGAGCCTCGAAGATGACGCAAGAGATCACTGACACAAGTTCAGGTGCCGAAAGTTTATCCAGCAAACCTTGACGTATTGCTTCAGTTAATAAAAGATCTGATTCAGCATAAATCTTGGCGAGAATCTGGCCTTGCGGCAGAGTCTTATCAGCGCGGATATATTCCAGTTCGGTGAGAACATCGCAAACACGATCGAAAGTTTTCGCAATTACATTAGTTCGATTCTCGACTCTTGCGGTCAACCCAGCGTTCTCGCGTCGAAGTCGGTCAGCTCTTTCTGCGATTCGCGCATGCGCCTCACGATCATTACAGCCGTGGCAAGGATGGTTTCGCAGTGAGCGTTTCTGGTCTCCTAATTCAGATTCCAAATGAGTTCTTTGTTTTTGATCGAAGCCCTTTTTTGCAGTCCGTTTGGAAAGAAGTGCCTCGGTTTCGCGAATCTCTCTGCGTATAGAAATATAGCCCGCAAAGTCCCCGAGGTGGCAATTACTTTCTAACTGAAATTCATGGATTGCAGAATCGTTTTTCTTGATTTGACGGCTAAGACCCACCACTGCTCTGTCTGCCTGAAATTGCGCGAAAGAAGACTCCAGTGACCCGCGAGCACGATCGCGTCCAAGCTGTGATATTAGATTTATTGCCATGTTATAGGTGGGTGTGAAAGAAGATTTCAGTGGGTAAGTTCGCGTCGATGCAAGGCCTGCGGCGGTAGCGGAATCCACCGTCGGAGACCATTGCACTAGCGCGTTACCTTCTATATCGATACCTCTCCTTCCAGCCCTTCCAGTTAATTGCGTGTACTCCCCTGGCGTAATGGGAACGTGTGCTTCACCATTCCATTTAATCAATTTCTCGAGGACCACAGTTTTAGCCGGCATATTGATTCCTAAAGCAAGTGTCTCGGTTGCAAAGACCGCCTTAATGAGACCGCGCTGGAAAAGATCTTCAACAGTTGATTTGAAGCTAGGTAACAAACCGGCGTGATGAGCCGCAACGCCTCTCTCAAGAGCTGACAACCACTCTTGAAATCCAAGTAATTCTAGATCTTCCTCATCGATGTTCTGAGTGTATTTGATTGCGGTTTCATGAATCTCGTGTCTTTCCTCTGGCGTGGTGAGTCGCACACCTGCGACTAGACATTGCCGTACTGCAGCGTCGCATCCAACGCGAGAAAAGATGAATGTTATGGCAGGCAATAACTGTTCGCGATTGAGAAGTTCTATAACCTGCGCCCTAGACAACCGTTGTCCATCGCCATCGCGATCAGATCGTCGGTAATGTGTGGCTTTCGTGGGTCGTAATGCATTTCGTTCGCGACGCTGAATTTCCGGATTAACTCTTCCGCCTTCTATGAAGAGATCAAGCATAGACCCGTCAATAAGGATGTGTTGATAGAGCGGTACGGGCCTGGTTTCAGTGACGATCACGTCTGTATCGCCACGAATCTCTTGCAGCCATTCACCAAACTCTTCCGCATTGGACACGGTTGCTGAAAGTGATATCACCTGCACGCTCTCCATCAGATGGATGAGAACTTCCTCCCAAACCGCCCCTCTAAACTTATCTGCGAGATAGTGGACCTCATCCATCACGACGAAACCTAAAGTAGTAAGAGTTGACGAGTTTGCGTACAACATATTTCGAAGAACTTCGGTCGTCATTACAAGAATATCCGCATCTGAATTTATACTTGTGTCACCGGTGAGTAGCCCTACCTTTTCGGGTCCAAATCTTTCAACAAATTCCTGAAACTTTTGATTAGATAGCGCCTTTATTGGAGTCGTATAGAAGCATTTCTTACTGTGTTTGAGAGCCAAGAAAGCAGCAAACTCTCCGATAACTGTTTTACCTGCGCCGGTGGGGGCCGCGATAAGAACCCCATGGCCAGCTTCCACCGATTGACACCCCTGTAACTGGAAATCATCTACGGCAAAAGGTAGGGATGCTACGAATTCACTTGTTATCGGCGAAGCCGAACTTTTTCTTGATGCTGCATACCTTTCTGCAGGGGTGCTCATCTTCGCCAGGTAAGCAGCGCTTGAGGGACGCTATTGGCAATAATCGGCAAAGGGCCCATTCTCTCACCGTCTGCATAAGCGATTGCATCGGCATCAATGCGAACTTCCTTAGCGCGATGGATGCTAACTGCTGGGTGATAGATATGGGTACCTTTGTAAACTTTAGGGAAAACCTTGAGGAATTCCGGAATCGATACAGGCGCCAAGATCATCACATCCAGTAGCCCATCATCAAGTTGCGCATCCGGACAAACATTCATTCCTCCCCCGTAGGACCTGCTGTTACCAACCGCAATTAACATCGCTGCTGTTTTAATCTGCTTTCGATCCAAAACTAGTGAATACTCGCGCGGGCTGAAGAATGGAAGCTCGCGCGCCATTGCAACATTGTATTTCATTCGACCTCTGGGCCATTTCATGCCGTTAGCTCTTTCGTTAACAAGCGAATCAAAGCCCGTTGAAAGAATGGCAGCAAACCAATCAGAACCTGATTTGCCAAGATCAATGTAGTGCGGTGGCGTTGAAAACATTGAGCGCATTTGCTCGTTAATATCGTTAAGTGGCCATCCCAGAGCGCGCACAAAGTCATTTCCAGTCCCGGCTGGGATGAAGGCGACAGGAACTTTAGTTTGGGCAACTATCTGGATCACAAGATGAACTAAACCATCGCCTCCAACGGCAATTACACCTTCAGAATTCGGGTTAGATCCGAGAAAACTTCTCAAACTCGCACTCGTCAATTTCGCCGAATTGGTTTCGATAATTTTAAATGGAACTGATCGATTCGATAGGAATTGTGCAACTTGAGCTCCGACACGTCTTCCAGAACCTTGCCCGGAGGTCGGATTCACTACAAGGGCCCACATCACAGACCACTGTCAGAAATGTTTGCGCGCTTAGCGCGTCTCCTATCTACCAAAAGAGCGATACCACCAGCTAGAAAGTAAAGCCCTATCAAGGGACATGCAAGCAGGGCCATGGTTAGCGGATCACCTGTCGGAGTGAATGAGGCGGTGAACAACGCAATACCAAAGATCCACAGTCGCCAAGGATTGAGAATTGCGCGTCCCGAGATCAAGCCGATGAGATTGAGTGAAACCAGAAAGATCGGAAGTTCGAAAGCTAAGCCAAAGAGCAATATGACCCGCAGAACGAAATCAAGATAGTCATCAAATTTCACTAGGTTATTGAGAGAATTTGGAGTGAAACCAAATAGCACTTTTATCGCAATGGGCAGAATTGAATACCCTAGCGCCGCTCCTCCAGCAAAGAAAGGCGTTGCTGCGACTAAGAAAAGAATGGAGTTCCTTTTTTCCTTGCGATGCAACCCGGGAGCAATAAATGACCACAATTGAAATAGCCATAATGGAGCTGAAATAATCACTCCAGTCAGGAGCGCTACCTTGATTTGGAGGTTTAGAGGTCCCAATACCCCATTGATAAATAACGAGCCACAGTGGGTAGAGCCTGAACTTCTAGCAGCGCCTAGATCGCACACTGGCTTGGCCAGAGTATTGATGATGGGATTATAGAAATACCAACCAACACCAGAGGCAATTAGAATTATTATTGAAGAACGTAAAATGCGACGCCGAAACTCGCGAAGATGATCAAGTAGCGGCATTCGACCGCCAGTGGTGGCCGATGTCAAGATTAGTTCTCCGAGCCGCCTTCAGTGTCTGACTTCTTAAGATCCTCTTTAGGATCCTTCATTTCAGTCTTAAATATCTTCATTGATTTCGCAATGGAACGGGCAGAATCTGGAAGTCTTTTCGCACCAAAAAGAAAAACTAGTACGAGAACAAGTAGCAGGATGTGGCTAGGCTCTTTAAGGAACATTTTTTTCTTCTCCAGAATCGATCCGTAGGCGTCAACGAAGCGTACGCTACCTCGGAGAGCGAGTCTAGGGTCTTTTGAAATCCGTAGAATAGGCAGCCAAGGCTAAAGCCGCGCGTTGCCTTATGCGTAGAACGGCGTGACTAGGTTCGAGCAAAACAACTTCGCCGCTACAACTCATAATTTGACGCATAAGCCAGTCTTCACTGAAATATTCCACCATCTGGACTGTTTCGGCAGAGGAATTGTTCAATTGGAATTTTTCGCTTGCCATTCGCATCGACCCTAGCACTCGCACTACAGCTGGCATTTTTGGAACCGAGGGCGAGGATTTGGTGAGGGTAGGAGGCAATTCTTGAGACGAGTCGCTAATGCCTTGTATTCGATCAAGTCGAAAACTTCGATAATCCCCCGCAGAAAAACAAAATGCTAAGAGATATTCGACTCCACGTTCCTGTCGAATCTCTACCGGGGCAATGATGCGATGCCCCATTTCATCCTCGTTCAATGAATGATAAATCAGATCCAGATGAGTTCTCGCCTTGATTGCTTCCAACAAGGTCGCTCGATATGTTGCTGGCACGGCGTGACTCACCAGTACTTGACCTGGGTGCACATCTGAGGCAGTGTGGGGAATCTTCACAATAAGCTTTTCAATGATCTCTCGAAGATTTGAGTCCGCATCTGATATTTGATCCATAAGGTAGTTCAGGCCCAGAAGCAAAGCTGTAACTTCTTCCGAAGATAGCGCCCGTGGTTTCGCCAAAGTTTCGGCATTACGAATCGTGACGTAACCGGAATCGAAAGATAGATCGATAAGTTCTAGTGGCGTATAGCCAGGCAAACCACACATCCATAGCGTAGATAAGTCCTCCAAAATTCGATCTTGCGTCACAGAAAATTGGTCTGCCAAATCTGAAATACCAATCCCTTGATGAGAGGTCAGGAACGGCACAAGATCTAGCAATCGCAGAATCCGATCGGAACCTAACTCTTTCGACTCTTTAGACATAATGTGCTTCAACTACCCTCTCCAGAGCCAGGATAATCTGGGATCGAACCGAATCTGGTGAGATTACGATCACATCGTTTCCGTGCCACAAGAGCACTTCAACAAATTGAGATAAATTCGAAAATGGAATCTGGCATCTATCGAATTCCTCACCGGTTTCTGTAATCGTGGCTTGCCTGCGCAATACATGTCCTTTTCCATGTCTGATCGCAACAAGAGCAGAATCCACAGGCTCAAAAATATTGGTTTGTAAAAAATCCACCAAATAGAATTGCGGCGGCACTTCGAAAGCTTCCGATAGGCCTACAGCGACTACATCACCGTCGATGCGATCTAAGCGGAACGTACGTTGCTCATTTTTATCGACATCAAGGCCAACCAAATACCAACGTCCCCCACGATTGCCTACACCAAAAGGATGGAGGCGTCGCATATGGCGATTCAGATCCTTGTCGATGTAAAGAAAATCAATTTCTTTCCGAGCAGCAATGGCTTGCGCAATCACACCAAATGATGGGAAGAAGATATTCAGATTTGGTGCCATACTGGGAATTGCATCGAAATCAGATTGGATGCCTAGCGAATGCAATTTCAAGAGGGCCGTTTGCGCCGATGCACTTAATGCCGCACCTTTCCACGCTTCGGCTGCCAATGAAAGAAGTGCAATTTCAACTCCAGTAAGAGCTCCAAGATTGAGACTGTACTCCTCTGGTCGAATTCGATAACCGGCTTCATCATCAAAAAACGGATCCAAACCTCCGACTTCAATGACAATTCCGATTGCCCGTAACTCATCTTTATCTCTTTCGAACATGCGCTCTTTGGATTCGGAGCTTCCTGCGTAGCCTTCAATCGTTCGAAAAATATCAGATTTCGTTAAATATCTTTTGGTGGCTAACAAAGCGATTGTTAGGTTGATGAGTCTTTCAGTCTTGCGAGAGCTCATCGTATGAACCTTTAGAGGGGCGACGACGCCGTTGTAAGACCTCAACACCAGGAGCCATTTTTCGTGACTGTATAAGAAATCCAGTATGCCCGATCATTCGGTGCTGTGGACGAACAGCTAATCCTTCGTGGTGCCAGCCGCGAATCAACGACTCCGAACTCTCGGGTTCGGTGAAACGGCCATCTTTCTTGATCGCTTCTGCAGTTTCAGAAAGTTGCGTCGTAGTCGCAACATAAGCCAGGAAGACTCCCCCAGGTCGCAGGACCTGAGCCGCTGTATCAACGCACTCCCACGGTGCAAGCATGTCCAAGATAACTCGATCGAATTGATCGGCGAAAGTGAGTTCCTGGACAGATCCCAAGGTTAAGCGCCAATTGTTTGGTGCCTGTGCAAAATAGTGCGACACGTTTGCGGTGGCATTTTCGGCAAATTCATTTCTGCGTTCGACTGAGTGAACAAAACCAGCGGCACCTACGGCACGAAGTAATGAGATCGTTAAGGCCCCGCTACCAACGCCGGCTTCAAGAACGCGCGCGCCTGGATATATGTCAGCAAAACCCACGATAAGTGCTGCGTCTTTGGGATAAACAATCGTTGCGCCGCGAGGCATCGACAGGACGTAATCTGCAAGTAGCGGTTTGAATGCAGTGAAACGTAAACCGGCACTTGTTGCCACGACCGAACCTTCTGGAATCCCAATGAGGTCGTCATGCACGATCCAGCCTTTATGTGTATGCCACTCCTTACCGGGAATAAGCGTGAAGCTGTACAACTTCCCTTTGGGATCGGTAAGTTGAACACGATCACCGGAGCTGAAATAGCCTGGAGTAGACACGGGAGCATCTTAGGCGTACTTGAGCACCCCAAGGCGAGTATCTTGATGGAATGAATCAAATTCGCCTTTCTCCCAGCCGAATTACTGACTTTAACAACTGTCCCCAACTTTATAAGTACCGTGTAGTGGACCAACTTCCAGAACAGATCAGTATCGACGCAGAACGCGGCAAACTTGTCCACTCGGTTCTTGAAAAACTCTTTGATTCCCCTCAAGGCTTGCGAAATCTGGATTTAGCCCTTTCCTTGATACCTACTTTATGGGAGATACAAAAAGAGGAAGTCCCAGGTCTCGAGGCGCTGATTACAAGCCAGAAGGAATGGGACGATCGAGTTGCCGCTTTACTCGCCACCTATTTTCTTCTGGAAGAGCCGAATTCCTTTGATGCTGCACATCGAGAAATGCACGTTGAATTGAATCTTTCTGAAAACATTTATGTACATGGATACGTTGACCGCATGGACATCGCACCAACTGGTGAAGTTCGAATAGTGGATTACAAAACAGGTAAAGCCCCGCAACCTAGATGGCAAGGTAAGGCACTATCCCAATTGAAGATTTATGCTCTCGTGTATTGGCGAAATACTGGCGTCATCCCACGTTTACTGCAACTGATATATCTAGGTAGCTCCGAAGTCGTCCGAAGCGCACCAACTGCAGATGATTTGATCGAAACAGAGGTTGGCCTTTTCGAAGTCGCCACCTCAATCCTTTCGGCTACTCAAGAGAATTCTTGGCCGCCGCATCCATCGCGACTGTGTGATTGGTGTTCGTTTAAATCGATTTGTCCAGCATTTTCTTCTTAATAATGCCACATTGCGTAGAAGTCTCTTAAGGCTGATTCTGAAAGCTCTTCCAAAGAACCGATTGTTTGAACTCTTTCACTGTTTGGTATCGGGACTAGATGAGGTATGGCAACAACGGCGCCTCCACTGCGAGATCCAGCCTCAACACCAGTTGCAGAATCTTCCAGAATCAAACAATCTGCAATTTTTACACCGAGGAAATTTGCGGCTTTGAGGTAACCTTCCGGATCGGGTTTAACCAAGTTCACATCATTACTGGAAATTGAAATTTTAAATGGATGTGTTGAAAAATTCATCAACACTGCATCAACAAGAACTCGAGGGCTTGCCGAAACTAGAGCCATCGGGATCTGGAGACGGGTGAGGAGTGCAATCAATTCATGAGCTCCCGGCATTAGTGGGGCACCGGATTGCAAACTAAGCTCCATCATCCGAACCAATTCGTCAGTAAAAAACGGGCCGGATTCAACATCCCCGACAAGTGAATTCATATAACTACCAACGCGATCTAATGGTCCACCTAAACACTGAGCCTGATTGATCGCAGACCAGGAATACGCATATCTGGCCATAAGTTGTGTTTCAGTTGCAAGCCATAAGGGTTCGCTATCAACCAAAGTTCCGTCCATATCGAATAGCACGCCAGAAAACATAGGAGCTTCAGTTCGCATTGAAATATTTGGCCTCAGGATGATGGACGATGATGGCAGATGTAGATTGTTCCGGATGCAATTGAAACTCCTCCGAAAGTTCTACTCCAATGCGCCGAGGTTCCAAAAGTTCGCAGAGTTGAACCTGTGCTTCCAAATCCGGGCACGCGGGATAACCAAACGAATATCGCGAACCTCGGTAACCCTGATCGAGGATGCCTTGCAAATCTTTCGAATCAGCATCTCTAACAGCCAGCTCTTCACGGATTCTGGCATGCCAGTGTTCAGCAAGAGCTTCAGTTAAGCCAACCGAAAGGCCATGCAACTCAAGGTATTCGCGGTATGCATTCTCCGAAAACAATTTTCCGGTTGCCGCGCTCACTTCACTACCCATCGTGACAACATGGAAAGCCACTACATCGGTTCGCGCACTATCGGATGCGGCGAAATAATCACTGATACATAGACGCCTATCTCGGCCTTGACGAGGGAAGCTAAAACGAAGCCGCTCCTTACCGCTATTTGGCCCTTCGTGATGAAGAATGATCAAATCATTTCCTTCGCTCACGCAGGGGAAATAACCATAAACAACGGCGGCATTAAGCCACCCTTGTGCTTGGGCTTGATTGAGAAGTGAACGCAACCGTGGTCGCCCTTGAGTTTCAACCATCTCTTCATAATCTGCTCTGTTGGATTTCATTCCCCATTGACCGACAAAAAGTGCACGTTCATCGAGCATCCCCGAGTATTCCGAGAGTGGAATTCCCTTAACGATTCGACTACCCCAAAATGGAGGTGCAGGAATATCAATGTCTAATGCAACATCGCTTCGAACCGTATCGATTTCGATGGACGATTGTTTCGTCGCAACGGTTTTGACTCGCCTTTGTCTTAATGCGGGGAGCTGGGCTCCTGGGTCGCCCCGTTTCACGGCCATAATGGCATCCATTAAGGAAAGTCCTTCAAATGCATCTCGTGCATAACGAACTTCTCCGGCAAATAAAGAGGCTAAATCTTGTTCGACGTACGCGCGAGTAAGAGCTGCTCCCCCGAGAACAATCGGCCATTTCTGGTCTAATCCTCTAGAAGTTAACTCTTCTAGATTTTCTTTCATAATTACTGTGGATTTAACAAGCAGCCCACTCATGCCGATTGCATCCGCCTTGGACTCTGTTGCGGCGTCAATAATCTGATTGATGGTTTGCTTAATCCCGATATTTACAACCCGATAACCGTTATTTGACAAGATAATATCAACAAGATTCTTCCCTATGTCATGAACGTCGCCTCGAACTGTTGCTAAAACAATAACTCCTCGTCCGTCAGCACCCGATTTTTCCATTAAGGGCTCTAGGTGGGCTACCGCGCTTTTCATTACTTCTGCGCTTTGCAGTACGAAAGGTAATTGCATTTCACCTTTACCAAAGAGCTCGCCGACCACTTTCATACCTTCAAGGAGGTGATCATTAATAATTGTAAGAGGCGCAAGTCCTTCAGAGATCGCCGTTTGCAGGTCTTCTTCGAGGCCTACCTTTTCGCCATCAATGATTCGCCGGGATAATCTTTCGGTGAGCGGGAGAGCAGCGAGCTCAGCGGCTCGCGATAAGCGGTTTGAAGTAACTTCAACGCCTTCGAACAGATCCAAAAATACTGTCAGAGGATCATATACGCAGTCCTCTCCATTAAATTTTCTACGGTCGTAAATGAGATCCAACGCAACTTCACGTTGTCGATTATCAATTCTGGCCATCGGAGTTATTTTGGAAGGATGAACAATTGCAGAATCAAGTCCGGCGGCAACTGCTTCATGGAGGAAGACAGAATTAAGAACGATGCGGGCAGCAGGATTGAGGCCAAACGACACATTACTTACGCCTAAAGTTGTCTGGACCTCAGGGAATTCAATTTTGAGGCGCTTGATCGCATTGATGGTTTCGATACCATCTTTGCGAGTTTCTTCTTGGCCGGTAGCAATTGGAAAAGTCAAACAGTCTATAAGAATGTCCCCGGTGGACATTCCCCAAGTGAGCGTTAATTCCTGAATAAGGCGACGTGCTACACGCAATTTCCATTCACAGTCGCGCGCTTGGCCAACTTCATCTATGGTCAGCGCAATCACACTCGCTCCATGTTCTTTAACTAGCGGCATCACTTTGGCGAATCTGGAACTAGGCCCATCTCCGTCTTCGAAATTCACTGAATTGATAACACTTCGACCGCCTAGCTGTTCAAGTCCAGCCTTAATCACTGCAGGTTCGGTGGAGTCCAAAACAATAGGTAAAGTGGAGGCCGTAGCGAAACGACTCGCTAGTTCGGTCATATCCGCAACACCGTCTCGTCCAACATAGTCCACGGATAGATCAAGCATGTGGGCGCCATCGCGGATTTGATCTCTAGCTATTTCTACGCATGTTTGCCAATCTTGGGCGAGCAAGGCATCTCTAAATGCTCTGGAACCATTTGCGTTCGTACGTTCTCCAATAGCCATGTAGGTGAGGTCCTGGCGAAAAGGAACAAATTGATAGATAGAGGAAGCTCCAGGGTCGTTGATACATATTCTCGTTTTCGCTTTCTTTTCAGCAATTGCAACAATCACTTGTTTCATGTGCTCAGGAGTTGTTCCGCAGCAACCGCCGACAAGATTTACACCGTAATCAGAGACGAAACCCGAAAGAGAGGCAGCAAATTCATTAGGTAGGAGTGGGTAGACGGCGCCTGTGGCTCCAAGAATGGGGAGACCTGCATTGGGCATCACTGAAATCCCCACACGCGCATTTTTGCTTAAATAGCGTAGATGCTCCGACATTTCAGCTGGACCTGTTGCACAGTTTAGGCCAATGAAATCGATTTCGAGAGGTTCTAAAGCGTTAAGGGCTGCCCCGATCTCTGAGCCGAGCAACATAGTGCCGGTCGTTTCCACTGTAACTTGCACAATAAGAACAACATCTCGACCGGATTCAACAATTGCGTTACGTGCACCGTTGACCGCAGCCTTGGCTTGCAAAAGATCCTGCGTTGTTTCGATCAATAGCGCATCGACTTTGGCATCTACCAAACCCTTTGAAGCAGTGAAGTACGTGTTACGTAAATTCTCATAAGTTGTATGTCCAAGACTTGGCAACTTAGTTCCAGGGCCTAAAGAACCAAGCACGTAGCGCGGCTTATCTATGGTTGAGAATCGGTCGGCACATTCGCGCGCAATGACTCCGCCGGCAAAAGCCAACTCATAGATCCGATCCGCTATCCCATATTCGGCGAGGTTGGCCCAGTTAGCACCAAAAGTATTTGTTTCAATCGCGTCGACACCAACCTGTAAATATTCGTCATGTACCCTACGAACAATGTCTGGACGAGAGACATTAAGAACTTCATTACATCCTTCATGGCCTTGAAAATCATCCAAAGTTGGATTGGCCGCTTGGAGCATCGTGCCCATGGCTCCATCAGCAATAATCGTCTTCTCACCCAGAGCCTTGCGCAAGGAATTCATCTGTGTCGTCACTTGGGCGAGGTTACCGTAAGGTGAGGCTATGGACATTGTGAACATTCCAGCGTTGCGGGCGCCAGTAATGATCGCAGCCTTCGGTGGTTGGAATGATGCAGGATCTGCGGCCTCTTTGGCGCTGGATCACCTGATATCCCTCTGGCCCTCTACTGTAATTGCACACGTTGATTCTGAAGATTTTTATGATTTTCAAGTTAATCGTCCCACTGTATCCCTCGATGATCTCCAAAAAAGGTATCTGACGTGGCCCGGTACGCAAATAGTTGGACTTTCGACGCCACATCTCAATTTTGATATCGTTATTGTTAAGGGTGTAGAACCATCGATGAGATGGAAGAAATTTGCGAACGATATTTTGGACATTGCTGATGATCTAGAAATTTCCTTGATCATCACATTAGGTTCGCTTCTTGCCGATACACCTCATTCGCGGCCAATTTCGGTAAGCGCAACCGGGGCAAGCCCTGAGATCGCACAACGGTTGGCAGTCGAAACAAGTAAATATGAAGGCCCCACTGGAATCCTTGGAGTGCTCCAAGACGGGGCCCAACGCAGAGGCATGGATGCCATTTCATTGTGGAGTGCGGTTCCGCACTACGCTCCTAATTCGCCTTCCCCCAAGGCCTCACTCGCGTTGATCAACGCACTTGAAGATTTTCTCAACATATCTATTCCTCAAGGGGATCTCCCCACGCAATCGCAAAACTGGGAGATTGATGTCGATGAGCTTGCACGTGAAGACAACGAAATATCGGAGTATGTACGCGCTCTAGAAGAAAGCAAGGATGCTGCGGATCTTCCCTCAGCTACTGGAGATGCAATTGCGCGAGAGTTTGAGAAATATTTGCGGCGCAGAAGCGCCGAATAACTAAATAGCGATACCGAGCAAGGTATCGATTGCGCGGGCGAGTTCTCCGGCATTGCCGCCTCGGAGGCCAGTCTCCGTAGAAGTGCACCATTGATTCAGGAGATCAATAACTTTTGGTGTATCTAAATTCTCAGAAAGTGAAACAATTATCTGTGAAATCACGCTATCGGTTGGAGCTACATCGCTACGGCCTAAGAGGCTTTGTAAGCGATTAAGAAGTTGTGTGGCAGTATCTAAGCGAGATTCATGCCACATGTCATCATCTCCGTAATTACGGCTCATCAAAGCAATGCGAACCGCCATTGGATCTGCGCCAGATTCAATAAGTTTGGAGAGAAAAACAAGGTTGCCTAAACTCTTACTCATCTTCTCGCCGTCAAGCCCAATCATTCCCGCATGAACGTAGGCTCGCGCATAAGGTTTCCCGGACAAAATTCGGGCTTGAGAGGCTCCCATCTCGTGGTGAGGAAATATCAGATCACTTCCGCCACCTTGAATGTCAATAAGAAATTCTTCAGCACGATCGCAGTGCAAATACTTCAAGGCGATAGCGCAACATTCAATATGCCAACCGGGCCTGCCAGATCCAAGCGATCCTGGCCACGATGGGTCCCCAGAGCGCTCTTTCATCCATAACAATGGATCCAGTGGATCACGTTTCCCAACTCTTTTCGGATCACCACCCCTTTGGGCAGAAATCTCCATCATTACTGTTGTAGGAAGTTTCGAACGTGAACCGAACTCAGGATCCCTACGAACACTAAAATACAGATCTCCCTCTACATCGTAAACTGCATTTTTTGTCATGAGATCCTCAACGCAATCAATCACTAAGGGGATTGATTCAACTGCGCCTATGAAATCAACCGGTGGAATCACGTGCAGATTGGTCATATCACTACGGAAAAGCTCAATTTGCGAAATCGCCAAATCGCGCCAATCCACGCCATCTCTTATGGCGCGCTCCAACAAAGGATCATCTACATCGGTCACATTTTCAACGAAAAGAACCTTTTTGCCCATAGCCAACAAGTATCGGTTGATGAGATCAAAAGTAATATATGTCGCCGCATGCCCTAGATGCGTTGCATCGTATGGAGTGATTCCGCACACGTACATCCGATAGATATCTTTTATTGGAAGTTGAAGTAGTTCTTGAGTAGATGAATTCTTCACGCTCAGCGCAGGAAAATTGAAACGCGAATCGATTGGCGGTACATATACCTGCGCCCATGATTTCATTCCTGCATCCTAAACGAAATTCTTAGAAAGGCGGCCACGGAACTGAAGGCCAATCATCTGTGGGAATGGGTAACACCTGCTTCAACAAAAGGGCATCTATGCGTGCATCAAGGGCGCGCAACTCACCCTGCGAAATATGTTCGCCAAGGACCACGCCAAGTTCGTTTTTCAATGAACTGCGCAATCCCTGCAACAAGAGTATTTCGGATTCGTGAAGTGACGCCCCAGACCATTGCCACAGCACCGAACGCAACTTGTTATCTACATGGAATGTAACTCCATGGTCACATCCAAAGATATGGCCCTGTGATGTAGGTAAAAGATGACCGATCTTTCGGTCTGTATTATTGATAATCGCATCGAAGAGAACGATCGAACGCAGCGCAGGGATATCTTTCGAATATAACTCCATCAAATCGACTGAAGGATCAATATCAATCCATTCCTGAACCATCCCAAAACCAAAGGGACCCTCTCGTAACGTTGTGAAAGGGACAATATTTAGTCCGCTTGCCTGACTCACAAGATATGCGGCATATTCACGCCCAGCCAATGTGCCTTCTGGGAAATCCCAAAGAGGGCGCTCTCCAGCGATGGGTTTGTAGATACAAGCTATTTCTAACTGATCAGATGTTGCTAACGCATATAACGTGGCATTGGAGGCGTCTACTAAGCGGCCAGTAACGACAAGATTTCCAGTACAAATAGTTCCTTGAACCATGCTTTTAACGTCTATATCCATTGGCTCGCGGACAAACATGGCCCGCAGGATCAAGTGGTAAACCGCAAAAAGCACAGGGTTCACGTCCGGCATTGACTAATGAGATTGCTCTCTGCGCAAAACTTTGCGCTTGGCCCGCGCTAATTAGTACCCGTAAAAGATCCGGCGCATCTTCAACGTCGTCTTCAATGAGTTCATCGTTTTCGGGAACATTCTCTGTGAGCGCTTGGAGCTGCAATAAAACCTTTTCACGGTCGGATAGCCAGGATAGGGACATGATTCCCACTCGAAACTCCTCAAGGATTGGCATTTCTAAGGGACGTTCATCCAAAGGAAGGATTTCCAGTGCCAGAGAGAGTTGATTACGTTTGAGTTCTTTGAGCATAAAAGTAATTCTCTCGGCTATGGCGAAAACTTGCGCCTTCTCCAGTACAACACTTGTGACTTTATTTCCGGATGAGGCTTGCAGAAAAAACGTTCGCTCACCGGGTAGGCCAACCGTTCCGGCTACAAATCGGTCGGGTGAATCAAAGTTGTGAATAACACGCTTCATTTTCCGGCGCCCCGCTTTGTGATACCTGCACCGCCTCCAACAAGAAGACGCTTTTGAGGAACACTTGATAAGGAATCAGTAACTACCGAACGAGAATCATTCAAGAGCAATAAACGCGCTTTCGCCGCACCAAAATCGAGTATGGAAACTGAGCCAGGGTCAATAACGAACCGTTGTAGTTCATCCAGATGTAAACCTAAAGCTGAAACAATAATTGACTTAATAACATCGCCGTGCGATACAACCAATACGACGCCTTTACCCCGGGATGCAATCGAGCTGTAAATCGGACGCAGAGCTCGCGCCTGCATTCCCGCTATGGATTCACCCTGCGGGAATGCCACACGCGATGGATTCGATTGCACAATTTTCCATAATGGCTCTTTTGAAAGGGATCGAAGTCTTCTCCCACTCCAAGACCCGTAATCGACTTCGATTAAATCTGGTGTGACTACAACCTTACGATCTTGCGAGAATTCCTCCACCCATGGACTGATAGTTTCAATACATCGTTCCATGGGACTTACAAGAATCGCTTTTACCGGTACTTCACCTAAACGCACAGCAAGCTCTTTAGCTTGCTGCATCCCTTTTTCACTTAAATGAACGTCAGGCAGCTGTCCAGAAAGAATTCCACGCAGGTTGGCAGTGGAATGACCGTGCCGGATCAGTGCAACTAAAGTCATCACTCCCCCAATATTTCCACCTAAGGTAGGTAGGTTATCGGCATTTTTGAGCTCTTGCCTTGCTAGGGTCGTTCCATGGAAACTAGACGAGCGGGTTCAAGCGGCCTATCTCTTACCCGTTTAGGTCTTGGAACAATGACATGGGGCAGAGATACCGACGAACACGAAGCGGCCGACCAATGTAGGGCGTATTTGGATGCAGGCGGAAACTTTCTGGATACTGCAGCGGTATACGGGGATGGAGATAGCGAGCGATTAATTGGTGGACTCATCGGTGCACTCTTTAAAAGAGATGATGTAGTTATCGCCACGAAAGCTGGGATTTCATTCGTCAATGGCGTGCGCACGTTGAATGCCTCCCGTGGCGCTCTTATCGCAGAGTTGGAAAAGTCTTTACTAAGGCTTGGTACTGATCATGTTGATCTGTGGCAAGTTCACGCCTGGGACCCCTCCAACCCCTTGGACGACACGTTATCGGCTTTAGACTTCGCCTATTCCAGCGGTAAAGCCCGCTACGTAGGAATTTCCAACTACTCGGGATGGCAAACTGCACGCGCAATTTCTCGTCAAGAATCAATCCCTAGCAAGGCCCCAATCGCATCTATTCAGAGTGAGTATTCGCTCCTTAATCGCGGAATCGAAAAAGAAGTGCTTCCTTGTATCAACGAACTCAATGTTGGTCTTCTAGCATGGTCGCCTCTAGGACGAGGCGTGCTCACTGGTAAGTATCGCAACGGTGTGCCAAGTGATTCGCGAGGTGCCAGTGCGCATTTTGCTGGATTCGTTGAAGGCTACTTAGATGAACGCGCGTCACGTATTGTTGAAGCGGTTTGTGTTGCTGCAGAAGGGTTAGGTTATTCGCCTCTAGAGATTGCACTTGCTTGGGTACGCGATGCAATCGGAGTAACAAGCGCGATTATTGGCGCGAGAACGGGCGCACAGTTGCGTGGAATTTTAACCTCAGAAGAGATCACTCTTCCGGCAATCGTTCGCCAAGCTTTAGATGAAGTGTCGGGTTGAACGAATCAGCAGTTTTCTAGGAAATTTTCTAGGACATTAACTCCGAAAGTTAATCCATCAACTGGAACTCTCTCATCCACGCCATGAAAAAGAGACATAAAATCCAACTCTGGTGGTAAGCGTAAAGGCGAGAACCCATAACCCACGATGCCCAATTCCGACAAAGCTTTGTTATCGGTCCCACCACTCATCAAATATGGAACTGGAATCCCCTCTGGGTCACCAAGTAAAAGGGCATTGCACATCGCCTCTACCAAATCTCCTTCAAAATCCACCTCGAGTGCAATATCTCGGGTCATCATTTCAATATCTATGTCGGGGCCCACTATTTCGCGAATCGTCTGACTTAATTCGTTTTCAAAACCAGGTAGGAAACGCCCATCGATCACCGCTGAAGCACTTTGAGGAATAACATTCGCTTTATATCCGGCTTGAAGCATTGTTGGATTCGCGGAATTCGCGAGTGTTGCACCGATCATCCGAGCAGTACTGCCTAATTCGGATAAGAGTGGTCGCAAATCTTGCTCGTCGTACGGCTTCCCCGTTGTTTTGGCAAGCTGTGTGAAAAACATTTTGACCGTCTTTGTATACCTCTGAGGCCAAACGTAAGTACCTATTTTTGCTACCGCCGCAGATAGGGCTGTTAAAGCGTTTTCATTATTTACCATTGAACCGTGCCCTGCTCTGCCGTGTGCCGTGAGTTTCATCCAGTGAATACCCTTTTGCGCAGCCTCTACTAGGTATAAGCGCGAACCATTGCCTACAGTTACAGAAAAACCGCCAACTTCTGAGATCGCCTCAGAACATGAAGCAAAAACCTCTGGATGCTCTTTCACCATCCATCTTGACCCAAAAATGCTTCCGGCCTCTTCATCCGCGAAAAAAACCAAAACAATATTACGCGGCGGCTTCTTGCCGCTACGCGCCCATTGACGAAATACGGCAAGCATCATCGCATCCATATTTTTCATATCGAGTGCGCCCCGGCCCCAAATCATTCCGTCACGAATCTCTCCGCAGAAAGGATCTACCGACCAATCCGGTGCATTCGCGGGCACTACATCAAGATGTCCGTGAACAACCAGTCCTGGGCGCCCCGTATCTGAGCCCTCGATCTTTGCCACAACGTTGCATCGCCCAGGTGCAGACTCATAAATTTGACTAGATATTCCTACTTCCAGCAACTTTGCTACAACGTAATCAGCAATCTCACGTTCATTACCTTTTCCGTCACCAAAATTTACACTCGGAATTCGAATCATTTCTTGGCACAGAGTGATCGCATCTTGTTCAAGTGGGGTATATGACATGTTCGTATTCTCCCCTCATTGGTCCTATTTCTTCTACCTAGACCCGTGTTCGGGCCTCGACTTTGTAGCTAGGGCTACACGTTGCTATCGTTACCCCGCACTCGTCCGGGTGGCGGAATTGGCAGACGCGCTAGCTTGAGGTGCTAGTGCCCGCAAGGGCTTCGGGGTTCAAGTCCCCGTTCGGACACAAAAAAAGACGAGGCCACAATCATGTATGGAGGCCCATATGGACGCAGGGTTGAAGCGAGCTCTTGGGCTCATACGTGAGATCGTAGATTACCCTCATAGAGGAATTGTGTTTCAAGACCTCACGCCCCTGCTTGCGGATGCTCAGGCATTCAACAGTGTTATAGAAGAACTCGAACCATTATGTGATGACATTGATTACGTGGCTGGTATCGAAGCTCGCGGCTTTATTTTCGCAGCTGCAGTGGCGCAGCGAGCAAGAAAGGGATTCGTGCCGCTACGTAAAGCAGGGAAATTGCCCTCTGCGACACACGAAGAAAGCTATGGACTTGAGTACGGCCTTGACGTTCTACAAATTCACCAAGACGCAATTAGCAAACATGGACGAGTTCTTCTGATTGATGACGTCTTAGCAACCGGCGGCACCCTCTTGGCAGGTCAGCGTCTCCTTGAAAGAGCAGGCGGAGTCGTTGCCTGTGCTGCAACGGTTCTTGAAATTACCTCGTTAAATGGGCGGGCAAAGCTTGCTGAGCATGTACCTCATACCCCATTGCACGTCATCTTCGCACGTTGATGGCAGGATGTGATCCATGGCGGAATTGATCTATTACTGCGGAACCATGGATAGCGGTAAATCCACTTTGGCTTTGCAAACTGCACATAATCACCAAAGTCGTGGGCGTGCTGGTTTGATATTCACGAGTAAGGATCGCGCTGGCACCGGCCTTATTTCCTCTCGCCTAGGGCTGCAACGCGAAGCGCTAGAAGTTGATCCAACATTGGATCTACATCGATTCGTGGTTGATCAACTATCAATGGGCGAGAGAGTTGATTACGTAATTTGTGATGAGGCTCAGTTTTATCAACCAGAGCAAATAGAACAACTTGCAAAGATCGTAGATGGCTTGAGCATCGATGTTTTTGCATTTGGAATTTTGAGTGATTTTAGAACCAAGCTTTTCCCAGGTTCGGCAAGATTGGTAGAGCTGGCAGATAGAGTCAATACGTTGCAAGTTGAGGCACTTTGTTGGTGTGGGGCTCGTGCAACGCATAATGCTCGAACAATTGGCGGAACAATGGTGACAGAAGGTGAACAAGTAGTCGTAGGCGATGTCTCCCCCGCGCAAGAAATCGCCTATGAAGTTCTCTGTCGCCGACATCACATGCGGGAAGTGACGGCAAGGGCTTCTCGTGCCGCCCATACGTCAACTCAACCGCTACCCTTCAAGATCTAATTCCCATCCAACGAACGGAAGTCACAATGCAAGCACGTGGACTAGCGGTAAAGAAAGCCAGCGCGCCATTAGAATCCTTTAGCTTCGAACGCCGTGCATTAGGTGCTTACGATGTTGCTTTAGATATTTCTTACGCAGGCATATGCCATTCTGATATCCACCAAGCCCGTGAAGAGTGGGGCCCTGCAATTTTTCCCATGGTTCCAGGCCATGAGATCGTCGGAGTCGTTCGCGAAATTGGTCCGTCCGTTACAAAATTTTCTATAGGGGATTCCATCGGCGTTGGTGTTTTTATTGACTCATGCCGAGTGTGCGTAAACTGTATTTCTGGGCTACAGCAATACTGCCTTGAAGGTATGACGGGCACCTACAACACACTTGAACGTGATGGATCAACTGTGGCTTACGGTGGGTACTCAAATGTATTTGTAATCGACGAAAAATATGCAGTGCATGTCCCTAAAAACCTCCCGGCTACGGGTGTTGCCCCGCTGTTGTGCGCAGGAATCACTTTATATTCGCCACTGCGTCACTGGGGTGCCAAGAAAGGCATGAAAGTTGGAATTATGGGACTTGGCGGCCTCGGTCATATGGGCGTTAAGTTTGCTGCCGCTATGGGAGCTCATGTGACAGTCCTTTCGCATTCGCCTGCAAAAAAATCGGATGCTTTAGCGATGGGTGCGCATGATTTTGTTTCGACAAAAGATATTTCCGCTCTTAAACCCCTCGCGAGCACATTTGATTTGATTCTTAATACCGTTTCTGCGGAATTAGATATTAATGCTTACTTGAATCTATTAAAATTGGATGGGACTCTGGTGGTGATTGGCTTACCTGGAAAACCCTATGCGGTGAATGTTGGAACGTTGTTGGGTGCACGGCGGTCCATGGCTGGGTCCATGATCGGTGGAATCCCCGAACTTCAAGAAATGTTGAACTTTTGTGGCGAACACAACATTGTCAGCGATGTTGAAGTCATCAAAGCAGACTACGTGAACACTGCCTATGATCGTACCGTTGCTAGCGACGTCAAATATCGCTTCGTCATTGATGCTTCCACTTTCTAAACGTCCTAACTAGTTAACGAACGAATGCAGAACTAGAGCCACTAATGGTGCCACCGCCAAAGAGGGCAGTAAATTGCCTACAGCAATCTCCTTGAGTTTGAGCAAACGCAATCCAATACATAACAACATCACTCCACCCGTTGCGGTCATCGCATCTACTTGATAATCCACCAGAACCGAACCAAGGCCTAAACCAACCACAGTCCAAAAACCCTGATAGATCGCAACAGGGATAAACGCCAATGCAACGCCCCATCCTAAAGAAGCGGCAAAAGCCATCGCCGCGAAACCATCTAAAGTGCTTTTCAGCAACAACTGTTCCACCCCGGTCGACATGCCATCGCTAATACTTCCCAAAATCGCTAGAGGACCGATAGCAAAAAGCAACGATGCCGATACGAAACCTTCAACGAAAGGGCTGTCATCGGAGGCGCCAAAACGTTGGCGCAATCTTTCACCAAAACTATCTAAGTGATCCTCCAGTTTCGCCATCGAACCAATAAATCCACCAATGAGCAAAGAAGTCAACACACATAACAAACTCCAACCCGTAGGAAGTGCTGCTAGAAAACGGGGTGCCCACAAGCTACGAATGGCCCCTGCAGCGCCCAAAAGCGTTACTAACCCCAGGACATCTGTAATAAGTAAACGTGTCCGCGAAGGCAATTTGGAACCTAACAATACTCCTGCACTTGCGCCCAACAAGATCGCTATTACGTTGAGCAGTGTTCCTATACCTGGAAACATTAAGCAAACCTAATGATCGAGATCACTCCAATAGCAAAGCAGTACATTGCAAAAGGGTAGAGCGTTCGCGTTTTAAACCATCGAACCAGAAAAGTTATTGAGGCATAAGTTGCTAGAAATGAGACGAACGAGCCTGCCAGGATCGGTCCCGCCATGTGCGAATTTTGCGCAAGAAAGAGATCTGGAAGTTTGGCGATAGAAGCTCCCAAGATAACCGGAAGTGCTAGCAAAAATGCAAAATCTGAGGCTGTGGAATGTTTCAAGCCTCGTAGTAATCCCGCACTCATCGAAATTCCAAAACGGCTGACGCCAGCAAAGAGCGCAAATGATTGAGCAAATCCAATGCCTATCGCTCCACCGATACTAACCCTTTCAGCGATATGCTGATTTTCAGACATTATTGATTCGGTTTCACGTGAAGATCGAGATCTCTTCTCAGCCACGATCAAAAGTCCACCATTTATCGTTAGGAAACAGGCCGATGCAAAAGGCTTGGAAAACAATTCTCGCAATGATTTTTCGAATATAAAACCTAAAGTAGCAACCGGTAAGGTCGCAATAACAATCCTCCAAAAAACTGTACTTTCGATCGAAGGACGTCGACGAAGACTATTGAATCCAGCGCTGGCCAAATCGATCCATCTATTTCGAAACACTAACAACAGTGCAAGCGCGCTTGCCAAATGCAGCGCAATTGTGATCGTTAGGTAGGGTGAGTTCGGGTCGGTAGTGAATCGGCTCCATGACCCACCGATCCACGCAGGAACCAACACGGCATGACCTAGACTAGAAACAGGAAATAATTCCGTAATGCCCTGAATAAGCCCCGTGACAATTGCCTGTAAATATGAAATCCCCATGTTGTAAAACTACCGTAATCGCGATACATCCCAGGGGATCAACGTGCGCTAAGGTTGGTCAATGTCATCGTCGAAGTCATCGTCGAAAAAAATTGTGGACCTCGCAGCACACTGGCTACGCCCTCACAGAACTATTCCACACACCCCTTGGCGCGCCTCAAACCGTTGGGATCTATCCCCTTTAAGAATGTTGATTCTCGGTTTCGGATTATTTCTCTTTGGAATCGGCGAAGCGCTGTTGGTTCAATCCCATTTGGGCAATTCACCCTGGGTTGTCCTTTCTGAAGGAATCTCCAAAAGATCTGGTATTTCTTTGGGGTGGGCAACGTTTCTTGTAAGTTGCGGGGTTTTATTGTTGTGGATTCCGTTGAAAGAACGTCCGGGTTTCGGAACCATTGCAAACATCGTGGTAATCGCATTTGCATTACAGATAGGTGTGGATCATATTCCGCTCCAACATTCTTTCGCTTCTGGATTGTTGCTCGCACTTTTGGGCGTGGCACTCGTTGGAATTGCTTCAAGCATTTACATCACCTGTGGTCTAGGTCCAGGACCTCGAGATGGATTGATGACCGGGCTTCACCAAAAAACGCACATCAGAGTTGGCCGGGTACGCTTAGTCATCGAGACAATTGTGCTTACCATAGGGGTTATTCTTGGGGGCCATTTCGGACTCGGGACAGCTCTTTTTGCACTGCTGATCGGCCAAGCCGTGGCTGTCTCTTTCGGCGTGATGGCTCGCCTTACTCATCAGTAATAAGGTCCTCGCGATAGCGTCGCTCCATCTTCCCCCGGCTTGTGGGCCGTGAAGCCACACGGGGTCGCAAACACCCCCGATACCAAAACAGTAAGGGGTAAGTCATGCTCGATAGTTATTTCAAAATAACTGCACGTGGTTCGACTGTGGCCAGAGAAGTCCGTGGCGGAGTAGTTACTTTCTTCACCATGGCTTACATAGTCGCCTTAAATCCGTTGATCATCGGTCTTGCAAAAGATGGTGACGGCAAATTCCTTGGTGGTGATGGAAGTCATCCCAATTTAGCCATGATCGCGGCGGCAACTGCGCTCATAGCTGGCGTTCTTACAATTCTGATGGGAGTGGTTGCAAACTTCCCATTAGCACTTGCAACAGGACTTGGCCTCAATACTTTCGTAGCTGTAGGCATAGCTTCGAAGATGACGTGGGCCGATGCCATGGGGCTCATCGTTCTAGAAGGCTTGATCATCACGGTACTAGTTCTTACTGGGTTTAGAACCGCAGTATTTCGCGCAGTACCAACTCAACTCAAGATAGCTATTTCGGTAGGCATCGGACTATTTATCGCCCTTATCGGATTGGTTGATTCTGGCTTCGTTCGTCGGACAGGCTCTGGCCCCGTGCCAGTAACTTTGGGTGATGGAGGCACATTGGTCGGTTGGCCGATCATAGTTTTTGCCTTCGGCTTGTTTCTCACAGTTGCCCTGATGGTGAAAAAAGTCAAGGGTGCTCTTCTCATTGGTATCGCTTGCGCCACTGTCGCTGCTGTTGCAATTGAATCTGCGTTCAAGATTGGACCCAATTTCATTGCACCAGACAAGGTCAATCCAAAAGGATGGGGTCTTAATGTTCCAACGATTCCAACCAAGGTTGTTGCTTCACCAGATTTTGGTCTCTTGGGACATTTTAATCTTTTCGGTTCCTTTGGAAAGATCACTGCTGTTTCAGCAATCCTGATCGTCTTCACTCTTCTACTAGCGGATTTCTTTGACACGATGGGCACAATGACTGCAATTGGTCACGAAGCCGGACTAGTTGACCGTGACGGCAACGTACCTGATGCAGGCCGAATTCTTCTTGTCGATTCCATTGCAGCAGCAGCCGGCGGTGCAGCAGGTATCTCATCTAATACTTCCTACATCGAATCTGCTTCGGGTGTTGGAGAAGGCGCGAGAACTGGATTGGCTTCCGTAGTCACCGGCCTGTGTTTCCTTCTCACTACATTCCTGGCGCCACTTGTTGCAGTGATCCCCTACGAAGCAGCTACGCCAGCACTTGTTATCGTCGGCTTCTTGATGATGACTCAAATCAAATCGATTGATTGGGAAGATTTGGGTATCGCTATCCCAGCATTCCTAACAATTATCCTGATGCCCTTCACCTACAGCATTTCCGTCGGTATTGGTGCAGGATTCGTTTCACATGTTGTTATCCGAATTGTCCAAGGACGTCGCAAAGAATTGCACCCACTTCTTTTGTTAATCTCCGGACTCTTCATGGTCTACTTCCTAACTTCTCCGATCAACGCTTGGTTGAGTTAATCGCAGAACTGCTCAAAAAAAGCAAAGCTGGGTTCGAGCAATCGGACCCAGCTTTGCTTTTGCTCGAAAAGTCATTCACATCCGCCCGTTCGTGACAACTGCGAGTGCTAGCCAATTCTCGCGTAGAAGCGACCGCCATCTTTTGTTACATTCAACGGTAAGCCGAAAACTGCGCTTATATGCTCACTCGTAATAACTTGATCTACAGGACCAGAAACGGCGATTAAACCATTCTTGAGCAAGAGCGCGTGCGTAGTGCCTTCCGGAATCTCCTCGATGTGGTGGGTTATTACAATCGTCACAGGTGCACTTGAATCAATAGAGAATTCAGCGAAACGCCGCAACAGATCCTCACGTCCACCGAGATCTAAGCCAGCAGCAGGTTCATCGAGTAAAAGAACTTCTGGATCTGTCATCAAGGCCCGAGCAATCTGGACTCGCTTACGCTCTCCTTCACTCAAAGTAGAGAAAAGTCTCTCCCCTAATTCGCGTACTCCGAAAGTTGTCAACAATGCGATCGCGCGGGATTCGTCCCATAAATCGTATTCCTCATTCCAGCGCCCAACGATTGCATAAGCCGCGGTGAGAACAACATCGCGTACGAGCTCATCCCCAGGGATATTTTCTGTCATGGCTGAACTGCAAAAACCAACTCGAGGACGCAATTCGAACACATCAACTTTTCCCAATCGTTCACCAAGAACTTCAATCGATCCAGTAGTTGGAAAACTCATAGTTGCAAGCATCTTGATAAGAGTTGATTTACCGGCACCATTTGGACCCAGTATTACCCAACGTTCACCTTCAGAAACCGAAAAATCGACAGGACCAAGAATGATCTGGTCACCGCGTCGAACAGAGACGTTTGAGACGTTAAGAACTGTTCTTCCACTCATAGATGAACAAAGATACTGGCAAGAGGCTGGCGAAGTGGGAATTTGCCACTTGACCGCGCCTCAACACGATAATCTCTGCCAATGATGCAGAAGCCACCAATCGCCGATGACTCTTTTACTGGCCTGATACTTCTATCAGGGATAGATAAACCAGGGATCACCGAAGCGCTCTTTGAATGTTTATCCCCTTTCTCCGTCTCTATTCTCGACATTGAACAAGTAACAATCCGTGAAAGACTGATCTTGACCGCACTTATATCTCTAGATCCGAATCACTCACAATCCATTGAGCAAGATCTCATCACATGCGCCACTGAATTGAACGTAGATATCGCTGTCTCATTTTCACAGGTGGCGCAAGAATCCATTGCTGTCAAAGCCGGCTTATTGCACGTGGTGGCACTGGGTAACCCTTTGAAGCCAATTGCAATCGCGGCGATTGCGGGCGTCCTTGCAGAACGTAACGCTAACATCGAACGCATTTTTCGGACTGCTTCTTATCCTGTGACTGCAGTGGAATTCGTTGTATCGGGTGCGCCGGTCAGGGAAATTCGACGCGCACTTGCACATCTAACTATTGAACATGGGATTGATATTGCCGTTCAACCCGGCGGTCTTATGCGTTTTGCAAAAAAATTGGTACTTATGGATGTGGATTCAACTCTCATCCAACAAGAGGTAATAGAACTGCTAGGCGTTCATGCGGGCGCTGGTGAGAAGATCAAGGAGATTACATCCCGAGCAATGGCTGGTCAGATTGACTTTGAGCAATCTTTGCGCGAAAGAGTGGCACTCCTTGCCGGATTGCCGGAAGAGACGTTGGCCCAAGTTCGTTCTGAGATTGTTCTAACTCCGGGAGCTCGCACATTGGTGCGAACTTTGCAACGTTTGGGCCACACGGTGGCTGTCGTCTCTGGCGGTTTTCTGCAAGTTATAGAGCCTTTAATGCACGAATTGGGAATCGAAAATTACCGAGCGAACACCCTGGAGATTATTGATAAGAAGATTACTGGACGCCTGACCGGTCCGGTGATTGATCGTGCTGCAAAGGCAACCGCATTGAGGGATTTCGCTCAAATCGTCAATGTAGATATTGAGCAAACTATCGCTATCGGTGATGGAGCCAATGATCTAGATATGATCGCCGCGGCTGGCTTAGGAATCGCATTCAACGCTAAGCCGGCAGTTCGCGCATTAGCAGATAGTGCGGTATCACAACCTTATCTAGATTCAGTCCTCTATCTCATGGGTATTGCTCGTGAAGATATCGAAGAGGCTGACAATCAGAGTCTGCAAGCGTGAATATCAGTAACTAGAATTCCTCGTGCACCCAAAGCCCATAATTCGTCCATCAAACGATTAGTGTCCTTGCGTAACACCATTGCACGCACTGCAACCCAACCCTTCTTTTGTAAAGGTGAGATTGTTGGCGATTCAAGGCCAGGTGTAATCGCACAAGCTTTTTCGATCACCTCATTGGGAGCATCGTAATCAAGAAGAACGTACTGTCGAGCAATAACTACACCTTGAAGGCGCCGAATCAAAATATCTAAACCGGGTGCGATAACGCTTGCCTGACGCGAAATTACCACTGCTTCGCTTGCGAGAATCGGATCTCCAAAAGCTTTCAATCCTGCCTGGCGCAATGTGTTACCAGTGCTCACCACATCAGCAATTGCGTCAGCAACGCCCAAACGAACACTACTTTCTACTGCGCCATCTAATCGCACAACCGTAGCCGTGATGGACATCTTGTCTAGAAAATTTTTAACCAAACCGGGGTAAGCGGTTGCGATTCGTTTACCTTGCAAATCGGTTACTTTCCAATCTCGATCACTCGCTGCTGCAAATCTGAAAGTTGATTTACCAAAATCTAAAGATAGCGTTTCATGGGCCATCGCCCCTGAATCGATCAACAAA
This sequence comes from Actinomycetota bacterium, assembly GCA_009698615.1. Taxonomy (GTDB): domain Bacteria; phylum Actinomycetota; class Actinomycetes; order Nanopelagicales; family Nanopelagicaceae; genus QYPT01. Next base: position 233 of record WLPU01000012.1, on the reverse strand, counting down.
TCCCGCCCGGTAATCCCTGCTTCTAACTCGCCAGATCCGACATAGATAGCAATATCTCGAGGTCGTAGGTAATAAAATTCAACATCATTTTCTGGATCGAACAAAACCAAATCACGTTCGTCGTTGCGTTGACGATATCCAGCTTCACGCAATACCGCAGCTGCAGACTCTGCTAATGATCCCTTATTTGGTACTGCGATCCGTAACATGGGCGCCTTCCTAAAGATAACGAT
>WLPU01000011.1 GCA_009698615.1 Actinomycetota bacterium | reverse complement strand
TCATGCTGCTCAACTATCTCTATGAAACCAATAATCAAGAACACCAAGAAATGATTCCGACATATTTGGAAGAGACGCTTCGAAGGCTGCGAGTATTTCTAGATAGTTAGTCGTTCTACGTGGACCGTACTGGGATCGAACCAGTGACCCCCACAATGTCAATGTGGTGCTCTACCGCTGAGCCAACGATCCTTGCTTTCGGCGAAGCATACCTCACCGAGTAAATAGGAGATTAGCGCCCGAAATCATCCTCAATTCTCTCAATATCATCTTCACCGAAGTATGTACCCGTTTGTACTTCTATCAAGACGACATCATCGTTTCCAACATTGCTGATTCTGTGTAGTTGCCCGATGGCGACATCGATGTTATCTCCGCCTTTGTGCGATGTTGTGATGCCGTTGAGTGTTACTTCGGCAGTACCGGAGACTATGTACCAGTGTTCAGCTCTTTTTTGGTGACGTTGATAGGAAAGTCTCTTCCCTGGTAATACATAAATGCATTTGACTTTACAGCTGGATGATTCTTGCAAGACTTCATAGCGGCCCCATGGGCGTTCAGATTTCTCTAGCGCCATTCTCTACCGCCATTTCATTTCGCTTCGTATCCAGATTTCTTTATCAATATGGAGGTCGGGACGGGATTTGAACCCGTGTAGCAGGATTTGCAGTCCTGAGCCTCGCCTCTCGGCCACCCGACCATATGGAAATCATCAGAGCGGACGACGGGACTCGAACCCGCGACATCCACCTTGGCAAGGTGGTGCGCTACCAACTGCGCTACGTCCGCACACACTCACGAATAATCGCTTGTGATGGGCGAAATCTATCGTAGGCGAGGTGGTTGCGCCAAAGTGACCAAGAGAAGGTCATTTCGCCCTACGGTTAAGGGGTGGAATTGAGACCCGATGCACCATTGTTTTGGATGAACGGGCGTTTGGCCTACGACCTAGAGGAAATCAGTAGAGATCCACGGTCCCTTGATCAACCGGGTTTCTGGGCAGTTTCGACAACATTCGAAGGAGAGTGGACGTGCGCGCGTTTTGGGAAAGTCATCCAAGCACCACTACCGCCTCCTTTTGTGCAGTGGATCCAATTAGATGGCGGATGGACCAGTTCTTTAAGTAAAACGCAGTACGAAAAATCCGTGAGCGATATTCGTGAACAAATCGCACAAGGATGGGTTTATCAAGTTAACGCGTGTAGAGAAATGACTATCGAAGTCCCAAATCAGATCGCACTTCTTAGCCTCATGCATAAAGTTCTTAAAGAAAATCCAGCTCCGTTTGCTAGCTATCTGCGATTGCCTGGAATGGAGGTGGTTTCTGCCTCTCCCGAATTACTGTTAAGACGCGAAAAAGATCGCGTCACATCAGGCCCTATCAAAGGGACCAAGCACTTAGGGACTCCGCCCTTTGGCGGTAAAGACACAGCAGAAAACATCATGATTGTTGATTTGATCCGCAATGATTTGGGCAAAATTTGCAAACCCGGCAGTGTGAGCGTTCCTAGACTTTTGGCAACTGAAGATCATCCAGGTTTGTCGCATTTGGTTTCTGATATCAGCGGGGACTTAATCGAGGACATCGGCTGGAATGAAATTGGCGAGGCGATCTTGCCACCAGGGTCTGTGAGCGGAGCTCCTAAATCTGCGGCCCTAAAGACAATAAGGCAATTCGAACCAACCGCTCGAGGCCCGTATTGCGGAGCATTGGGGTGGGTTGAAGGTAGCCGAGCTCTTTTGTCTGTAGCGATCCGTATTTTTTGGACAAAGCATGACGGGCAACTTCATTTTGGAACTGGCGCTGGTATTACTTGGGGGAGTGATCCCATAAAAGAGTGGATTGAAACGCAATTGAAAGCTTCTCGACTTCTTTCACTTGCCGGCGGGAGTGTGGAATGAAAATAGATTTCCCAGACGGAGTCGGAATATTTGAGACACTTAAATCGATCGATGGCCAAGTGATTGCTTTAGATTTACATCTTGCGCGAGCACGAAAGAGTGCCAAACAACTTTCGCTTGAATTCCCGACAGATGCGGTAATCCACCAAGAAATCATCAGGGCGCTCAATGCGTATGCAATTATCAAAGGCATAGGGCGTTTACGATTAGTTTTTCCCGGTGATAGTGAAATTCTGGCAGTGCACGAAGGTTTTCGAATGTGGGACAGGCCCGCACGAATCACGCGAATTGATGCGCCAATTGATATTGAGGCAAAATGTTGCGGCATAAAGGTGTTGCCTTACAGAGAGCAGTTGGAGATCATCTCCCAGGCTAATGAGTTGGGTTTCGATGAAGCGATTCGGCTCAACACTCGAGGTGAAGTTTGCGAAGGCGCTGTTTCAAATATCCTTTTTCGAATTGATGACCAATGGGTAACTCCCGAACTGGCTTCGGGGTGTTTACCAGGCATCGTCCGAGGATTACTAATCAGTTGGTTCGGGATCAATGAGCGAAAAGTTGAAGTGGCTGATCTAGAAAGATGCGATGCAGCTTTCTTACTCTCGAGTTTGAAAGAGGCGCAACCCGTGGGTTATTTGGAGCAGAGACCTCTAGAAATCGTTACTGATTTAGCGCAAAAAATACGAGAGAAGATGACCACCCTTTCGGTAGGCTGGTAGCTATGGCAACGATATCGATCACCCTTGACGGTGCGCCTTTAGAGGTGGAATCGGATCAGAAACCCACGCATTTATTTGCCGAAGATAAGAGCATTGTTATATGTCGAATTAACGGACATATGAGCGATTTATGGAGCGATTTAAAAGACGGCGATGTTGTAGATGGAATTTCGATCTCATCGCCAGAAGGTTTGTCAGTTTTACGCCATTCAACAGCTCATGTGTTGGCCCAAGCCGTGCAGCAAGTTTTTCCCGGTACGAAATTGGGTATTGGTCCTCCAATTACAGACGGCTTTTACTATGACTTCGATCCCGTCAAACCATTTACACCCGAGGACCTTGCCGCTTTAGAAAGTTCAATGAAGAAGATTATTAAAGATGGTCAACGTTTCAAACGTAGGGTGGTCAGCGAAGAGCAGGCACTGACAGAACTTGCTCACGAGCCTTATAAATGTGAACTAGTGCGACTAAAATCCGATGCTGGAGATGAATCAAGTGTTGAAATTGGTGGTAGCGAACTGACAATTTATGACAATTTAGGGCGCGACGGACAGGCGGTCTGGGGGGATTTATGCAGAGGCCCGCACCTGCCATCGACCAAAATGATTCCTGCTTTCAAATTAATGCGATCTGCTGGGGCCTATTGGCGTGGTTCCGAAAAAAACCCAATGCTGCAACGCATTTATGGAACTGCCTGGTCAAGTGCGCAGCAGTTGCAGGAGCATTTAGATTTTCTTACAGAAGCAGAAAAACGAGACCACAGAAAACTTGGCGCCGAACTAGACCTATTTTCATTCCCGGAAGAAATTGGTTCCGGACTTGCTGTTTTTCATCCCAAAGGTGGCATCGTGCGAAGAGCGATGGAGGATTACTCACGTCACCGGCACGAGGTTGAAGGTTATGAATTTGTTTATTCGCCACACATCACCAAAGCGGCACTCTTTGAAAAATCCGGACACCTCGACTGGTATTCCGAAGGTATGTATCCACCGATGATTTTGGATGAAGAACTTCACGCCGATGGCACTGTTAAACGTGCTGGGCAGCAGTACTACATGAAGCCTATGAACTGCCCTTTTCACAACTTGATTTATAGCTCTCGTGGACGTTCTTATCGCGAACTGCCACTGCGGTTATTCGAGTTTGGCACTGTCTATCGCTATGAGAAATCTGGTGTCCTGCATGGCATTACTCGCGCGCGTGGCTTTACTCAAGATGATGCGCACATTTATTGCACTCCAGATCAAATGCTGGGAGAACTAGATTCATTGATAACTTTCGTTTTGAATTTACTGCGCGATTACGGTCTGACAGATTTTTACCTTGAACTATCAACTCGCAATCCAGAAAAATCCGTTGGTGAGGATTCCGAATGGGAGGCAGCAACTGAGGCGCTGCGGCAAGCAGCGCAAAACCAAAATCTCGAACTTGTTTTGGACGAGGGTGGTGCAGCTTTTTACGGGCCAAAGGTTTCAGTCCAAGCAAAAGATGCCATCGGGCGAACATGGCAAATGTCCACCATTCAAGTGGATTTTCAGCTACCCCAACGCTTTGATCTTGAATATGTATCAAATGATGGATCTCGCCAACGTCCTGTAATGATTCATCGAGCGCTCTTCGGATCGATTGAACGCTTTTTTGGAGTTTTGACCGAACATTATGCAGGCGCATTTCCGCCGTGGTTGGCGCCGGTTCAAGTGATGGCGATTCCCGTTGCGGATGCATTTGTTCCCTATTTGCAAGGAATTGTTTCTGAGCTCAAGCGCAACGGAATACGGGCAGAGATTGACGCCTCCGATGATCGCATGCAGAAGAAAGTGCGCAATGCACAGCTTCAAAAGATCCCTTACATGATAATTGTTGGCGAGGAAGATCAAGCCGCTGGCGCTGTTTCTATCCGCTATCGCAACGGCGATCAAAGCAATGGCCTGCCGCTAGGTGAGGCAATTTCCCAGATAAAGGCCACGATCGCAGAACGTCGACAGATTTAATTGATGGAGAAGAATATTGATGGCGTTGGAGTGCCTGATTCCTGGCAGCGTTTATGGGCACCGCATCGAATGGAATATTTACGCGGAGAGAATCGTCCGTTAACGGAAAATGAGATTGTTTGTCCCTTTTGTAGGATTCCTACTCTGGGTGATCAGGAAGGCCTCATTGTTCATCGCGGTACAGAAGCATTTGTTGTAATGAATCTTTACCCATATAACGTCGGACACCTGCTTGTGTGCGCCTATCGACACGTTGGCGATCTCACAGATCTGTCTGACACCGAGCGAAACGAAATTTCTGCGCTGACCTCGCATGCAATGAAAACTCTTCGTAAGACCGCGATGGCTTCTGGATTCAATATTGGAATGAACCAAGGCGTGATATCTGGAGCCGGTGTTGCTGAACATATCCATCAACACGTTATTCCACGTTGGGCTGGGGATGCCAACTTCATGCCATTAATTGGCAAGACCAAAGTACTGCCGGCCTTGCTTACTCAAACCCGGGATGATTTAGCGGCAGCTTGGTAGTTAGTTTTTTAAACTTTCAATGTAATTCGTAACGATATCTACGCCAATTTTTCTATCAAGCCAAATCGGGATAGCTGGGAAAACTAGGCCAGCGCCGAAAGCGTCATCTCCCATCAATTCCATTTGATTAAGATATTCGGATTGAAATTCGCTGACAAGAGTTTTGTGTTCGGCGTCTGAATCACGAAGAGTTGGAGGGGTGGTTGAATAATCTCTAATTGAAAGATCTGATAATGAAATCAGAGCGCAGGCAATTCCGGAATCATCGTGTAGAACTAGAAATGGCGTAACAGTTTGGTCAAAGACTCGATTAGCTAAAAGGACTGCATCGTCGAAATCATTTTCAGAATCATCTAGACCAGTGACAACGACGAGTCGCGGAACCATTGCTTCGTCGAGTGCTTCCCATTGGGCAATCGATTGCGCATCGATTCCTATGGCTGGATTAATTGCAAAAATCGCAAGGTCACAATCGAGGGAAGGATCTTGCTCGAGGTGACCATCGAAAATACTGGCCACCTCCTTTGGGTGGGCTCCCGGATGGCCGAAAATGTGAGTGCGAATGGTGCTCAAACTAGGCTTAGACACGGGCTCAGCCTACGATGTGGCAGATGATTAGTTCTGTTTTTAAGCCGATGGTCACGCGAGTCATAACGCCCTTGGCAAAGGTTGCGATGCGTGCTGGGTGCACGCCCAATGGGGTAACAATGGTTGGCGCCCTCGGCGTGATGGTCAGTGCTTTGTATTTTTATCCGACAAAACATTTTTTCTTGGGGACAGTACTTATTTGCATTTTTTCTTTGAGCGATCTCTTTGATGGAACGATGGCGCGTTTGTCTGATACTGGCACGACAGCGTGGGGAGGGTTTCTAGATTCGACTATTGACCGACTGAGCGACTCAGCAATACTTATAGGTGTTCTGATTGCCCTAGATACGTCGAAAGATCGATTGCTCCCGATTGTTCTTATCGCGTTAGTAACAGGGATGCTTATCCCGTATATCAGGGCTAAAGCCGAATCGCTACAGATCAATTGTTCCGGGGGGTTAGCTGAACGCACCGAACGCGTCATGCTGGGTTTAACCGCAATTGGCGTGCATGGTTTAGGTGTGCCGTATTCCTTGGCCATCGGCATGTGGGTATTGGCCATCGTGGGAACGATCACCGTTGTTCAACGAATCATTTTTGTGCGGGAAGCAACTCGATAATGACTTTTGAAAATCTGACGGCTTACGCTTATTTCGCGGGATGGCGGATAGTTAGGTGGCTTCCCGAAAACTTCGCCTATCGCTTATTTGGGTGGGTGGGAGTTCGACTTGGAAAAAAGCGAACTCCGCGATTGGAGAGATTGAGATCGAATTTGGCTCGGGTGAAACCTCAGCTCAATGCGGCAGCTTTAGATACCTTAGTAATTTCGGCGGCGCGTTCATATATGCGTTATTGGTGCGACACTTTTAGATTTCCAGATTGGTCACACGAAAAGATTGTTGGGAGCGTTTCCGTCAGCAATGAACACCTGTTAATGGATGCGGTTTCATCGGGAGGTGGTGTGATCGTCGCTCTTCCACACGCTGGCAATTGGGATCACGCAGGTGCTTACTTTTGTGCCAAAGGTGTCCCGCTGGTTACCGTTGTTGAACGCTTGAAACCCGACGCACTTTTTCGCAGGTTTCTTTCTTATCGGGAAGCAATGGGTATGGAGGCTCTACCCCTTGACGGACGTGTAATCGCAGTGTTAGCAAAACGTTTAAGGCAAGGCAAGCTGGTTGCTCTCGTCGCAGATCGAGACCTCTCTCGCACTGGCATCACGGTTGATTTCTTTAACGCACCCGCGCGCATGCCCGCCGGTCCAGCGGTATTGGCCCTTAACACTGGAGCGCTGCTGTTAACCGCGTATGTTTCTTACACATCTAATGGGATCCATATTGATTTTCGCAAAATTGAGATGCCGTTGACGGGTAATCTAGAAGAGAAGGTTTCTAAAATTGTGCAAGATTGTGCAAATAATTTTGCAGCAGGAATTGCACGTCACCCGCAGGATTGGCATATGTTGCAGCGCATCTGGATTGATGGAGATTTCAAGGAACGCGTAGATGCCTAATCTCAAACCGTTGCGCATTGGACTTGTGTGTCCATACGGATGGGACGCACCCGGTGGCGTTCAAAATCACGTTCGGGACTTGGCTGAGTATCTGATCGCACAAGGGCACAGCGTTTCAGTTTTGGCTCCGGCTGTCGATGAGGATTCCCTTCCAGATTATGTTGTTTGCGCTGGTAAACCCATTGCGATTCCGTATAACGGCGCGGTTGCGCGAATTCTTTTTGGTCCTATTGCCTTCGCCCGGGTCCGACAATGGATTAGCCAAGGTAATTTTGATCTTTTACACCTACACGAACCAGGAATTCCTTCGTTATCTCTATTGGCATGTTGGGCGGCTGAAGGTCCTCTGGTGGGTACTTTTCATGCAGCGGCAAAGCGACAAAAAGCAATATTTGCTATTGGTCCCATTCTCGAGCCGGTTATAGAGAAGTTGTCGGTCCGAATCGCGGTGAGCGAAGCCGCACGAGCGACCCTGAGCGAACATCTAGAGACTGATGCAATCGTCATCCCGAATGGGATTTACGGCAATAGATTCCGAAATGGCAGGGCCAAAAAGGAATGGAGCGGAAACACGATCGGATTCATTGGCCGATTCGAAGAACCGCGCAAAGGTTTATCAGTCTTGCTTGCAGCGCTACCGATAGTTTCTCGGTTCGCTCCTGACGTTCGCGTACTTATTGCTGGCCCAGGCAATAGTGAGGATGTGATGAAGGATATCGATCCGCAGTTACGAAGCCGTATCTCATTTCTTGGGAGATTGAGCGATGAAGGCAAAGCTGATTTCCTTAGTTCAATTTCACTCTATGTCGCACCTAATACTGGCGGTGAATCATTCGGAATCATTTTAGCCGAAGCGATGGCTGCAGGAGCAGCAGTGGTTGCAAGCAACATCCCGGCATTCGATTCATTGTTAGGCGGTGGTCGATTTGGCGCTTTGTTTGCAAGGGAAGATTCTGCGGATCTAGCAAGAACGATGATTGACCTCTTACGCGATGATGCAAAACGCAACTCTTTAGCCCTAGCTGGCCAAGAGCAAGCGAAGGTTTTCGACTGGGATACCGTCGCAGAACAGATCTTCTCGGTGTACGAAATGGCGATCGTGGGAAGTGGTTCAGTTGGGCTTGCTAGTGAAAATCGAAGCTGGAGTCGACTCCTCAATCGTGATGGAGGTCAAACATGAAAGCTGGACTTACCTTTGGAATAATTCTTTTGAGTGTCTTGTGGTATTTGTCCTTTTCTGCAACACGCTTAGATCGTCTTCACCATCGAGTTGAAACGAGTTGGGCGAATCTAGATGGGTTACTGCAGCGTCGTGCAGCGATCGCGTTGGAACTGGCACACAGTGAATCTGCTGACCCAGCCTCTTCTTTGCTCCTTACGGCTGCGGCATACCAAGCCCGCGAAGCGAGCATCGACAATCGGTCTGAGGCCGAAAGTGGACTATCTGGAGCGTTAGGGTTACTACAAAATGATTTAGCGTCGCAAAACAACGCGGCTAACCAAGAATTGTTGCGAGAATTATCAGCATTGACTCAGAAAATTCGAGTAGCGATTGCAATACATGTTGACGCAGTTAACCGCACGCGTACAGTGCGTCAGAAGTTGATCTTCAGGTCATTTCGGCTTGCTGGTACGGCGCCACTTCCAGTTACATATGAATTCGAAGACGATGTTCTTTAGAACTTTGAAAATTGCCGCTTTCCTCAGTATCGCCTTAGTCCTTGTGAGTTGTTCGTCTACCAATAAGACTCCAATTACATCACGATCAAAAGTTATTGAACACAATGCTTTGAGTGGCGCAGAAGGTACGAATGGTCCGATTCTTGTAGTCAAAATTGATGACACGCCAGAGGCCCATCCACAGATTGGCCTAGACAAAGCTGATGTTGTGTATATCGAAGAGGTTGAAGGTGGACTGACCCGTTTGGCTGCCGTTTTTTCATCGGAAATTCCTGCTCGAATTGGACCGGTTCGGAGTGCACGCATCAGCGATATCGATCTCTTAGCGCAGTTCGGCCACGTTGCATTTGCATTCAGTGGCGCGCAATCAAAACTTTTTCCCGTTATTGACGCTGCGGACTTAGAAAATTTAGGCGCCCAACACGAGTCAGCGCAAATCTATACAAGGGACTCATCAAGAAACGCTCCGGTAAACATGGTCTTACAAGCCGAGCTTCTGATGTCTAAGTTGCGTGAACAAAATACTCCGATTGCTACCGCACGTTCGTTGGGTTGGAGTTTTGGCGCATCGCCAACGGGTGGCCGTGCGGTGACATCAGTTGTAATGCAATGGCCTGCCAATTCTTACAGTGCCTCATGGTCAGACGTTGAATCCCGTTGGTTGCTTAACCATTCTGCTCTACCGGATATGGCCGATTCTGGGACGCAACTTGGAGCATCTACTTTGGTAATTCAACTGGTAGCAATTACTGCATCGCAATATCACGACAAAGGTGGGGGAGTAACTCCATTTTCAGCAACGGTGGGAAGCGGAAGTGGGTACATTTTACGTGACGGCAAAGCTTTTGATGCCCATTGGATTCGGCCGAATCCGCAATCTGGAACCACGTGGACACTTGCAGATGGTTCGCATATCAATTTCGCTCCTGGACAGATTTGGGTCGCATTGACCGATTCTGCGCCTAAGTTCACCTACCCAATTGAGTCAGCAAGTCCTTCGCCGACAAAGTAGTATGAGCACTTAACGTTCGAGGGGAATTTAGAATGTCTGAAATAACGGGTACCGGCAGAGTTAAACGCGGAATGGCAGAGATGCTCAAAGGCGGCGTAATTATGGACGTCGTCAATGCCGAGCAAGCCAAGATCGCCGAAGATGCTGGCGCAGTCGCAGTGATGGCTCTAGAGAGAGTGCCTGCTGATATTCGCGCGCAAGGTGGCGTGGCACGTATGTCAGATCCAGACATGATCGAAAAGATTAAGGCGGCAGTTTCAATTCCGGTTATGGCTAAGGCTCGAATTGGGCATTTTGTCGAAGCCCAAATTTTGCAAAGTCTCGGAGTCGATTACATTGACGAATCAGAAGTATTAACACCTGCAGACTACAAAAATCACATTGATAAATGGAATTTCACGGTTCCATTTGTTTGTGGTGCCACAAACCTCGGCGAAGCACTTCGTCGCATCAATGAAGGCGCGGCAATGATTCGCTCAAAGGGCGAAGCAGGCACTGGAGATGTTTCCAACGCCGTTACTCATATGCGCGAAATTGGTGGCGAAATTCGTCGTCTTACTTCGATGCGTGAGGATGAGCTTTATGTCGCTGCCAAAGAGATGCAAGCTCCATACGAACTAGTTAAGGAAGTTGCGCAGAACGGCAAACTGCCAGTGGTGCTTTTCACTGCAGGTGGAATTGCAACCCCAGCAGATGCCGCGATGATGATGCACATGGGAGCCGATGGGGTTTTCATAGGATCTGGAATCTTCAAATCGGGAGATCCTGCGCGTCGTGCGGCAGCGTGCGTTAAAGCAACTACTTTTTTTGATGATCCAAAGGTTATTGCTGATGCTTCACGCGGCTTAGGTGATGCAATGGTTGGTATCAATGTGGCCGATATCCCAGTGCCTCATCGTCTTGCCGACCGCGGTTGGTAATTAGCGAAATGAAAGTTGGCGTACTCGCACTACAAGGTGATGTACGCGAGCATTTTCGTGCTCTGGAGGAATGTGGGGTTAATCCTGTCGCGGTGCGTCGAGCTGCTGAGATCGAATCCATTGATGCTCTGGTACTGCCCGGCGGTGAATCAACCACAATTGCCCACCTTGCTCTAACTTTCGGGATTTTCGATCTCATCAGTGAAAGAATCCAGCAGGGGCTTCCGGTCTATGGCTCATGCGCGGGAATGATTTTGTTGGCGGATCGAGTGGAAGATGCGATTACAGGACAACGCACATTCGGAGGCCTTGACATTACGGTTCGCAGGAATGCATTTGGGCGCCAAGTAGATTCATTTGAAACTGATTTGGCTATTGCCGGACTTACCACCCCGACAGTTCGCGCGGTCTTTATTCGTGCGCCGTGGATTGAAGAAACGGGAACCAAGGTGAAGGTTCTAGCCACGGTGACGAGCCCTGATGGCAATACAAGAGCGGTGGCCGTGCGGCAGGGCGCAATATTGGCTACCTCCTTTCACCCAGAATTAACGGGCGATAACCGAATTCATCGATTTTTTATCGAGGAAGTGTGCAAGAGCTCTAGTTCAATCAAGTAAAGTGCGTTCTCTCAGGTTCATAGATATTTATAGATTTCGATGGGGTGTATATGTCCGGCCATTCCAAGTGGGCAACGACCAAGCACAAAAAGGCCATCATAGATTCTCGGCGTGCAAAATCATTTGCCAAGTTCATCAAAGCGATCGAGGTTGCTACGCGGAATGGTGGCGCGGATATGGCGGGCAATCCCACACTCTTTGATGCAGTGGCGAAAGCAAAAAAGAATTCAATGCCAGCAGACAATATCGAACGTGCAATCAAACGCGGCTCTGGCGCGGAATCTGGGGGCGCTGACTGGCAGACGATTATGTACGAAGGTTACGGTCCTCAAGGAGTGGCAATTTTGATTGAGTGTTTATCAGATAACCGCAACCGAGCGGCATCCGAAGTGAGAGTTGCCGTGACTCGAAATGGCGGAACGATGGGGGATCCTGGTTCGGTCTCTTATCTTTTTAGTCGAAAAGGCGTTGTCTTGGTTTCGAAATCTAAGGAGATCACAGAGGAGCGAATTCTCGAAGCGGTTCTTGAAGCAGGCGCCGATGAAGTGAACGATCTAGGTGACGCGTTCGAGATTGTTAGCCAGGCCAGTGATTTGGTCTTGGTTCGCACCGCTTTGCAAACCGCCGCGATTGACTACGAATCAGCAGAAACATCTTTTCTACCATCTATGTCTATTCCGTTAGATGTTGAAGGAGCGCAGAAGGTATTCGCTCTCATTGACGCAATTGAAGAGCTGGATGATGTTCAGAATGTTTACGGCAATTTTGATATCTCTGATGAAGTTATGGCGAGCCTAGGCTGATTGAGTGAGAGTCCTTGGTGTTGACCCAGGCCTTACGCGTTGCGGTATTGGTGTAATCGAGGGTGAAGTTGGCTCAAAAATTTCACTGGTGGCTGTAGGTGTCATTCAGACCAGTAGCGATACGCCTCTTGAACAACGCTTGCTTAGCCTAGAACGAGAGTTGATTCTCTGGGTGCAATCTCATAAGCCGGATGTGATAGCAGTCGAACGAGTTTTCTCTCAATTGAATGTGCGAACGGTAATGGGCACTGGTCAAGCAGCGGGGATTGCATTATTAGTAGCAGCACGTCTAGGCATTCCCGTCATGATGCATACCCCTAGCGAAGTAAAAGCGGCGGTAACAGGGGCTGGGCGGGCAAATAAGGCACAAGTTGCCGAAATGGTGCGACGATTGCTCAACTTGGATACGGTGCCTAAGCCGGTAGATAGCACAGATGCTTTGGCACTAGCTATTTGTCATCTGTGGCGTGGAGCCGCAAATGCGCGGGTTGCGCAAGCTCTTGTTGATGAGAAGTTGAGACTGAAGGGGTTGCGCAAGCCATGATTTCTTTGCTCTATGGGCGAATTCGCAATCTGCGCATCGATCAGGCGATTATTGAGGTGGGCGGTGTTGGGCTCTGCGTCACGATAACTCCCACCACGAGTGCACGGTTAAACGTTGGCGCCGATGCACAGTTGTTTACGGCCCTGGTCGTCCGTGAAGATTCGCTCACCTTATTTGGCTTTCTAGACGAAGAATCTCGCTCACTCTTTGAACTTGTGCAAACAGTTCCTGGAATCGGGCCCAAAGTGGCAATGTCAATTTTGGCTGTACTTACTCCTGAAGATCTTGCAACAGCAATCGCGCAAGAAAGTGTTGCAACGATCGAGCGAGTGCCCGGCATTGGCCATAAAGGTGCACAAAGGTTGATTCTTGAATTGAAAGGAAAGCTCGCGCAGATCTCTACAACATCAATTCCACTCGCCCATCAACCGGCATGGAGAGATCAACTTGCAAGCGCCCTCATTGGTTTAGGTTTCACAGCCAAAGATTCTGATGGTGCAATTGGCGCCTTGGTTTCACAGTTGAGAGCAGATGGTGCGCAACCCGCAGATTTTGATTTGAGTGAACTTCTCAAGAGAGCGCTCCAAGGCGGTAGAAATTCATGACCGAATCCGACGATCGCTTAATTACCCCCAAAGCAAGAGGAGAAGATTCAGCAGCGGAGAACGCACTACGTCCTAAGGCGTTACATGAATTTATTGGTCAAAGTCGTGTGCGCGAGCAGATTGATGTATTGCTAACCGCTGCGCGGCATCGCAATTCTCCCGCCGACCACATTTTGCTCTCCGGCCCTCCAGGTTTAGGCAAGACGACTCTTGCCCTCATTTTGGCAATAGAAATGGAAACCCCTATTCGGATTACTAGTGGTCCAGCAATTACTCATGCGGGTGATCTCGCCGCAATTCTTTCATCATTGATGGAAGGCGAAATTCTTTTTCTGGATGAGATTCATCGGTTGCCACGTCCAGCTGAAGAGCTCTTATATCTAGCAATGGAAGATTTTAGAGTTGATGTAGTGGTTGGGAAGGGGCCAGGGGCGACAGCAATTCCCCTGAAGCTTCCACATTTCACACTTGTTGGTGCAACAACACGGGCAGGATTATTGCCAAGCCCACTTCGCGACCGGTTCGGCTTCACCGCACATTTAGATTTTTACGAAGATCATGAGATCTCCCAAGTGCTTGAAAGAAGTGCAAAACTTTTAAACCTCTCTATTGATGCGCCAGCGATTTCAGAAGTTGCGGGTCGTTCTAGAGGCACGCCACGTATTGCCAATCGCCTCTTGCGACGAGTGAGAGATTATGCCCAAGTGCGCGGAGCGACATCGTTGACTCACGAACATGCACTTGCTGCACTGGAGATGTATGAAGTGGACCATATGGGGCTCGACCGTCTTGATAGAGCAGTTTTATTGGCTCTAGTTGAGAGATTTAATGGCGGGCCCGTGGGTTTATCGACTTTGGCTATCGCTGTAGGAGAGGAGAGCGAAACCGTGGAGGCCGTGGCAGAACCCTTTTTAGTCCGCAATGGTTTTATGGCTCGAACTCCGCGCGGACGAATTGCCACGGCACAGGGATGGCGACATGTGGGCCACGAACCGCCGGCATCGCTCCCATCGGCAACTGCCACCCTTTTCGACACACCCGCATTAGACGCCTAGACTCATCTCTCATGTCCTCCTCATCTCGCACATCAAAGGCCGCAGCGCGTCCAGGTCGCACTCTTGCGATCATGGCCCTGCTTCTCATTGGTTTACTTGCCGCAGTATTTATTCAAGGTGCTACCGCTGTGAAACTCGGTCTGGACCTCCGTGGCGGAACAAGTGTGACGCTACAACCGCGCTTAGCGGCTGGAGAAAGTGGAAAAGTTACTAACGAGGCTATTGATCAAGCGGTATCAATCATCCGTCAACGCGTTAACTCTTTAGGTGTAGCAGAAAGTGAAGTTACTGCCCAGGGCAGCGGAGTGAATCGTCAGATTGTTATTTCAGTACCGGGGGATACGGGACGTCGCGTCGTTGATTTGGTTGGTCAAACTGCAGAACTTCGATTCCGTCAAGTATTAGTTTCTGGAGCACCAACGCCAACTGTCGCAGCGAAAGATAAGGCTGCAGCTACGCCGCCTGCTGGGGTAAGTGCAGAAACAAATGCTAAGTACGCGGCGCTAGATTGCACGAAGGCAGTTAATCGTCAGGGCTCGGGCTCTGATAGTCCTTCAGATCCAATTGTCGCTTGCGATCGCCAAGGCGGAAACAAATTTATCCTCGGTCCTGCAGAAGTGCTTGGGCGCCAGGTTTCAAAGGCATCGGCTGCAATTAATCAATCCACTGGCAGCGGTTGGTATGTGCTTTTGACTTTCGACAACGAAGGAACAAAGGCGTTTGGAAATATCACAACGCGCGTTACATCTCTGGCGTCTCCTCAAAATGAGGTGGCAATTGTTCTTGATGGATTAGTTGTTTCGGCCCCAAGGATCAATGAAGCGATCATTTCTGGCAGCGCGCAAATCACCGGAAGTTTCTCGCAAGTTGAAGCCGAAGATTTGGCTAATGTTTTGAAATATGGTGCGCTGCCTCTGGCATTTGATCGCGGTGAAATTCAGCAAATCTCGCCAACGTTAGGTGCTGATCAGCTCCGCGCAGGGCTCCTCGCCGGTTTCTTAGGCTTGGGCCTTGTTGTTTTGTATTCGGTGCTTTACTACCGCGGATTGGGACTTGTCTCAGTTGGATCCTTGCTAGTAGCAGGATCAATTACTTACTTGCTCTTCTTACTTTTTGGAAAATGGCTCGGTTTCACCTTGACCCTTGCTGGTATTGCAGGTGCAATTGTTGCCATTGGAATCACCGCGGACTCATTTATTGTTTATTTTGAGAGAATTCGAGACGAAGTTCGTGAGGGCCGTTCTCTACGATCAGCGGTAGAAACCGGATGGCTGAGAGCGCGACGCACGATTATTGTTGCCGACTTCGTATCAATTATTGCCGCAGCACTTCTTTATCTATTTGCAGTTGGAGGAGTTCGAGGTTTTGCTTTCACACTTGGACTCACAACCTTGATCGATTTATTCGTAGTTTTTGTGTTCACTAAACCAATCGTCACAATCTTGGCGAGAGTCAATTTCTACAGCTCTGGACACACGCTCTCCGGGTTTTCAGCAAAGAGCTTGGGTGTGGTTGCACCTGGGGCACTGCTTATAGAAAAGGAGGCATAACAATGTCGAAACTTTCAGGCTTAGGTGGTCGTCTTTATCGTGGTGAAACTTCCGTAGATTTCATTGGCAAACGCCGCCGCTGGTATGCATTCTCTGGAATCCTCATCATCGCCTCAGCTGTTGCACTTTCTGTGCAGGGGCTACATTTGGGAATCGAATTCAAGGGTGGCTCCTCATACACGGTGACAAAGGCTGGAATTAGCGTTGAAGATGCCCGTGCTGCCGTTACAAGTGCATCGATTCCTGGCGAAACTATTATTCAAAAAATCGGTACAAATAAGGTCAGAGTCCAAACCGGTGCATTAACTGCGTTGCAATCCAATCAAGTACAAGATGCGCTAGCAGCTAAGTTTGGAATCGCAACCGATGCTATCGATACGCAAATTGTCGGGCCATCATGGGGTAAAGAAATTACTCGCAAAGCTCTCTACGGTCTCTTTGGCTTTCTTATCGTGGTCTTATTGTATTTGGCGATGGCCTTTGAACCGAAGATGGCTATCTCTGCAATCGTTGCCGTTATCCATGACGTTTTCATCACTGTTGGGATCTATGCGCTAGTTGGGTTTGATGTAACTCCGGCCACCGTCATTGGTTTCTTAACCATTTTGGGTTATTCCCTCTATGACACGGTGGTTGTTTTCGATAAAGTGCGCGAGAACACCCGAACAATTACAAGCACATCCAAGAGCACTTATTCTCAAGCAGCTAACCTAGCCGTGAATCAGACTCTGGTTCGGTCATTCAACACCTCGCTGATTGCCTTATTGCCTGTTGGTTCCATTCTTTTTGTCGGGGCTGGATTGCTTGGAGCGGGCACCTTGAAAGATCTCTCGCTTGCGCTTTTCATTGGTCTTGCGACTGGTACTTATTCCTCGATCTTTATCGCAACGCCCCTTCTGGCTGTTCTTCGCGAACGCGAACCTGCTATGAAAGCGCTAGCCAAACGAGTTGCGACTCGTAACACTTCTTCAAGTACGACAGTACGTGAAAGCGCAGATGCTCCTAGCAACCCACCGGTTGGTCAAAAACGCGGTCCACGCAATCAACCTAAACGAAATCGGCGTCGATAACTCGTTGCTTCTCGTTGCTCGATCTGAAGTAGGCTATTCAAGGTGAGTTCAATGATTGCCCCGCTTCTTTTATCCCTCAATGAGCACCATCCTCATGGCGCTATCGAGGAGGTTGAGCGTGCATTCCTGGTGGCGGAGAAAGCACATGAAGGACAAGTTCGAAAATCCGGTGACGCATACATCACGCATCCCGTTGCAGTTGCTGAAATCCTCGCCGATTTTGGATTGAATTCCGAAACAATTATTGCCGCTTTGCTGCATGACACCGTTGAAGATACGACATATTCATTGGCCCAGTTGAAAATTGATTTCGGCGCAGAAGTTGCAACTTTAGTTGACGGTGTTACCAAGTTGGACAAATTGACCTACGGGCCAACAGCAGAGGCTGAAACAGTTCGCAAGATGGTAGTGGCGATGTCTCGAGATATCCGAGTCCTTGTGATCAAACTGGCGGATCGATTACACAATGCGCGAACTTGGAAATTTGTGGATCCTGAAAGTGCTGAACGCAAAGCGCGTGAAACGTTGGACATATACGCGCCGCTAGCTCATCGACTTGGAATGAATGCCGTCAAATGGGAACTTGAAGATCTCTCCTTTGAGATGTTAGAACCTAAGAAGTTTCAGGAGATTGCGCGATTGGTTGCAGAACGAAATCCGTCTCGTGAAGCCTTGAGCTCAGATGTCATATCACTCGTGCAAAAGGACTTGGAAGCAGATGGGATACAAGCCACTGTTACTGGGCGCCAAAAGCATTTTTACAGCGTTTATCAGAAGATGGTGGTGCGTGGGCGCGATTTTAACGATATCTACGACCTTGTTGGAATTCGCGTCCTAGTTAAAGATGTCAGAGATTGCTATGCAGTACTAGGTGCGATACACGCTCGATGGAGTCCTGTACCTGGACGCTTCAAAGATTACATTGCAATGCCAAAGTTTAATCTTTACCAATCTCTGCACACAACTGTGATTGGACCAACTGGCAAGGCAATTGAAATCCAGATTCGTACATTTGATATGCATTCTCGCGCCGAATTCGGTATCGCAGCTCACTGGAAGTATAAAGAGGGGATCGATAGTAAGAACTCACCCGAGATGCTGTGGCTTCGCCAACTACATGAATGGCAAAAGGAAACAGAGGATCCCAGTGAGTTCTTAGAGGCGTTGCGATTTGATTTAGGCACACCTGAAGTTTTTGTTTTCACGCCAAAAGGAAATGTAATTGCATTGCCCGGGGGATCAACGCCGGTGGATTTCGCTTACGCAGTTCACACTCAAGTGGGGGATAAGTGCGTTGGTGCTAAAGTGAACGGTCGTTTGGTGCCATTAGAGTCACCTCTGAATAACGGTGACGTAGTTGAGATTTTGACCAATAAGAGTGACTCAGCAAACCCAAGTCGCGATTGGTTGAATTTCGTCAAGAGCCCGCGTGCTCGTTCAAAAATCAAGGCTTGGTTTAGTAAAGAACGTAGGGAAGAAGCAATCGATGCAGGTCGAGAATCCATAGCGCGGCAAATGCGAAAGGCCGGCTTGCCCCTGCAAAAGATATTCGCTGGACATAGCTTGTTGGAATTAGCCCACGAACTGCGATATCCAGATATTTCAACTTTGTACGCTGCGGTGGGGGATGGCCATGTTTCTGCATCCTCGATTGTTGAAAAACTTGTTGCAACGATGTCGTCAGAGGATTCACATCCCGAGCAGACGATGGAATCTCAATCTGTTGGTACTGGTGTTCCAACCTCAAGACGCTCCAGTAGCGCGATCGAAGTTGCTGGTATCGATGACGTTTTGGTGAAACTAGCTCGTTGCTGTACTCCAGTGCCGGGAGATGAGATCACAGGGTTTATCACCCGTGGAAGTGGGGTGTCGGTTCATCGGAACGATTGCGTTAATGCCGATGATCTCAAGCGCCATCAAGGCGACCGAATTGTTGGAGTGAGTTGGCTAGCTGGTGCGGCAAGTATTTTTTTGGTGAATATTCAAGTCGAAGCGTTAGATCGTTCACGTTTGCTCTCTGATGTAACCCGAACCCTGTCGGATCAACATGTAAACATTTTGAGTGCTGCAGTGAGTACTAGTAAAGACCGTACGGCGATCTCGCGCTTCACATTCGAAATGGCCGATGCGACACATTTGGATGCGGTTCTTACGGCAGTTCGACAGATCGAAGGCGTATACGACGTTTCTCGAACCACAAATAATTAATTAGCGAATTCAGCCAAAGCTTTCTCTGCTTCTGCTAGCCAAACACGTCGAGCATCTGCAGATTCACGGGCTTCTTTGGCTTTCTTTTCGTTACCATTGGCAACTGCCTTTGAGGACGACTTCTCGTAGCTATCGACGGCTTCGGTAAGTTGGCGCACAACATCAGCGGCGCGCGCTTTTGCTGCAGGATCACTCTTTCGCCAATGAAGTTCTTCAGCACTTTTGATTTCCTTCTCAACGGCTTGAAAACGAGCTTCCAAAACACCACGTTTTTCACGTTGAGTCATTCCGATTCGCTCCCACGATCGTGCGAGGTCGCGGAATACTTTCCTTGTTTCCTCAATGTTGGTGAACGGCAAGAGGGCTTCTATTTCGAGGATAAGTGCCTCTCGCTTAGCAAGATTGGCACTCATCACATCGCCGCGTTTTTTGAGATCTGCATTTTTGGCAGCAAAGAACTGATCTTGGGATTCTTTAAAACGCGCCCACAGTTTCGCATCGTCAGCCTTTTTCCCACGACCAGATGCTTTCCATAGATCCATCAGAGCTTTGAAACGACGAGCCGTTGCGACCCAATCGGTAGAGGAGGCAAGGGTTTGGGCTTCGGTGACGAGAGCGATTTTCTGTTCGGAAACTTTGCTCTGCTGTGCATCTAAACTGGCAAAATGAGTGCGGCGATGCTTATCAAACTTATTGCGAGAGGCAGAGAAACGTTTCCAGAGATCTGCGTCAGTTTTCTTATCTAGACGAGGTGCGACTTTCCATTCATCCAGCAAAGTTTTGAGACGATCACCAGTAGTTTTCCAACTCTGTGAATCGGCTAGCGATTCTGCTTCAGCGACTAATTTTTCTTTTTCAACGAGAACTTGGGCTCGTTGTGTAGCCTTAGCTTCATTGTCTGCAGCTTTCTTCGCTTCATATGCTCCGCGGTGGTCTTCAACCAGCACAGGTATTTGCTCGACTGCAGCTGCAAGAGCAGCAAGATCGCCAACACCGTTGAGTTCAGTGACATGGTGACGCAATTTGTTCACTGCAACATGTGCATCAGATGGAACCATCGCACCGCTTCGAATTCTGGCAGCTAGGAGGGCAACTTCTGAGGCTAAAGCTTCAAATTTTCTTACAAAATATGCCAGGGCTTCTTCGGCTGATTTGCCGGGATATGAGCCGACTGCCTTTTCTCCGTTAGGTGTTCGCACATAGACAGTGCCGTCTTCGCCGACTCGACCAAATTGCGCTGGATCTCCTATAAGGGCTGATGCAGCCGAGGGCACTAAGGGGGTTGTAATCGTCGTATTAAAGTCGGTCATGGTCTTTCCTTTCGGCGCGGTTGGTCTCGGAAAGACCGTCGCTATCGGCGTGCGTTGGTTGAACATCGGGTTCAACCGTGAGGGAAGGTTTCTGGAAGGTGGGTAAAAGGTACCCTGTCCACCTCGCTTAACGGAAGTCGGGATTGAGAAAATGGAATCGGAGAGCGTAATTCATGCTGATTAATAGCTTTCCGGCAAAAGCGTTTGGCACCAATTGCTGGGTGATAGCTCCAGGTGAAGGCGAAGAATGCGTGATCGTAGATCCAGGGATGCCTGATCTCTCCTTGGAAGTTTTTGAGATTGTTGAAAGGTTCAATTTGAAACCTGTAGCAACTATCATCACCCACGGACATTTGGACCATACTTTTTCCGTCGTTCCAGTCTGCGAAGGTTATTCAATTCCAGCGTACATTCATGTAGAAGATCGCATCCTTCTCACTCACCCAGAAAAAGCGCTCAGCCCAGAATTTACTGCGGGATTGGTGGGCAGTTCATTTAGTGAGCCACCGCAAGTCCGAATCCTACGAAATGACGATCAAATCGAACTAGTCGGTATGACATTTCGGGCAATCCACGCGCCTGGGCATACGCGCGGTTCACTTATCTTTACACTTGGGGAGGAGTTCGTTATCACCGGAGATGTCCTCTTTGCAGGATCGATCGGTCGGACCGATCTACCAAGTGGTTCAGCTAAAGATATGGAGAGCACTTTGCGCAAGAAAATTTGGCCGTTGCCAGATGCGATGCGAGTACTCCCTGGTCATGGTGCAGAAACGACAATCGGGCGCGAGCGCCGTTCTAATCCGCACCTTCAAAATCTTGGTAGACGTTCGTGAAGTTTCAAGCACCTAAAGGAGTGAGTGAATATTTCCCACCCCGTTCTCGCGCATTTGAATGGGTGAGAAATGGTTTGATTACCCCTGCCCAACGTGCGGGATATCAACTACTTGAGCTTCCAGTATTTGAGGATACGGAATTATTCACGCGTGGAGTTGGTGCTTCTACCGATGTTGTGAGTAAGGAGATGTATACCTTCGAAGATCGTGGCGGACGTTCGATTACTTTGCGTCCTGAAGGAACAGTTGGCGCACTTCGTTCGATCATCGAACACGGGTTAGACCGAACAACACTTCCTACAAAAATTTGGTACAGCGGTCCATTTTTTAGAGCTGAGAGGCCACAAGCGGGCCGTTATCGGCAATTCCATTCAGTAGGTATTGAGGCGGTCGGCTCCGATGATCCAGCCCTTGATGCTGAAGTCATTGCGATTGCAGATGCAGGATTTCGCTCTCTAGGGTTAAAACAATTTCACTTGGAGATTACTTCCTTGGGGGATTCGGCTTCCAGGGCAGCGCATCGCATAGACCTTGTTGCCTATATTGCCACCATTGCTCTTGATGATGCCACGCGCGAACGAGCGAGTCTTAATCCGCTTCGCTTATTTGATGACAAGCGTGATGATGTGAAAGCGTTGATGCAGAAAGCTCCGATTTTGCTTGACTATCTCTCCGATTATTCGAAAGAGCATTTCGCGACGGTGCAGAAGTACTTAAGTGCCTTGGAGATCGAATTCATTATTAATCCGCGTATGGTCAGAGGATTAGATTATTACACTGGAACCACTTTCGAATTTGTTCACGATTTACTTGGAGCCCAATCTGGAATTGGCGGGGGAGGTCGCTATGACGGCCTGATGGCAGAACTTGGTGGCCAAGATTTAACTGGAATTGGTTTTGGGTTAGGCGTAGACCGGGCTCTTTTGGCGGCAGAAGCAGAAGGCGTTTTGCCTGAGGGAGTATTCAATACCGACTTACTATTTATTCCTCTAGGTCATGATGCGAAGGTGAAAGCAATGGTGTTCGCTCACGAGTTTCGTTCGCAAGGCATAACCACTGAAGTTGCTTTTGGAGACCGAACCTTGAAAAATGCGATGAAATCAGCCGATAAGAGTGGATCTCGATTCGTTGTCGTATTGGGCGATGCCGAACTGGATAATGGACAGGTGGAACTCAAAGAGATGAGCTCTGGGACTGCAAGGTCGGTTACTCTGAGCACCTTGGCAGATGTGCTTGTAAAGGCACTCTTGTCATCATAGGTTCGAAAAATATTCGACCGGAATTGCGAGATTGATCAATGTTAAGAACTCATGGCGCTGGCACATTACGTGCAACAGATGTCGGTTTGACAGTCACCCTTGCTGGATGGGTTTCACGGCGTCGTGATCACGGTGGCGTGGCATTTATCGATTTACGTGATGCGAGTGGATCGGTTCAAGTAGTTATCCGTGATGAGAAAATAGCTGGCGCACTTCGCGCAGAGTGGTGCTTGAAGATCACCGGTGAAGTCGTGGCGCGTCCGAGTGGCAATGAGAATACGGCGCTGCCCACGGGCTCCATTGAAGTGATGGGCGATGATGTGGTTGTCTTAAGCGAAGCAGCACCTTTGCCATTTCCAGTTGATAGTGGAGATGATTCAGAAATTGGCGAAGAAGTTCGCCTGCGCTACAGGTACTTGGATTTGCGCCGGGAAAAACCAGCGCAGAACTTGCGTTTGCGCTCTCGCGTAACCTCAGTCATTCGCTCAGTGATGGATAGTGAAGATTTTTTAGATATTGAAACTCCGTATTTAACTCGCTCAACCCCCGAGGGTGCACGGGATTTCCTAGTTCCGGTTCGACTTCAACCGGGTAGCTGGTATGCCCTGCCTCAATCTCCGCAATTATTTAAACAACTTTTAATGGTGGCCGGAATGGAGAAGTATTATCAAATAGCGCGGTGTTTTCGAGATGAAGATTTTAGAGCCGATCGCCAACCAGAATTCACGCAATTGGATATTGAGATGTCCTTTATAGACCAAGAGGACATTCTTGAGATTGCTGAAAAGATTTTGGCTCGCGTATGGAAAGAAGTGGTGAATTTCGATATCGCTCTACCGATCAAACGAATGACCTATGCCGACGCAATGGACAACTATGGCTCAGACAAGCCAGATTTGCGTTTTGGAAATATGCTCAAAAACCTCACTTCGTTTTTCTCTGCAACGCAATTCCGGGTTTTCCAGGCGGCCTATGTAGGTGCTGTAGTAATGCCTGGCGGAGCATCATCGCCACGACGCGAGCTTGATGCTTGGCAAGACTGGGCAAAAGCTAGGGGTGCCAAAGGATTGGCATATGTATTGATTAATCCCGATGGCACTTTGGGTGGACCGGTCGCAAAGAATCTTTCAGAGACCGAGCTCACTCAGATAGCTCAGGTAGCCAGTGCTGAACCTGGGGATGCAATATTTTTTGCTGCAGGCGAGAAATTTGCATCCCAGTCACTCTTAGGGGCGGTGCGATTAGAGATTGGTAAAAGATGCGATCTTATTCCTGCAGGTCGCTGGGAATTCTTATGGGTTGTAGATGCACCGATGTTCGAGCCAACCGATGGTGGGGGATGGACCGCTGTTCACCATCCTTTCACTGGCCCAAAACCGGAATTTGCAAAAAGTTTTGTCGCCGATCCTGCGTCCGCTCTGGCTTATGCCTATGACATTGTTTTAAACGGAACTGAATTAGGTGGTGGTTCAATTCGAATTCATGACCGTGAGATGCAGAAAAAAGTTTTTAGTGTCATAGGACTCAGTGACGAGGAAGCGGCCAGCAAGTTTGGTTTCTTGCTTGAAGCGTTCAATTTCGGTCCACCTCCACACGGGGGAATCGCTTTAGGTCTTGACCGTGTATGCGCATTACTTACGCATTCAGATTCCATTCGAGAGGTTATAGCATTTCCAAAAACGGCCAGTGGTGGAGATCCATTGACGGGGGCACCAACGCCCATTACCCCAGCTCAACGTCGCGAATCTGGGATAGATGCTCCCGCAGAGAAAACGGATAAATAGTTGCGTTCATCCATCCGCCCTTTCATTGCAGTTGTTGTAGCAACAATCACGCTAACTAGCTGCTCTGCTCCTTCTCAAACCTATGCTTCATCTAAATCGGAGGGCGTCTACTTTGCAGTTCCCAATGGATGGCACGCAGTTTTGAATAAGGATCTGAATGCTTTTGAATCGAAATCTACGGCTACTGGCGCGGCAGAGAAGTTGGCGCTGGTTAAATGGCAAGTTGCTTACTCTCCAGATTCTAAGATCGGGTCTAAAGAGGTTTTTGCTTTTAGTGTTATTGATGCGCCACTGGCTTTTGCTCGAGTCCGTTCTCTTTTTCCTGGCGAGGTAAATGCCGTTTCCTATAATACGTTGCGAGATCTTGTAGTGCCTCTCACGGATTGGGTTAATAACCCAACAAAAACAACACCAAAATTCTCAATTATCGATGACTACGAAGTGGTTGAAAAGGGAGCACGGGGAGTTCGCACCATCTATTCCTTCACGCAGGATGGCCAAGCCCAAACGGTAGACCAGACCGCCATGGTTTCAAATGACCGGCAAACCATGTATGTTTTCGTGATTCGCTGTTCGGATGTTTGTTACAAGAAGAATAAGAAAACTATGACAGCCATCTCAGATTCATTTACAGTCAGGGGCCGATAATGAGTTCACTGGATCAGAATTCCAGCCGTCAGCGCGATGGTGATCGTACTACTCGAGTGCATTTGAGTATTTATGACCGCGCGAAGTTTCTCCTACTCTTCACGCTTGTTTACTTAATACTCGTATGGGCGGCCATGGCTGATAACCCCATCTTAAGTTTTTCTGACGCAGCCTCTGAGATTGCACGCGGCAAAACTTGGCTGTTGGGTCTGTCGGTCATAGAAATCCTGCGGCAGATGCATTTCTTGGTCTCAGAACTTGTGGCGCCCTACCACGGTATCTGGCAAAAGTATTTCTCGTTGGTAGACCGCTTACTGCATACTTTGAGTGATTGGACTCGGTATCGCCTTTCTAGAGTGATTAAAGCTCTATTGATGGTTTTTTTGCTAGCTGTCGTACTTGGTGCTATCTATAAAGAAACTCCAGTGCGGGCTTTATTTTTGGCGCCCAAGGCTCTGTGGAGCGCAATGCCAATGTTGGGTCAATTACTTTTTGCAGTCTTCTTTATCATCATCCAATTTGGAGCAATGTTTTGGTTCTTAAGTCGTGGTGGAGTTGATACATATTTCCCTGATGACATTCGAACTCGGTTCACTGACGTTTGGGGACAAGATCATGTCTTGAATCGGATCCGAGAGAACTTAATGTTTTTGGAAAAACCAGAGGAGATAGAAAAGCACGGTGGGTACGTTCCTGGCGGAATTTTGCTATGGGGGCCTCCCGGTACGGGCAAGACCTTGATGGCTGAATCCATCGCAGGAGAAACAGGCAAGCCCTTTGTCTTTGTGGATCCGGGTGCTTTCACAAATATGTTCTTCGGGGTTGGCGTTCTTAAAGTTAAATCCCTCTTTAGAAAATTGCGTAAATTGGCACTGCGATATGGCGGTGTTGTTGTATTTTTCGACGAGGCAGATTCTTTAGGCAATCGTGGTGCAATATCCTCAGGGGGCCAGCAACGATCAACTGATCCGATGAGTTCGTCTATTTTCGGAGATATCTGTCACGGCCCTGCCTATCTTTCACCCACCGCTGCGGCATTGCTTGTGCGTGAGAGCTTTGTTGTCGGTGGCGCCGCTGGTGGCGGAGGCGGCGGAGGAATGGGAACTTTGCAAGCACTTCTTACCGAACTTTCCGGGTTGAAGAAACCTCGCGGATTTTTCAATCGCGTGGTTCGTCGCACTCTTGGAATGCGTCCAAAGAATCCTCCTAAGTATCGAATCTTGGTTGTAATGGCAACGAACATGCCAGAAGCCTTAGATGAGGCATTACTGCGTCCTGGTCGTATTGATCGTATGTATCGTGTGGGCTATCCAAGTAAAGCCGGCCGGGTAAGAACTTACGAAGGTTACTTAGCAAAGGTTTCGCATTCTCTGAGTTCGGATGAAATTGATAAGTTAGCAACGATCACGCCTTATGCAACAGGTGCCACAATTAAGGACACCATTAATGAAGCACTAATCACTGCGATTCGCAATGGCCGCACTTCTATTACCTGGCCGGATGTGATCAAGGCAAAACAACTCAAGGAGCTTGGACCGTCCGAAGACGTTGAATATATTGAACGCGAACGTCACGCAGTTGCAGTGCATGAGGCTTGCCATGCAGTTATGGCCCATCGCGTGCGCCAACACATGGCTATTGATTTAGCAACGATAGAAAAAGGTTCAGACTACTTGGGCATGGTGGCGAGCATTCCGCCAGATGACCAATTCACTAGGTGGCGAACTGAGTATCAAGCCGACATTCTAGTTTCGCTTGCATCCTTGGCAGGAGAGAGAATGTTTTTCGACGGGGATAATTCCTCTGGTGTTTCCGGAGACCTCGAGAGTGCTACAACAATTGCAAGCTTGATGGAAGGTCATTGGGGGATGGGTTCAACAATTTCCTCACATGCTACCAACCGACGTTTTGAAGTTGGTGCCCCCGGTGGAGGTAAAGGTAAAGATGATTCAGCCAAAGAAATGCGCCGCGCGCTATCTGACCGTATTGAGGACAATCTTTATGGCTTACTGAACAAAGCTGAAGAAGTTTTGAAGGAAAATAGAAATGAAATACTTTCTCTTGCTCATGCACTTGAAACGCACAAAACTCTCTCGGGAGAGGATGTTGCTGCGGTAATTGAGGGCTTACAAGGTTCAATCGTTGATGGCAGACCGTATAAGAACCCTCAATTCTTGGCAGAAATCGAGGATTATCACCGCGCTGCCTTGGTTGCTCATAAGAACCATAGGACTCCCGATGTCGTAATTCCCCCCGTTAAAGTGGAATCTCTCGGGTAGACTGATAACTACGCAAGAATGATTCTTGAATTTTAGCTCTCAGGGTGAGTAAGGAGGCGCGCAGATGGGTCCAGGCGGAATAGCAACAATTATTGCTGCAAGCGCACTTCTATGCATTGCGATCGCCATTAGTTATGCAGTCATTCGATTTGGCCGATTAATTGACGAAGCGAAGATTTCGCTCAAAACGATGACGGATGAAACAACTCCTTTGATTGAGGAAGTTACGACCACGGTGAGTTTGGTCAATGGTCCTTTGCAGAGCCTTAATCGGATTACTAAAAATGTTGAAGAAGTGAGTACAAAAGTTACTGATAGCGCATCATCATTTCTAGATAAGGGCGGACCTGCTCTTAAGGCTGTTGGAATTTTGTTAAGCGCAGCTCAGATGACAAAGTCACGTGGCCGCAAGAAAAAATCGGAATAGCCCGGAGCCGTGGAGTCTGCAGAAGTCCGTTCAAGGTGGCTTAATTTTTTTGAAAGCAAGAATCGACAAAGCCTAAACCACACGGTTGTGCCTTCAGCATCTTTAATTGCGGATGATCCAAACCTGTTGCTGGTCAATGCTGGGATGGTGCCCTTTAAGCCCTTTTTTCTTGGTGAAGTGACACCTCCATATAAGCGAGCGACATCGGTCCAGAAATGCGTCCGAACTTTAGACATTGACGAAGTAGGAAAGACGACTAGACATGCATCATTTTTCCAAATGTGCGGAAACTTCTCTTTTGGTGATTATTTCAAAGAAGGTGCGATTGCTCTGGCTTGGGAGTTGTTGACTCGTCCGCTCAATGATGGCGGATATGGTTTCCCAGAAGATCGATTGTGGGTGACCGTCTATCTGGATGATGATGAGGCTGCCGATATTTGGCACAAAAAAATCGGAGTGCCTCAAGAAAGAATTCAAAGACGTGGGATGGCAGACAATTACTGGTCAATGGGTGTGCCTGGACCATGCGGTCCTTGCTCAGAAATTTACTTCGATCGAGGCCCGGCGTACGGTAAAGAAGGCGGCCCCATCGCTGATGAAGATCGATACCTCGAAGTATGGAATTTAGTCTTCATGCAAAACGAGCGAGGTGTGGGTGGTGGTAAAGATGATTTTCCCATTGTGGGGGAGCTTCCAGCCAAAAGTATTGATACTGGATTAGGACTTGAGCGGACCGCCGCTTTGCTACAAGGTGTTGAAAATATCTACGAAATCGACACGACCAAACAGATCCTTGATCGCGCATCGGCCCTTGTGAAAGTGAATTACGGCAGCAACCAACAATCTGATGTTTTACTGCGCGTGATCGCGGACCATGCCCGAACTTCGGCAATGCTCATAGGAGACGGTGTCACTCCTGGCAATGAGGGTCGAGGATATGTTCTACGTCGCATGATGAGGCGAACAATTCGTAATATGCGCTTGTTGGGATCGCACGACCCAATCATGTCTGAGTTAATTACTGCATCCATCGGTGCTATGGGAAGCCAATATCCAGAGCTTAAAACAGATAGCAAGAGAATTTTGAGTGTGTGCATCGCAGAAGAAGAAACGTTCCTTCAAACACTTAAAAGTGGGACGCAAATTTTCGATACTGCCAGTATGCAAATAAAGAAAGCAAAAGGGAATGTTCTACCTGGTGAAGATGCATTTAAGTTACATGATACCTATGGCTTTCCATTTGATCTCACCCTGGAGATGGCCCAAGAGCAAGGTTTACAGGTTGATGAGATTGGCTTCCGCCGATTAATGAGTGAGCAGAAGGATCGCGCTAAGGCAGATTCGAGGGCTAAGAAAAGTGGTCACGCGGATGTGACTGAATATCGAAAGATTGCCGATGCGGTAGGACGCACCGAATTTGTTGGGTACGACCATAATGAGGCCGAAACTTTGATCTCTGCGATTGTGGCAGATGGTTTGAGCGTGGCAGATGCATCTGCGGGTGATGAAGTGGAACTCATTCTCACACGTACTCCTTTTTATGCCGAAGGCGGCGGACAGTTAGCAGATGGTGGTTTCATAATTCTGGGCAATGGTGCACGCGTGGAGATTGATGATGTACAAACGCCTGTACCAGGAATTTCAATTCATCGCGGTCGGGTGATGAATGGTTCAGTAGAACTGGGAAGCAGTGCCCTTGCGCAGATTGATATTGAACGTCGACGCGCAATTTCGCGTGCTCACACAGCTACGCATATGGTTCATAAAGCTTTTAGGGAAGTTTTAGGAGAAACCGCGACTCAGGCCGGTTCTGAAAACTCACCAGGACGCTTTCGATTTGATTTTCCTGCAACTGGAGCAGTCCCACAGTCTTCTCTGGATGAAGTTGAGGCACGTGTGAATACTTTACTGCTAGAAGATTTTGAAGTCACCGCTGCGGTCATGTCGCAAACCGAGGCGAAGAAGATTGGCGCAATGGCTTTGTTCGGCGAGAAATACGGAGACGAAGTTCGGGTTGTCAGTGTTGGCGAGTGGGCGAAGGAACTGTGCGGAGGTACCCACGTTTCACGTGTTGGCCAATTAGGTGTTGTTAAGCTTTTGGGAGAATCTTCGATCGGCGCCGGTGTTCGTCGCGTAGAAGCGCTTGTTGGCGTTGATGCTTATCGCTTTTTGGTTCGAGAGCATGTTCTTTTGAATTCTCTGACGGAAATAATTAAGGGGGCGAGAACCGAGGAGCTTCCTGAACGCATTTCGGATCTCGTTGCCAAAATGCGCGATATCGAGAAAGAACTAGCGCTTGTAAGATCAGCGCAAGCTCTTGCACAAGCTGGTTCCTTGGCTCAGAATTTTAAGAATATTGCAGGATTCTCTGTGCTGAGCGAACAATTAACAGATGGAATCGACGGGGATGATTTACGTGCAATTGCGTTAGATCTGCGCAATAGGAAGCCAGATTCAATCGTCGCACTGATTAGTGTCAATGACGGACGACCTATTTTAGTTGTTGCGGTGAGCGATAGTTCTCGCGAAAAGGGAATGAAAGCGGGCGCATTGGTGAAAACGGGTTCAACAATTCTTGGTGGTGGAGGAGGGGGCAAAGATGATTTTGCTCAAGGCGGGGGAACACGCCCCGAACTGTGCACGAGCGCTTTGGAGGCGATCGTCACCGCCATTGCGGTGAAATAACTTGATGAGCTTGGCGCGGAAGGGTCGTCGAATTGGGTGCGATTACGGCGACGTTCGAATCGGTCTTGCAATTAGCGATGTAGATGGGATTTTAGCAAGCCCATTTGCAACTCTTTTAACAAACTCCCCAGATTTGTGGCCGCAGTTCCAATCAATCGTTGAAGAGTATTCACCGATTGAAATCTATGTTGGTCGTCCAATCCATTTAGCCGGACACGACAGTGATTCCACTCGGAAAGCAGCTGATTTCGCCCAACAGATTAGTGAGCGCTTTGAAGTGAAAGTGTCGATGGTTGATGAACGTCTTTCTACGGTCTCTGCACAAAGGCAGTTGAAAGAATCAGGGGTATCGAGCCGCAATTCGAAAGAGTTCATTGATCAAGCAGCAGCGGTTGCAATTTTAGAGCTAGCACTTGAGACAGAGAAAGCCCTGCAGGGGTCAAACCTTGGGAAGTAAAGGTGTGTTCCGTACTCTTGCTCCACCATTGACTTTGATTTTTTTTATAACGGCATCAATCTATCTCGTGAGATCTCAGTCGAATACTGCTGCGGATTTTCCAATAGGCACTTCCGGTTCTGAACGCGTCGTTGACATTGCTTCTGGCGCGACTGGTTCACAGATTGCTCGTGTACTTTTTGAAGCGAAAATTGTGGAATCGACCGCTGCGTTTTTCCGAATTGCCGTATCAGATAAACGATCAGCAGTCATTGCACCCGGCAACCATCGCATAAGTACGCATCTGTCATCAAAGGAAGCCTTGGATCAATTGCTCGATCCAACACGGATGCCAAATCTTCTTAAAGTTAATGAAGGTGCATGGAGCAGTGAAATTTACAGTTCGATGAAGGCTAAGGGTTTCTCCCTGGCAGAAATTTACAAAGCGACTTCGCAAATTATCCCGCCAACAGGGACGGCTGGAATCGAAGGCCTTCTTTTCCCTGCTCAATACAACTTATTGAAGGGTGAAACCGCACTCGCTGTTTTGCAAAGAATGGTGGATAGATTTTCGGTTGAAGCCAAAGCATCCGGTATTTTGGGAAGCAGTGCTAATTTTTCTCCCATGCAGTTATTAACAATCGCTTCCTTGATACAAGCTGAAGGCGACACCGTTGATTTCGCAAAGATTTCGGCGGTGATCCGGAATCGGCTTCACTCGGGTATGCCATTGCAATTCGACACGACTGTGCATTTCATCAAGAAGGTCCGTGGCCACGTCTTTCTGAGTTCGGCGTCAACTAAGATAGTTTCTCCTTACAACACATATATACATTACGGTCTGCCACCTGGGCCGATAGGCAACCCGGGTAGGGCTGCAATGGATGCAGCGCTCCATCCAGCCGACGGCAAATGGATCTTTTTCATTACAGTTAAGCCGGGAGACACCCGATTTACCGTTTCAAATATCGAATTTCTGCGCTGGAAAAAGGAGTACGAAATTAATCTCAAGGCTGGTCGCTTTGGAAATACTCAATGATTCGCGCTGCCGTTTTAGGTTCCCCTATAAGTCATTCACTCTCACCGCTTCTGCATAACACCGCCTATGAAGTTCTTGAACTTCAAGGGCACTACGAGGCAGTAGAAGTCAAGAGTGGAGAACTTCCTAATTTCCTCCACAAACTTGAAGATTCGTGGACTGGGTTTTCACTAACCATGCCACTCAAGGAAGAAGTCCTTGCTTTAGCTTCTTTTGTTGATCCACTTTCCACACGTATTGCCTCAGCCAACACTTTGATTCGCGGTAAGGACGGTTGGCATGCATCGACCACTGATGTTGTTGGGTTCCAAAGAGCGTTAGCGGCTCACGGAAGTGAAAACTTTGAAAAAGTTTGCATTATTGGATCCGGCGCAACAGCAAGGGCGGCAGCAGCGGCGCTAGATAAACGCGGTCGTTCGATTATTGTTTTACATCGCAATCCTCAGAGGGAACGGGCGATGGTTGCGTGTGTGGCTCAAGGAATACTTTCATTCTTACCTTGGTCCACACAATTGCCCCAGGTAGATCTAACGATCAATACAACCCCGGCGGGAGTTGCTGATGTTCTTGCCAATGATCCAAATCTCACTGCGAAGGGCTTGTATTTCGAAGCTTTGTACAACCCATGGCCAACCGCTCTCATGAGGAAATGGAAAACATCGGGAGGCGTGGTGGTGGATGGGTTAGATCTCTTGATCCATCAAGCCATTGTGCAAGTTGAAAGAATGACCGGTAGGCAGATCGAAGCGGAATCCTTAGCGTCCCTCTTGCGAAAAGTAGGATTGGAAAGATTGGAATCATGATCCACAAGCGAGATTTTCTGGCACTTTGGAGTAGAACTACTCTTTAGATTATCTGGGTGTTGATTGACGAGATTCTGATCGCAATTCTGATTATCAGCTTTGGAATTCCAATCGGGTTGCATGATCTTGCTTTTCAGAAGATTTCCAATTCAGTTCTAAGTAAATTCCTCCTCGGGGCATTGAGCATCAAGGCGCTGGAATTGGTTGTTCTGGAAAACTTCCACGATTTTCTTGTTTGCGGCCTTGGTTCCCTCTTGTTGCTGATCTTGTTGAGTTTTTGCAACAATTACGCGGGAAACCCAGTTGGTTATGGAGATATTAAGTTGATGGCGCTTCTGACTTTCATCCTAAATTTTGAAAAGGCGACAAACTTCGTTTTTTGGCTTCTTACTATTTGGATATTTGGAGCGCTTAGTTTCGTCGCAATATCCTTGAAGAAGATGAGATTTCAAGGCAGCATTGCCATGGCTCCGGCGATATTTATGGCAACGATCACGTATTTGGCTGCGCGGAGATGAATCTTTCTGTCACAATAAGGCCATGCGTTGGCTCACTGCAGGCGAATCTCATGGCCAAGCCCTGAGCGCGATAATTGAGGGAATTCCTGCATCAGTAGAAATTTCAACTGCTGTTATTGACGATCATTTGCGAAGACGCCGATTGGGTTTCGGTCGCGGCGCCCGTCAAAACTTTGAGGCAGACAAGGTCACTATTTTGGGTGGTGTTCGGTTGGGGTTAACCCAAGGAGGACCGATTTCAATTCAAATTGCCAATTCAGAATGGCCCAAATGGGAGAAAGTAATGTCAGCTGATGCGGTTGACCCAACCGAGTTGCAAGGCTTAGCTCGCAATGCGCCATTAACTCGACCGCGTCCCGGTCATGCTGATCTGGTTGGAATGCAAAAATATGATCTGGATGATGCTCGCGCCGTTCTTGAGCGCGCTAGCGCTAGAGAGACTGCTGCTCGCGTTGCCCTTGGTGCTGTTGCTCGCAGTTTTTTGCAACAAAGCGTTGGAATAACGATTCTCAGTCATGTGCTTTCAATAGGTAGCGTCAGAGTTCCCGAAGGAACGCCTCTTCCACAATATAAAGATCTAGCAAGGATCGATGAAGATCAAGTACGTTGCGCGGATTCGACAACCAGCGTGGCGATGATTGCTGAGATCGAAGCAGCACGGATTGATGGCGATACTTTGGGCGGGGTAGTAGAAGTTCTTGCTTTCAATATGCCACCTGGATTGGGCAGTTATGTTCACTCGGATCGACGTTTAGATGCTCGTTTGGCCAGTGCGGTCATGGGAATTCAAGCAATTAAAGGAGTTGAGATTGGCGATGGGTTCACATCTGCAACTCGTCGCGGATCTGTAGCTCACGATGAAATAGAGAAGGGTGCCGATGGATTTCTTCAACGCCGTACCGATAGAGCTGGTGGGACTGAAGGCGGAATGTCCAATGGTGAAATTTTAAGGGTCCGAGCAGCAATGAAACCGATTTCGACAGTGCCCAAAGCACTGGACACTGTCGATGTAGCAACGGGAGAGCCCGCAAAGGCCATCAATCAACGGTCAGATGTTTGCGCTGTGCCAGCCGCTGGCGTTGTGGCAGAGGCAATGGTGGCCCTTGTACTGGCCGAAGCTGTATTGGAAAAATTCGGAGGCGACAGCGTCCAAGAGACTAAACGAAATTTTGAGAATTACATAGCGAATCTGCGATTTAAGTAATCCCCATGAGTTTTCATGTTGTTCTTATAGGTCCGCCTGGATCGGGAAAAAGTAGCGTTGGTCGTGCTTTATCAAAAGCTCTGCAGGTAGATTTTGTAGATACAGATGTTCTCATCGAAGAGGACCAGAAGAAATCTGTAGCGCAGATCTTTATTGATGAGGGCGAGCCACATTTTCGTGCAATTGAAGAGCGAATTTGTTGTGAAGCTATTTCACGTGCAACCGGAATTATCTCTTTGGGCGGAGGGGCTGTCCTATCATTAGGAGTACAGGACGCCCTTCTAAATTCACATGCGAAAGTTGTATTTTTGGATGTGACGTTATCGGTCGCGGCGCCAAGAGTAGGTTTCAACCGAGATCGACCACTTTTGCTGACGAACCCACGCGCACAATGGCAGCAATTGATGGATGCTCGTCGTCCGATCTATGAATCTTTGGCGACGATTACTTGTGAAGTTGGAGATTTATCGGTTGCGAAAATTGTGGATCAGCTTCTAGCAAAGGTTTCATCATGAGCCCCATTATCGAAGTTCGCGCAGAACGCGCATACACAGTAAATGTTGACTGCATTTGGCGAAATGAATTGGCCAAGCTTCTTTCATCACGATCTCGGGTGGGGATCGTCGTCCCATCTTCACTTCGATCAATGGTGAGAGATATTTCTGCGGGCCAAGCCGAACTTTCTGTAATTGTTGTTCCAGATGGAGAAGAGAGCAAGAGCTCTGCTTGTCTCATGATGATCTGGAATGAACTCGGCAAACAGGGCTTCACGCGCAGCGATGTTGTAGTGGCGATCGGTGGAGGAACCACAACCGATATAGCTGGGTTTGCCGCTGCTACCTGGCTGCGAGGCATCGATTGGATTGCTATTCCCACAACGATGGCAGGGATGGTAGATGCTGCTATTGGCGGAAAGACGGGCATGAATAGTTCGGTGGGCAAGAACCTGATTGGTGCTTTTCATTCTCCACATCAAGTTCTTATTGATCTGTCATGGCTCGATTCTTTGAGCGATCGAGATTTCGCCGCAGGATTAGCCGAAGTGATCAAAACTGGGTTCATTTCCGACCCCGAAATTTTGAATTTAGTTAGCGATTTAGATTTGGCGGGTATTAGAGGTAATCGATCTTTAACGGTGGAATTGATTTCGCGATCCATTGGCGTGAAGGCCGCTGTAGTTGGTGCTGATTTTAAGGAGAGTTTCGCACGAGAGATTCTCAATTATGGCCATACCGTTGGTCATGCCATTGAACTCCACAGTGGCTATTCTTTGCGACATGGTGAGGCGGTTTCAATTGGGATGGTCTATGCGGCGGAACTTGCAAACATCAAAGGAATTCTTGACGCGCAAGTTGTTACGCAGCATCGTAAGATTCTAACAAAAATCGGGTTACCTGTTTCATATGAAACCAAGGCCTGGCCCCAGATCCTCCAATCAATTGCATTGGACAAGAAGGCTCGAGGAAAAGAGGTGCGCTTTGTTGGGATCACTGCTGTCGGAACAACGGTGCGCATGGAAAAGCTGAGTGAACCGGATTTAACCTCGGCCTATGAGAGGATTAGTTCATGAAGATTCTGGTTATCAACGGCCCAAATTTAGCTAGGTTAGATATTCGGGACTCTTCGATTTATGGTGATTTCACGTACCCACAATTGGTGAAGTTCATCGAAGATGGTGCAACCAAGTGTGGCTTCATGGCTGACGTGCGACAAAGCGATGAGGAAGCACAAATCATTGGATGGTTGCATGAAGCAGCGGATGCGAAAATTCCCGTCATTATTAATCCTGCTGCGTTCACGCATTATTCTTACGCGATTCGGGATGCAGCCGATCTCGTAAAATCTCCCTTAATTGAAGTCCATTTATCTAACCCAATGGCCCGCGAAGAATTTAGACACACATCAGTGATTTCAGGGATTGCAACGGGGACTATTGGAGGTTTTGGACCAAATTCGTATATTTTGGCTCTCGAGGCGATGAAATCTCTGGTGAACAAATAGTTCGATGAAACAGGTATCCTTGCGGGTCTAGATTTTCTCTATTGATTGGATTTCTTGTGGCTACAACGAATGATCTTAAAAACGGTATGACTTTGGATATCGATGGGCAACTTTGGAATGTGGTGGAGTTCCAGCATGTGAAGCCTGGCAAGGGACCAGCGTTTGTCCGAACCAAGTTGAAATCGGTTTTGAGCGGAAAGGTTATCGATCGAACCCTTAATGCTGGCGTCAAGATCGATGTGGCCATTTTGGAGAAACGAGAAATGCAATATCTTTACCGCGATGGTGACGATTTTGTTTTCATGGATTCGAAGACGTTCGATCAGACTTCAGTTTCTGCAGAAACTGTTGGGGATGCCGTCAATTACATGCTTGAAAACACTGTGGCCATTGTTGCGGTTCACGAAGGCAATCCGCTTTATATCGAGCTAGCGGCATCAGTTCCTTTAACTATTACATATACCGAGCCGGGCCTTCAAGGAGATCGTTCCTCGGGTGGTACTAAGCCCGCTACTTTGGAAACCGGTATAGAAATCCAAGTTCCATTATTTATCAAGCAGGATGAGAAGGTTTTGGTAGATACGCGAGATGGTTCATACCTCGGTCGCGCTAACTAGTGTCGGCCAGAAGTAAGGCGCGCAAGGCTGCGCTCGATATTCTTTTCGAAACAGATATTAGAGGTACATCCCCTGCCGATACATTGGCGCTGCGGGAAATTGCTTCAACCGAGATTGATGGAACTAAAGTGCGCGATTACACACATTCGTTGGTAACTGGAATCGTCGACCATCGCCGTAAGATCGACGAACTCATCGCAACATATGCAAAAGGATGGGATATGGATCGACTACCCACGGTTGATCGGAATATTTTGCGACTGGGGATATATGAAATCCTTTGGGCTGATGAGATTCCCGATGCAGTGGCAATCGATGAAGCGATAACTTTGGCCAAGATTCTTTCCACCGACGAGTCATCCGGGTATATTCACGGCGTTCTTGGCCGTATCTCCTCGATTAAATTGGATCTATCCCTGTAAGAAGAAGGTTGCGTTCGGCCATCCAGTGGTAGATATTTGCCTCGGTGCTGAAAGTTATGAGCGCTAGGGTTGACAAGTCTGAACGCCGAATGCTTAAAACTTCACCGTTCCAGTCATTTCTTTGACCGGCGATCCATTGCAGAAATGTCGAGAATTGTGCGTTGCTTTTTTCGTAGGTGGATATTTTTTTGGCTTTACGCAGATCGATCATTATTCGTGTGCTATTGGGGCAGGCAACATCTGCAGTTTCTGGTGGCGAAAGCAGGAAAGTGAGAGGGACTGCGTAGATATTGGCGATCTCAATTGCCCGGGCCAGACTAAGCGCACGGTCAGAACGCTCGTACGATCCAAGTACCACCGCTTTGATCCTGCCGCCGGAGAGAGATTCAACATGGCTCAAGCTCCATCCGCGAGATTTACGAATATGGCGAAGACGAGTGGCGATTTCATCCGTTGTGGGTTGGGTAAAGAGCGTTGAGTCGGGGAGATCTAAAGGTTTCATTTCTCAACGATAGGCAAAGGGGAAGTTTCTCTTATTAGTTATCCACTATCTGACCATGCTAGGCTCCTACTGAAAATCCTTTAAAGACCCGTCCTGCGAGGCGGGGAAGGAGCTTTAATGAGCGTTGCGCTGCCTGCGGTGGATATAGCCCGCGCCTTAACTCGGATCTCCCATGAAATTCTTGAAAAAAATAATGGATCCGCTTCTATTGTTCTTCTTGGAATACCCACTCGAGGGGCACATTTAGCCCAAAGAATCGCCGCTACGATCGCTGCAATTGAAGGCACTCCAGTATCGGTAGGCACGCTTGATATCACCTTGCATCGAGATGACCTTCGCATGCGTCCTCCGAGACCGCTTATGACAACAATGATTCCCGCTTCTGGAATTGAAGGCATGAACGTGGTCTTGATTGATGACGTGTTGTATTCAGGTCGGACCATTCGCGCTGCGTTAGATGCGCTTGGAGAGGTAGGCCGGCCCAAGACGGTGCAGTTGGCTGTATTAGTTGATCGAGGACATCGACAGTTGCCAATCCGAGCAGATTTCGTCGGCAAGAATCTGCCAACTTCGATCAATCAAAGCGTTCGGGTGCACGTAGTAGAAATTGATGGAGTTGATGAGGTTTTGATTGCGAACGAAGGTGAAGTTCGATGAAACATCTTCTGTCAATTTCAGATCTTTCGCACGGTGATGCGCTCTCGATCTTAGACACTGCCCATGAGATGGCGCGAGTATCTAGTAGCTCTGTAAAGAAATTACCGACCTTGCGCGGACGCACAATTGTGAATCTTTTTCTTGAAGACTCCACTCGCACTCGCATCTCCTTTGAGGCAGCTGCAAAGCGCCTCTCGGCTGATGTCATCAATTTCTCAGCGAAGGGGTCGAGTGTCAGCAAAGGGGAATCACTTAAAGATACGGCCCAAACTCTACAAGCTATGGGTGCTGATGCCGTGATCATTCGCCACAGCGCATCTGGATCTGCACAATGGCTAGCCGATTCCCATTGGATGTCTGGAATAGTTATCAATGCTGGGGACGGAACGCACGAACATCCAACTCAAGCGCTGTTGGATGCGTTTACTATTCGGCGACATCTCGGTGCCGGAAGCGGAGACCTACAGGGCTTAACTATTGCAATTGTTGGCGATGTGCTGCATTCACGTGTGGCACGTTCTAATGTTCTGCTTCTGTCTTTGTTAGGAGCCAGTGTGGTGTTAGTGGCTCCACCAACCCTATTGCCTGTCGGTGTTGAATCCTGGCCCGCGAGAGTTTCATATGACTTTGATTCTGTTTTACCTGAGGTGGATGCTGTAATGATGCTGCGTGTACAGCAAGAACGCATGAATGATTATTTTTTCCCTACTGCGCGCGAGTACTCTCACTATTTCGGTCTTAATCGCGATCGATTAGCGCTTATGAAACGCAGCGCAATTATTATGCATCCTGGCCCCATGAATCGTGGTCTAGAAATCACCGCCGAATGCGCTGACAGCGCGCGGTCGGTCATTGTCGAACAAGTTACTAACGGCGTAAGCGTACGGATGGCCGTTTTGTACCTACTGTTAGCTGGCTTGCCTACCGAGTTTGGAGGGGTGGACGCATGAATTCATTTTTGCTC
This sequence comes from Actinomycetota bacterium, assembly GCA_009698615.1. GTDB lineage: Bacteria > Actinomycetota > Actinomycetes > Nanopelagicales > Nanopelagicaceae > QYPT01. The sequence continues at coordinate 18,741 of WLPU01000011.1, read as the reverse complement.
ACAAATGCAACGCTGCCGGGTGGAAGTGCAAGCGATATTTTGATTGTCGATGGAAGGTTCGCTCAGGTAGCGCCCAATCTTGCTTTGAGCCAAGATGGGACGGCGCGTGTCCTCGATTTAACCGGTTGCGTATTGTTGCCCGGGTTTGTAGATCTGCACACACATTTGCGTGAACCAGGGCGAGAGGACGCAGAGACGGTGGCCTCTGGCTCTAGAGCTGGGGCTAAGGGAGGATTCACGGCATTGTCGGCAATGGCGAATACTTTTCCGGTGGCTGACACCGCTGGTGTCGTAGAGCAAGTTTTCCGACTTGGAAAATTGTGCGGATTGCTCGATGTCTTTCCAATCGGGGCAGTGACTCAAGGAATAGCGGGAAAACATTTGGCGGAACTCGGGGCAATGGCAGATTCTGCTGCACATGTTCGGGTTTTTAGTGACGACGGCAATTGCGTCTTCGACCCGATGGTGATGCGCAGAGCCCTCGAATATGTAAAGCAATTTGGAGGAGTAATTGCACAACATGCCCAAGAGCCGACTCTTACTCAAGGTGCGCAGATGAATGAAGGAATCGTTTCTTCGCGTCTTGGCTTAAAAGGATGGCCTGCCGTAGCCGAAGAAGCGATCATTGCCCGCGATGTTTTGCTTGCCGACCATGTTCAATCGCGGGTACATATTTGCCATTTAACAACGGCAGGAGGGGTTGAAATTGTTCGTTGGGCTAAGGCGCGTGGGATTCAAGTGAGCGCAGAAGTTACCCCACACCACCTGCTTCTTACGGATGAAAAGGCTATTTCATTTGACCCCATTTACAAAGTGAATCCACCTCTGCGAACGCACTCTGACGTCATGGCGCTTCGTGAAGGATTGGCAGATGGCACGATCGATATTGTTGCAACCGACCATGCACCGCATCCAAATGAGAATAAGGAATGCGAATGGCAAGAGGCTGCATTTGGAATGCTTGGATTGGAAACGGCTTATTCGATTCTTCAAGCCACGATGATCGACACTAAATTGATGGGTTGGAGCGATTTAGCTGATCGCATGTCTACCGCGCCTGCGAGAATCGGCGGGTATTCACAACAAGGTCAAGGGTTAACTGTTGGGGGACCCGCACATCTGGTCGCGGTCAATCCACACAAGAGTTGGACTGTAGACCGCGATCTATTGCAGTCAAGAAGCCGTAACACTCCGTATCACGGCATCGAATTGCCGGGCCAAGTGGTAGCAACTTTCTTCAACGGTATCCCAACGTTGCTTGAGGGTGAACTCACTACAGAGGTGAGCGCACATGGCTAAAGCATATTTTGTCTTGGATGATGGCAGAATTTTCGAGGGTAGAGGTTGGGGCGCCACCGGTAAAACGTTAGGTGAAGCAGTTTTTGCTACGGGAATGACCGGTTATCAAGAGACGTTGACCGATCCTTCTTATCATAAGCAAGTGGTTGTTATGACAGCACCACATATCGGAAATACCGGAATCAATTTGGAAGACGATGAGTCCTCACGGATCTGGGTCGCTGGATTCGCGGTACGAAATCCTTCGACGCTCACTAGTAATTGGCGAAGCACTGGCGATCTCGAAGCCGAGCTAATAAAACAAAATATCGTTTCCATTCAAGGGATTGATACACGCGCCATCACTCGCCACCTTCGAGATCGCGGTTCAATGAAGGTTGGAATATTTAGTGATTTAAATATGAGTCGTGAAGACATGGTTGTGGAGGTGCGCAAGAGCGCCTCAATGCTCGGTGCCAATTTAGTAGCGGATGTTTCAACGAAGAACACTTATATCGTCCCAGCAAAGGGCAAGCCTGTTTTTCGAGTAGCCGCGATTGATTTAGGGATTAAAGGGGCTACTCCACGAGCGATGGCAGAACGGGGGATTGAAGTCCACGTGATGCCGTTTAACTCAAGTTTCAAAGATATTATGGCAATCAAACCAGATGGCGTTTTTCTCTCTAATGGTCCAGGGGATCCAGCGACGATGGATGACACTGTAGAGATAGTGCGATCTATCTTGACTGCAGAGGTCCCACTTTTCGGAATCTGTTTTGGTCATCAAATTTTGGGTAGGGCCCTTGGTTTTACAACTTATAAACTTGCATTCGGTCATCGTGGAATTAACCAGCCGGTAATGGATCGCAGTACAGGAAAAGTGGAAATTACAGCGCATAATCACGGTTTTGCATTACAAGCTCCTACAGAGGCAACATTCAACACAGTTTATGGAAACGGTGAAGTTAGCCATATGAGCCTCAATGATGGAGTTGTCGAAGGACTAAGAATGCTGGATCTTCCTGCCTTTAGCGTCCAGTATCACCCAGAAGCTGCGGCGGGGCCGCATGATGCTGCCTATCTCTTTGACGAATTTGTAGAGCTTATGCGTCTTAGCAAGGAGTTGATCTAATGCCGATAGACACGACGATCAAAAGTGTTTTGGTTATCGGGAGCGGTCCGATTGTTATAGGCCAAGCGTGTGAATTTGATTATTCTGGAACCCAAGCATGTCGAGTGCTCCGAGCCGAAGGAATCCGAGTAATTCTGGTCAATTCCAATCCGGCAACGATTATGACGGATCCCGAGTTCGCTGATGCAACCTATATTGAACCAATTACTCCTGAGTTTTTGGAAAAGATTATTGAACGAGAGCGGCCAGATGCGGTTCTAGCTACTTTGGGAGGTCAGACTGCTCTCAATGCCGCGATCGCTCTACATGAGCGAGGAACTCTTCAACGATTCAATGTTCGTCTTATCGGAGCAGATGTTGCAGCGATTCAGCGGGGCGAGAATCGAGAACTTTTCAGGGGAATTGTCGAACAGGTGGGTGGTGAATCTGCCAAATCGATCATCTGCCACACTCTTGAAGAGTGCATTGCCGGTGCAAAAGTTTTGGATTTCCCTGTCGTAATCAGACCGTCATTTACGATGGGAGGCCTTGGTTCCGGTATTGCCTTTGACGAATCCGAATTACGGCAAATAGCTGGTGCTGGATTGCGCCACAGTCCAACTTCGGAGATTCTTCTTGAAGAGTCGATTATAGGTTGGAAAGAGTACGAATTAGAAGTTATGCGCGATCATAAAGACAACGTAGTAATTGTTTGTAGCATTGAGAATATCGATCCCATGGGGGTACACACCGGCGATTCAATTACCGTTGCACCGGCTATGACGCTGACGGACGTCGAATTCCAGTCGCTGAGGGATCTATCTCTGCGTATTATTCGTAAAGTAGGGGTTGACACTGGCGGCTGCAATATCCAATTTGCTATTAATCCAGATTCCGGACGTATTATCGTCATTGAGATGAATCCTCGCGTTTCGCGATCGAGCGCATTAGCATCTAAAGCCACTGGTTTTCCGATAGCAAAAATCGCAACTAAATTGGCAATTGGTTACACCTTAGCTGAAATTAGAAATGATATTACGCAAGTTACACCTGCATCTTTTGAGCCGGCACTCGACTATGTCGTAGTTAAAGTGCCGCGCTTTGCATTCGAGAAGTTCCCTGATGCCGATCCTCGATTGACCACCACAATGAAGAGTGTTGGTGAAGCGATGGCTATAGGTCGCTCCTTTCCCGAAGCGCTCCAAAAAGCCCTTCGTTCTCTCGAGCGCAAAGAAGCCCCTTTTGAATTCCCGGTTGAGCGCTCTGTTTCTAAAAAGAGTGCATTTCTATCTTCCATGCGCATCCCTACTGAGTATCGACTTAAACAAGTCCAGCAGGGTTTATGGCATGGAGCTACTATCGATGAGGTTTACCAAGCGACGAAGATCGATCGCTGGTATCTCAACGAGATCGTGCAAATTAATCGAGCCGCTGAGACGATGGCTGAGCCGGGAGAACTATCTGCAGACATTTTGAAATCAGCGAAACAAATGGGTTTTTCGGATATCCAGATAGGGCAATTGCGATCCTTACCCGAGAAGGAAATCCGCCGACTGCGCCATCAACTCCATGTTAGGCCGGTGTACAAAACAGTGGATACCTGCGCCGCTGAGTTTGAAGCTTTTACGCCTTATCACTACTCAAGTTATGAAGAGGAAACTGAAGTGCGGCCCCGTACTAAACCTGCCGTGATAATTCTCGGCAGCGGTCCTAACAGAATTGGTCAAGGGATTGAATTCGACTATTCATGCGTACATGCTTCTTTTGAGCTGCGTGGCGCGGGTTTTGAAACAATTATGATCAACTGTAATCCCGAAACAGTTTCTACAGATTATGACACCAGCGATCGTCTGTATTTCGAACCTTTGACTCTTGAGGATGTCCTTGAAGTGGTTTATGCAGAAACATTGGTCGGTCCAGTTCTGGGAGTTATTACCCAATTAGGCGGTCAAACCCCGTTAGGCATTGCGGCAGCACTGAAGGATGCAGGTGTCACAATTCTTGGGACAAGTCCAGAGGCTATAAACCTTGCTGAAGAGCGTGGCGCATTTGGAAATATTTTGCAGGAGCAAGGGCTGAGCGCACCTGAATTTGGTATGGCATCTTCACAGCAAGAAGCTTTGAGCATTGCGCATCGGATTGGTTATCCAGTCCTCGTTAGGCCTTCCTTTGTATTGGGCGGACGCGGTATGGAAATTGTTTATGATGACAACTCGCTGGGTGGGTTTATTTCTAGAGCGACTGATATCACCCCCGATCACCCAGTTTTAGTCGACCGTTTCCTTGATTCTGCAATTGAGATCGATGTGGATGCTTTATACGATGGTAAACAGTTGTTTATGGGTGGAGTGATGGAGCATATTGAAGAAGCCGGAATCCACTCTGGAGATAGTGCTTGTGTTCTACCGGCTATGACAATTACTGCAGATCAGCATCTACGTATACGGGAAGCGACTTTGAAAATCGCTCATAGCGTTGGAGTCGTTGGTCTTATAAATATTCAATTTGCTCTGGCCGAAAATGTTCTCTATGTATTGGAAGCAAATCCTCGAGCCTCGCGTACAGTCCCATTTGTAAGTAAAGCAACTGGTGTTCCTTTAGCAAAGGCGGCAGCACGTATCTCGGTGGGAGAAACAATTGCACAATTACAGATTGAAGGCTTGCTACCTTCATCAGATGAGGTCAACATTCAAGGCGTGAGCGTGAAGGAAGCAGTGTTACCGTGGAATCGCTTTCGTCGAAGCGATGGTCGTGGTGTCGATGCAGTTTTAGGTCCCGAGATGAGATCTACTGGTGAAGTGATGGGGATTGCTCCGAATTTCGGCGAAAGCTATGCAAAAAGTCAGATCAGCGCCTTTGGTCCACTTCCGAAATCTGGACGGGTGTTTATCTCGCTAGCAGATAAAGATAAATCTTCAGCAGTTGCCCCCGCGCGGATATTGTCCGAACTGGGTTTCACGCTGATTGCAACTTCCGGAACCTCTGCATTTTTATCCCGACATGGAATTTCATCCATCCAAGTTCGTAAGAATTCTGAAGGTATTGGACCGATGGGAGAGAAGACTGCAGTTGATCTCATCAATGCATCTGGTGTGGATTTGGTTATTAACACCCCTGTAGGACGCGGGACCCGCCAAGATGGATGGTTGATTCGCACCGCTGCGGTCCAGCGTTCCATTCCTTGTATCACCACAACTGCGGGTTTTAGCGCGGCAGTTGCAGGTATTCAAGCTCTCCAGCGCGGCGAGTTAAGCGTTAAATCTTTGCAAGAGTGGTTGGCTTAAAGGTATGTCGGAAATCAACCGCCAGGCCCAACAATTATCTGCGACGATTTTGAGCAATAAACGTATAGGTCAGTACCACCAGATTTTGCTCAACGTGGGAGAGATGGTTCGGCACTGCCGACCAGGAAACTTTGTAGCCATTTCAATAGGCGATGAGAGTTCTGCTCTTGTCCTGCGGCGAGCCTTTGCAATTTCACGAGTATCTGATCGCGGGGAATACGGTGGCACTCTGGAACTTATCGTCGCGCCACATGGAGCCGGGAGTAGATGGTTATGTTCTCAGGGTGAGAATGTCGAGCTTGATGTGGTCGGCCCATTAGGAAAAGCATTTGGTATCCCAACAACGCCAGTTCAGGCCATGCTCATTGGCGGCGCATACGGATCAGCGCCATTGTTTGGATTAGCGGAGGTATTGAAAGCACGAGGATGCCGCGTCGATATGATTTTAGGAGCTAGCACTTCTTCGCAGGTGTACGCACCATTGGAAGGAAAGCGCTCAGTTAATTCACTAAAAATTTATACAGAAGATGGAAGTACCGGTACAACTGGCATCGTCACAGATCCATTGCGAGAACTCATAGAAGCAGGTCAAATTGACGTTATCTACTCTTGCGGATCGATGGGAATGCTGGCTGCAATCCAAAAGATCGTAGAGGGAACGGATGTAGTTCATCAAGCCTCCGTTGAAGAAGCCATGGCATGTGGCATTGGCGTTTGTATGACCTGCGTTTTACCAGTTGCTGCCGAAGATGGATCAGTTTCCATGCTGAGAAGTTGCATTGATGGACCCGTAATGGATGGGGCGCGAGTAAAGTGGGATCTGGTCGGTGAAGTTTTTGGTGCGACGTCATGACGAACTCTTTTGATTTTTCAACAACCTTGTCTAATGCCTGGTTCCCAACTCCTATTTTTACAGCAAGTGGCTGCGCGAGTTCTGGACGGGAACTTTCTCAGTTTTTCCCTTTAAAGAACATCGGCGCGGTTGTCACGAAATCTGTCATGCTAAAAGCCAGGCACGGTCGACCAACACCTAGAATGGCCGAAACACCCAGTGGAATGCTCAATTCCATCGGGTTACAAGGTCCGGGCATTGATGCATTCCTGACCAAAGATGTGCCATGGCTGGTTGAGGCTGGTGCCCGAGTAATTGTTTCTATTGCTGGCGAAACGATCGATGAGTACGCAAGCTTGGCCAGACGAATTCGTTCTGTTCCGGGACTTTCGGCCATCGAGGTGAATATTTCTTGTCCTAATGTGGAGAACCGAGGCTTAGTTTTTGCTTGCGACCCTGAAGCCTCACGTGCGGTTATTGATGGAGTGCGCAAAACTTTAGGCGGAGAGCTTCCGATCATTGCAAAACTTTCGCCAGATGTAACCGACATTGTGGCGATTGCGCGTGGTGTAATTGAAGCTGGTGCAGATGGTGTTGCCCTGATCAACACCCTTTTAGGAATGGTGATTAACACAGAGACTATGCGCCCGCATTTAGCTGGAAAAACCGGAGGTTTATCGGGTCCTGCTATTCGCCCTGTTGCGGTACGGGCAATTTATCAAGTGCATCAAGCTCTTCCTAAGGTTCCAATCTTGGGAATGGGCGGGGTTCGATCTGGACGGGACGCTTTCGAATTGGTTTTAGCTGGCGCAAGTGGCATTTCAGTCGGAACCGCCACATTTGGTAATCCGACCGCTCTTATTGATATCCAGAAGCAATTGCAAGAGCTACTAATCACGAAGGGGTTTTCATCCTTTCGTGACGCAGTAGGTTTTGCACACCGAAACGATGATGTCGATGGCGCATAAATCTCCGATTATTCTCGCGGTGGATACTTCCAGTTTAGATACTGCCCTTGAGTGGGTTGCATGTACCAGTAAATACATATCCGCATATAAGTTAGGCCTTGAATTTTTTCTATCATTTGGTGGAGAAGGAGTTCGCAGGATTGCCGAGGTGAGCGATGCCAAGTTGTTTTTGGACCTTAAGCTCCATGACATCCCAAATACCGTTGCGGGCGCGAGCGCGGCGGTTGCGGCACTAACTCCTGCATTTGTCACTGTGCATGCATCTGGTGGTCGGGCAATGATTTCGGCCGCAGTACAGGCGGCACCGTTATCAGATATCACTGCGGTAACGATCTTGACTTCGTTGGATGATGATGATGTGAAGGAAATCGGATACGGCGCAGGTGCATTGCCTAGTGCAGTTAATTTGGCGAAGTTAGCACTCGAAGCTGGAGCAAAAGCAATAGTTTGTTCCCCTCTCGAAATTTCTGCCATGCGACAGAATTTAGGGAAAAATTTCGCAATTATCACTCCTGGAATTAGGCCAGCAGACCACAGCGCTCGTGACGATCAAGCAAGGACGATGACTCCCCGCGAGGCAATCGATGCTGGCGCCACGTATTTAGTTATCGGCCGACCTATCACGCAACATGCAATTTCGGGCATGCAGAGAATGCAAGATGCAGCCGCCAAGATTGTTGACGATATATATTCCGGAAATAGCAGGTAGATTGCATCTATGAATCCTCCGCCCAAGCTCACACCGGAGGCACGTGCAGCGGCTTTAGCAAAGGCGGCTGCATCTCGGAGGTTTCGGGCCGATATTAAGGCTCAAGTTAAGACAGGGCAGATGAGTGTTCGAAAAGTTCTTGACTTGGCAGCATCCAATGAGTTTGTGGGCAAAATGCGAGTGAGTGCATTACTTGAATCACTACCCGGTGTAGGAAAGATTCGAGCGCAGGTACTGATGGAGAAAATGGGAATCTCTTTCACGAGGCGATTACAGGGTTTAGGCAAGCATCAGGTTTCTCAATTGTTAGCGGAATTTGATGCTGTAGCGCAGGGTCTTAAGAGAGGAAAGCTACTAGTTTTATCTGGGCCTGGGGGCGTGGGTAAAAGCACAGTTGCTCATCGCTTGAGAGAAGTTTCTGATTTTTGGGTAAGTATTTCGGCGACTACTCGTAAATCGCGTCCTAACGAGATCGAGGGTGTTGACTATTACTTTCTGAGTGATGAACAGTTTGATGAGAAGATTGCGCACGATGAATTTTTGGAGTGGGCACAGTTTGCGGGGGCAAGGTATGGCACACCTCGAATGGGCGTTGAAACAGCACTGCGTTCTGGCAAGAATGTTCTGCTGGAAATTGAAGTTGATGGTGCCTTCCAAGTGAAGCGGCACACTTCAGAAGCGGTTTTGATTTTTCTGCAGCCACCAAGTTGGGAGCATTTAGTCTCTCGATTGGAAAATCGCGGTTCAGATACTCCGGAACGAAGGGCTCATCGCTTGGAGTTGGCCCAATCAGAGATGGCTTCAGCGAAGGATTTTGACCTTATTCTGGTCAATGACGAGGTCGAGAACGTTGTCTCGCGGCTGGTATCCTTGGCCATTCACTAGGAGGCTTCATGGACGGTATTACCAACCCACCAATAGATGAGCTACTTGATAAGAGTGGCTCTAAGTACAGTCTTGTTCTGTATGCAGCAAAACGTGCACGTCAGATCAATGCTTACTATTCCCAATTGGGCGAAGGCCTTCTTGAGTACGTGGGACCGCTGGTTGAAACTCATGTACACGAGAAACCATTGTCGATAGCACTTCGCGAGATCAATGAAGGCTTGCTCACGATCGAGAATCTCGAACCAACCGCTTAATTTTTTCACCATTGGAAAAAGCACCGATGTCACTATCAGGTCGAGAAGTTGTTCTTGGCGTTGGGGGTGGCATCGCTGCGTATAAGGCATGTGATTTGCTTCGACGTCTTCAAGATCATGGCTACCTAGTTACTGTAGTGCCGACGCCGGCTGCACTCAATTTTGTTGGGAAGGCAACATGGCAGGCTCTTTCGAATCGAGCCGTCTACTCACAAGTGTGGGAAAACGTTGCAGAGATTCCACATATTCACCTAGCAAATAATGCGGATTACATAGTTATAGCACCGGCTACCGCCGATCTCATCGCACGCATTGCACATGGGAGAGCCGATGACTTACTTACCAACGTAGTACTTGCGAGTTCTGCAAAGGTTTTACTGGTGCCGGCTATGCATCCGCAGATGTGGTTGAACGCCGCGACACAAGAGAATGTAGAAACACTCAAGCGACGAGGTATGGTTGTTCTTGAGCCCGACAACGGACGCTTAACCGGCAAAGATTCGGGTCCGGGAAGATTTCCAGAAACTTCCAGAATTATCTCGGAGTTTGCGGAGTTTACGGGTGCTTCCTCAGATCTATTAGGTCGCCGGGTGCTCATCACTGCGGGAGGAACACGAGAGGCAATCGATCCCGTTCGATTCATTGGTAACCGTTCCTCTGGAAAGCAAGGATTTGCATTGGCTCAAGCGGCTGCAGCGCGAGGTGCGCTTGTACATGTGATCGCTGCAAATGTGAGTGTGCCTATCCCTGAAGGAATCGAAGTTTCCTGGGTCGAAAGCGCCAAGCAAATGCAATCGGACTTAGAGGAGCGTTTTCCCAATTGTGACGTTTTGATTATGTGTGCAGCAGTCGCAGATGCCAGGCCAGCGCAGGTAAACGAACAGAAAATTAAGAAGGATTCGTTAGGGTCACTATCCCTTGTTGCTACTCCCGATTTATTGGCCACGGTTGCGGCTTCAAAGAAACAAGGGCAAGTGATCATCGCTTTTGCCGCAGAGACTTCCGATCACATAGCGCAAGCGCAGGAGAAACTCTCTAAAAAAGGTGCCGATCTTCTCTATGTCAATGACGTTACTGATGGAGCAGTCTTTGGGAGTGACTTAACACACGGCTCGATCATTGATCATTCGGGCATCATCGCTCGGTTCATTGAGTCCAGCAAAGACACGCTGGCTCATGAATTACTCAATCAGGTCGTTCTTCGGTTAAGTTAGGCCAATGTCAAAGCGCCTATTTACCTCAGAGTCAGTTACCGAAGGTCATCCAGACAAGATTGCTGATCAAATCTCCGATGCAATCTTGGATTCCCTTCTTAGCCAAGACCGTGCCAGCCGTGTAGCGGTGGAAACTTTGATCACGACCGGTCAGGTTCATGTTGCCGGGGAAGTAACTACAGAAGGCTATGCAGATGTCATGGGAATCGTACGCCAAACAGTACTTGGCATCGGTTATGACTCTTCGGATAAAGGGTTTGATGGAAATACTTGCGGAGTATCAATTTCCGTTGGCCAACAATCTCAAGATATTGCACAAGGGGTTAATGATGCTTATGAAAATCGAGTGGCGTCCTCTGTCGACCCTCTAGATCTACAAGGCGCAGGCGACCAAGGATTGATGTTTGGTTATGCTTGCGATGACACCAAAGAGCTCATGCCTTTGCCCATTTCGCTAGCGCACCGATTGGCGCAGCAACTCTCACTAGTTCGCAAAAATGGACAACTTCCTTATCTGCGTCCTGATGGAAAAACTCAAGTGACAATCGAGTATGACGGTGACAAAGCTGTAGCGATCAACACCGTTGTGATTTCCAGTCAGCATTCAGAGGATGTAGACGTTGCCAAATCTATGACACCTGATGTAATCGCAAAGGTGATCGAACCAATTCTGTCCACAGTTGATTTGCCGCGCAAAGATATGAAAATTTTGGTTAATCCCACCGGACGTTTTGTTATCGGCGGGCCCATGGGCGATGCGGGGCTAACGGGTCGAAAGATCATCGTCGATACATATGGAGGTATGGCTCGACATGGTGGGGGAGCTTTTAGCGGTAAGGATCCATCAAAAGTGGATCGTTCTGCTGCCTATGCAATGCGTTGGGTTGCCAAAACGGTCGTCGCGGCAGGATTAGCTAAACGTTGTGAGGTTCAGGTTGCCTACGCTATTGGTAAAGCGCAGCCAGTTGGGTTATTCGTCGAAACATTCGGTACTGAAACTATTGCAGTGGGGAAAATCCAAGATGCGGTTTTAGCAACTTTTGATCTTCGCCCCGCAGCGATCATCCGTGATCTAAATTTATTGAGACCGATCTATTCGTTAACGAGTGCATACGGGCACTTCGGGCGAGAGATTCCAGAATTTACTTGGGAATCTACTAATCGCGTAGACGCACTCCGCGCCGCCGCTTCTTAAAGGTTCTACTACGTGGTGAATCCACGGCCCCTGAAGTTGCGATCACAAATTGCTCCTGCACCGGCGGGAGATGTTGCTGCGTCATTGCCTATCGCCAGAGTGTGGGTTGATTCGGGCGTCTATCACCTTGATACTCCATTTGATTATTGGGTTCCTGCACGTCTGGATGTTCAGGCGCAGATCGGAGTTCGCGTCCAGGTTGAGTTCGGTAAACAAAAGCATGAAGCAATCATTGTAAATCGTCTTGAAAGCAGCGCTAATGAAGGCTCCTTGAAGCCTGTTTTGAAGATCATGTCGCCCGTGATTGTTGCAACACAGAAATCATTGGATCTCATCAGTTCGGTATCTAGCCGCTGGGCAGGAGCGCCTTTCGATATTGTTCGAAGTGCTATTCCACCCAAGGTGGCTTCTATTGATTCCGATTTTGCGATAGGTGTGCCGCACGGTGAAATTCCTATTGCTACGCCGGACACGTATGCAGAATTCAAACTTCCCCAGTCACTCTCAGGGGCAAAGATTCGAGCGATGTGGTGTCTTCCACCACATGTAGCAAGTGCCTTTTTGTTGGCACAGCTTGCCTTTCAACGTTCCAAGTTTGGACAAGTTCTTGTCGTTCTCCCAGATGAACGAGAGTTGTTAAGAGTGCATCGCAATCTTGAAGCGCTTGGTTTAGGTGATCAAGTTAGGCGGGTGGATGGCCACTTGCTTCGCAGCGAACGTTATCGAAATTATCTTGAAATTACGCAAGGCTTAAGAAAGATAGCTTTGGGGCTGCGGGGAAGCATTTTCATTCCGCTAGAGCCCAATTCAACCGTGATTGTTCATTCAGAAGGTTCTGAACATTTCTACGAGCCACGCATGCCATCCTGGAATGTGCGAGATGTCGCCCTGCTAAGAAATTCGCAAGAAGATATCTCATTAGTTTTCTCTAGTTATAGCCCCTGCCTTGAGGTGGGAAGGCTCATCGATTCGGGTTATCTGTCTATGATTTCCTCTGCTCAAAGGGTTGCAGTTTCCGCCGCGTCGCAAATTCAAGCCGAACTTATCCCTTCACGGATTTTCCCCGCTATTCGTAAAGATATCCAGCTTGGACCGGTACTTTTTCTTGTTCCAGCTAAAGGTTACGGCAATGCGGTGCTATGTGCTCACTGTCGCAATATTGCACTGTGTGATTGTGGGGGCCGGCTGCTTCAAAGCGCATCCAGTACTCCGCCTTCGTGCACTTTATGTCAATTGAATTTTGCAAATTGGCGCTGTAAAGAATGCGACGGGTCCAGGATCTATATTGCCTCACGAGGGATTGATCGTTTTGTAGAAGAGTTGGGTCGTTCTTTTCCGAATTTTCCGATTATTAATTCCGCCGGAGAACATATCGTTTCGCAGGTGGAGGATGCACCTTCCCTCGTTGTTGCTACACCTGGGGCCGAACCAGATACGGATGCTGGATATAGAGCGGTTGTTATTGTAGAATCGCTGCGTTTCTTGGCACACAGTGACTTTCGCTCCGATGAACGCATGCGAGAGCAATTTTTCAGTGCGGCAAGCAAAGTATCCCCAAAAGGCCATATTTTTATCGTCATTGATGATTCACATCCGATTGTTGGCGCACTCGCTCGGTGGAATCCTGCGCCAATGGTGCGCAGAGAATTGAAGCAAAGAAAAGAATTGCAATTGCCTCCATATTCGCGTTTCATCGTCTTAGAAGCCGCCACCAAAGAGATCTCAATGCTCCACACTGGTTTGCTTATGGCTCAAAAGGAGAGGCGAATTCCCGAAAATACGAAAATCTCCACACCACGTTTAGGCGCATCGGAGAAGTCGTCGCTGAGCCTTACGTGCCAATTGGGTGATGCAGAAAAAGTCGTAGATTTTATCCATGAGTTACAGCGCCGTCGCAGCGCTTCCCACAAATCACTTATTACCATTCGCGTAGACCCATACAAGCTTGCCTAGTTGATAGACTCAGCATATGTCTATTCAGCCAATTCGATTGTTTGGCGATCCGGTATTGCTCTCTCCTGCAGCGGCGGTGATCGATTTTGATAAGGAATTGCGCAATCTGGTTTCGGATTTAACCGACACTATGCATGATGCGCCGGGGGCTGGGCTGGCCGCTCCGCAAATCGGAGTTTCGCTACGAGTTTTCGTTTGGGATATTGATGAGACCGTGGGACACCTAATTAACCCTTCCCTCGATCTGAGTTCTGAAAACCAAGAGGGGGAAGAGGGATGTTTATCATTCCCAGAGATGCGATATGAAACTCCTCGGGCTCTTAGCGTTGTTGCAAAAGGATGGAATATGTTTGGCGATCCGATCACGATTGAAGGCAGCCAATTGCTTGCTAGAGCCCTACAACATGAAACTGATCACCTCGATGGGATTCTCTTTATTGATCGACTCTCGGTGAAAGACAGAAAACTGGCGATGAAAGAGATTCGAGAATCCCAATGGTTTGGGCTCTCAGGTTCGGATGGCCCAGCCATTGAGATCAAGGTCTCACCGCACGCAACCTACGGGAAAAATTTGTAGTGCGGATCGGCATCGCAGCAACACCTGATGTCGCGATACCAACAATGGATTGGTTGCTCACTTGTCAGCATGAGCTCGTGTGCGTTTTCACGAAACCTGATCGCCCTTCGGGGCGAGGTCGGGAAATAAAGGCAGGCATTGTCGCTCAATGGGCTAAAAAGCATTCGGTAAATTTGTACCAACCACATAGTGCGCAGGACCTTGCGCCATTGGTGCGTGATTTGGATCTTGTCATCACAGTTGGTTATGGGCAATTGTTGCCACAAGAAATACTTACGATTCCCCGATATGGTTTTCTCAATCTGCATTTTTCCCTTCTACCAGCGTGGCGCGGGGCTGCCCCTGTTCAGCGTTCGATTCTGCATGGTGATAGCAAGACTGGAATCACCGTTTTTCAATTGGATGCGGGAATGGATACTGGTCCGATTTATGTGCAACGTGAGTATGAGATCTCACCACGAGCAAATGCAGGGGAAGTTTTTCGGGATCTTGCTTTGATGGGTCCAGAAGCCATTAGTGAGGCAATCACCTCAATAACCGCTGGAGATGTACCGAAAGGACAGAGTGGCTTTGGCGTTTCGCGAGCTGCGAAGATTTCCAAAGATGAAGCACGTATTGATTGGAATCAATCTGCCTACGCAATTGATCGTCATATTCGGGCCTTCACACCAGAACCAGGTACTTGGACCAACTGGAGAGGAGATTTTTTAAGAATTTCGTCAGCGCAGCCAGGTCCACTTCGTAAGGAATTGAGCAGAGGAGAAATTTCGTTCGACGATAATCATGTTTTAGTGGGATGTTCTGAGGGGTCAACATTAGAACTTGTTGAATTGAGGCCTGCGGGCAAGAAACAATTGCAGGCACGAGATTGGTTTAACGGCGCGCGGCACGTGTCTGGAGAAGGATTTGTCTGAGCCTAAAGCGCATCCTGCCAAATCTGGGGCAAAAAGTTTTCGCAAGGCTCATCCAGATGCTGCGCGAGTTTTGTCCTATGACGTCTTAACCGATGTAAATCGTGGCCAGGGGTACTCAAACCTGGCCTTGCCTAGAGCGTTGACGGAGAGCTCTTTAGAACCACGAGACAAAGCTTTTGCTACTGAATTGCTTTATGGAACGCTACGAATGCAGGGTCGACACGATTGGATTTTGTCGCAAGTGAGTGATCGACCCTGGGAAGGTGTTGATTCGGGCATCATCGATGTTGCGCGGCTGGGCGCACATCAGCTTTTTGAAATGCGTACCCCTGTTCATGCTGCCGTTTCGGCCACTGTTGAGTTGGCTCGAAAAGTTCTGGGAGATTCAAAAGCGGCGTATGTCAATGCGCTCCTTCGAAGGAGCGCTGAAAAAACTTTGGATGAATGGCTCATGCCCCTTGATTCGTTTGAAGATCCCATCGAATCTCTTTCGATTCGCTACTCGCACCCGGAATGGATTGTTTCTTCTTATTTTGATCTATTACGTGATAGATCAGAGGTGGAGCTCGCGTTAGGAGCAAATAACATTCCGGCATCACCGACTTTGGTCTCTTGGCCTGGGCGCTCCACGCAAGCCGATCTTGTCGCTTTAGGCGGATTACCTTCTGCTTATTCTTCTTATGGAGCCACATCAGTATCGGTCCCGGGAGAAATTGATCTGGTTCGAAATCGTCGCGCGGGAGTACAGGACGAGGGCTCACAACTTGTCGCAAGTGTTTTCGCATCTGCTGCGATCAATCGCTACCGATGGCTAGATTTATGCGCTGGTCCAGGCGGTAAGGCGGCCCTGTTGTCAAGCATTGCAAAGGAACAAGGCAAAAATTTCACGGCAAATGAAATCTCAGAGGCACGTGCAAATTTGATTGCACAAGTTGTTGTTGATACGCATGTATGGGTGGGGGATGGTCGAAAGATTGCAGATAGATTAGAAATATTTGATGCCGTTATCGCCGACGTCCCATGCACGGGTATCGGAGCCCTTCGTCGTCGTCCCGAAATTCGCTGGCGACGTAAACCATCCGACTTGGCGGGACTTAACCTTTTGCAAGCAGAGCTTTTCGATAGCGCGATTTCTGTGACACAGGTGGGTGGCTTGGTTGCCTATGCGACGTGTTCGCCGCATATGGCCGAAACCAAGATCCAAGTGCTCGATGCGCTCAAGCGTCATCCCGAGATTCGACATATTCCGATCGATCCATATTTACCGATCGCGCTCACTCATGCGGTTTCGAATGGAAATATGCAACTCTGGACCCACCGACACGGCACTGATGCAATGTTCTTGGCGCTCTTCGAGCGAATCGCATAGTTGATCTATTAGCATCCACCCATGCCTCGAGAAATTAGAATTACGCCCAGCATTCTGAATGCAAATTTTGATGATCTGGCCGGTGAAATTCAAAAGGTCGCTGCGGTCTCAGACCTAGTTCATTTAGATGTGATGGATAACGTTTTCGTCCCAAATTTCACCTTCGATTTCAGCGCTGCGAAAAAAGTGATTGAAAGTAGCGCCCTTCCAGTTGATGCGCATTTAATGGTGATGAATGCCGATGTTGTTGGCCCAGAGTATGCTCAAGCGGGTTGTCATAGCGTGACAATTCATGTAGAGGCCACGGATGATCTTCCTTCCACTTTGTCGGCAATTCGAAGATATGGTTCTCGGAGTGGCTTAGCAGTTAAGCCCAATACGCCAATTACTGAATACTCGGATTACTCCGATCTTGTCGATATGTTTCTCATAATGACGGTAGAACCTGGGTTCGGGGGCCAGTCATTTATGGATCCTATGCTTGAAAAAATTCGACAAGCGCGAAAAATTATTGGTGATAGGCCCATCTGGTTGCAAGTTGATGGCGGAATATCTGTAGAAACGATCGAGCGAGCAACGCAAGCGGGGGCAGATACCTTCGTTGCTGGAAGCGCCGTATTCCGAGCCCAAGATCCGGCTGCGATGATTACTTCGTTGCGCATTTTGGCGACAAAGGTGACAGACTAGAGTCACAATGTTCCGGGGGTCGGCGTAAATCCGAACCGGCGGTAAAGTCCGCGACCCGATCACATCCAGTGATCGGTTGATATGGTGAGAATCCATAACCGACAGTTAAAGTCTGGATAAAGGAACACATGGCAAGAGGGGTGGGCTTGATTTCACCCTTCCTCCTGCTTTTTCCACCCCCCTTGTTCTTCACAACGAGAGGGTTTTTTTATGTCAATCATTAATTGGTTACTGAACGAGCAGATACATTTCGGCAGCAAGGCAATCTATTGGCGTGAATTAATTGGTGGTTCTCTTGGACTTGCCAGTGCGTTCTTAGGTATGAGGCGCAAGATTTCTGCTTGGCCTATTGGCATCCTCGGTGATGGATTGCTCTTCACTGTTTTCTTAGGAGCAGTGTTCAATACGACTACCAACACCGCAAATTTTTATGGTCAAGCCGGTAGAAATCTATTGCTCATCCTTGTAAGTGTTTATGGATGGATTAAATGGCGCAGAAATAGGCTAGCCAACAGGAACGAGGTTGCGCCAGTTTCACCCCGTTGGACAACAACTCGGGAACGAGCGATATTGCTCCCCGTCGTTGTCACCTTCTACTTACTTGCATTCCTTCTTTTCCGGTCATTAGGGGAGTCGGGGGCATGGCTTCGAGTAGATACATGGATTTTCACCGGAACAGCACTTGCCACATTTGGAATGAGTCGCGGTTATGTCGAATTCTGGCTGGTTTGGATTGCTGTAGATGCAGTAGGAGTTCCCTTTGCATTCAAGAATGGTTACTACCCGACGGGGACTCTTTATGCGATCTATCTTCCATTTGTACTCTGGGGTTTCATTTCC
This sequence comes from Actinomycetota bacterium, assembly GCA_009698615.1. Taxonomy (GTDB): domain Bacteria; phylum Actinomycetota; class Actinomycetes; order Nanopelagicales; family Nanopelagicaceae; genus QYPT01. The sequence goes on along the minus strand of WLPU01000011.1, from coordinate 668 downwards.
TGGTTACGTATCTCAAAAGTTGACCAGAAAGCAGATTAATAGAGCATCTGGGGATGGCCTACCTACAGTAAACTTCCCTGATGAAGACCTTCGATGAGCTTTGGGTAGAGCTTGAACGCAAGTCCGTATTGAGACCTGCGGATTCAGCCACGGTTGCTGAATTAGATTCTGGAGTACACGAAATCTGCAAGAAGGTTGTTGAGGAAGCTGGCGAAATCTGGCTTGCAGCCGAACATGAAAGTGATCAAGAACTAGCCGAAGAGATCAGTCAGCTCTTGTACCATCTGCAAGTTCTCATGTTAGCGCGTGGCATTTCACCCAGCGACGTTTATCGTTATCTTTAGGAAGGCGCCCATGTTACGGATCGCAGTACCAAATAAGGGATCATTAGCAGAGTCTGCAGCTTCGGTATTGCGTGAAGCTGGATATCGTCAACGCAACGACGAACGTGATTTGGTTTTGTTCGATCCGGAAAATGATGTTGAATTTTATTACCTACGACCTCGAGATATTGCTATCTATGTCGGATCTGGCGAGCTGGAAGCAGGGATTACGGGGCGGGATTTGTTGATCGATTCAGGGGCGATGGCCCATGAAACGCTATCTTTAGATTTTGGTAAATCAACTTTCAGATTTGCAGCAGCGAGTGATCGAGATTGGAAAGTAAC
>WLPU01000010.1 GCA_009698615.1 Actinomycetota bacterium | reverse complement strand
GTTCTAGCAAGAATTCTCTCTTCGCCAATTGAGCGAGACTCGCGAAGAGCAATTGTCATCCGAACGAATGCCAGCACGAGAGTTGTGATTGTTGGAAACAGAATGAAGTTTGGGAGATATCCAGGTCGCAGCGCGGTGATACTGAGCAAAGTGGCGCTCGTCATAATTGAAAGAACAATGAGAACTGACGGAACGACATATTTGTTTTTAGAGGTTTTATGAGATTGAGTGATGGCGATTGAAATGAGTATCAATGCAAGTAGCCAAACATCGTCGCTCAAGGCTCCAAACGTGTAGCGATGATTAACGTTGAGCCAGAGAAAGTAGAAATCAGATAAAGAAAAGCAGAAAATTCCTGCCGATAGGAGCCCGCTACGTAGCGACATTGCAGTGATGGATGCCAAGGTCAGTACCAGTGCCAAGAGGACTACATCGCCAACGGGAAAGCAAATTGCAAAGAAGGTCGCCACTATCTCCCCGGAGAATTTTGGAAAGACCGGTCTCAAAAGAAGCGCGCTCCCTAAGGAGCCGAGTCCGAATCCTAAGATCATTGCGTCTAAAGCTTCTAGTAGGCCAAATTTCTTACCGTTTCCAAGGATGCGAGGAATTGCAACGATCATGCACGGATAGAAGAGGAGATAAAAAATCTTGGCGATATTTGAGCTCAATAGGGGTAACGAGAAAAATTCTGCTGCGGTGGAAAGCACTGAGCCAACAATCCAGAAGATAATTCCAGTGGCCAGGGCGTATCTACCAATCACATCCTTGAGAAATTCAGAGGCGAGGACGACAAGAACCACGCATACTGCAATGAGGTTATAAAGAAATAGATCTAGGAATATGTTAGGTGTCAGATGGATCGATCGAAGGATTATGTGTGCGCACAAAAATATTGGCGCAAGGACGCGAAGGAAACTTTTACTTCCCACGCTTAAGAGTCAAGACAAGTTACCCCGATCAAGAAATAGGGGTAGCCAGAGTGGCTAAGAGACTAGAGACCCTTTTGACATACGAGTGCGCGCATAGACAGGGCCTGAGCAACGCCATCTTTTGCTTGAGCAAGATTAAGAACGGCATTTGCACGAGTCGTCTTCATGTTATCGACGGTCTTGCCAACTTTTCTGTAATTGGCAGCCGATGATGTAGCAGATCGGATTGCTGTCTTGAGTGATGTAATTGCGGTGTTATAAGTTGTAATAGATTTACGATTCTTAGTTGCATTTGCGGAATCGGCAACCATCGCATCGCGCGCGGCGGTAAATTCAGTCAACTTTTGATTCCAGGTGGCAACTTTCACGTCAAGAGCGGCGGCATCAATCGCTTTCAAAGCAGCATTATCAACCTCTGCTGCAATTTTTTCATCAAGGGCCGCAAGAGTTGCTGGCATTTGACCGGCAAGGAGTAGGTATGACTTATTAGTCTTTACATATGCAGTATCAGCATTGAGGCAGTCCATCGAAACCCAGGTCAACTTTGCATTCTTGACTGTTGGGTTTTTGGCACACTTGTATGTTCCGCCAGCAATCTTTGTGGTCTTATTCGCACTTGGGCACGGCACACCGTTAGAGACAGATGCGGCATTTGCCGATGTTGCAACCAAGGTGCCGGTGAGCATGACTCCGACGACCGAAGCGATCAGAACTTTGCGAAACATGATGACCTCCATAGATTATTGGACCATCGTAGCGACGCAGTTGAAATTGCCTCGGTAATAACTCGCTCAAAACCTAGGAATTTGCTGAGAAGTAGTTCTACGGAGTGAGAAATGCCTTCCTCTTACTTCGTGCGCTGCTTCATTCGGACGTTGATACCAAGTTTGCGCACGATGGGCCTAGGTCCGAACCGAGCAAAGGTCGACAAAATTCCATACTGCCAACCTGGGATAGAAAGAGCGCTTCCAGATTGAACATCACGCCACGCTTTGGCAACTACTCGATCTGCGTTCAGCCATAAAAAATTTGGCAGCCCAGTCATGTGCATATTTCCGCGCTGGTGGAATTCTGTTCGTGTAAATCCAGGGCACAAAGCCATGACCTTCACGTTGGTGTTACGCAATTCTGTATGGAGAGATTCCGATAAGACGGTGAGATAAGACTTTGAAGCGCTATAGGTTCCGCTAGTAATCCATGTTGCAACTGACGAGACATTGATGATGGCACCTTCATTACGTGCTTTCATCACTGGTAATACAGCATGCATCAATCGCATTGGTGCACGAACGAGCACGTCCAGAAGGTCTGCTTCTTCTGCAATATTACTTGTCAGAAAACTTGCCTTAATTCCAAACCCAGCATTATTGACTAAGACATTAATCGGATTTATTTCGCTGGCTACTCGGGCCTCTACAGCAGCAAGTTCTTTTATATTCGTCAGGTCAGCACGCACAATCTCGCTGTTGACGCCAAATTCATTCTTTAAGTTCTCAGCGGTTTCTCGCAGGCGAGCTTCATCTCGGGCCACCAAAACTAGGTCAAAGCCTTCCGATGCAAATAATCGCGCAAAGCTAGCGCCAATTCCCGCAGTCGCTCCAGTAACAAGCGCAACCTTTGCCATGAAGACTCCTTAGATATTTGTGGACTAGAATCGTAATTATGGTACTTGCAGTTGATCTAGGACAATCTGGCGCTCGCGTGCGTTGGGAAAAAGGGGAGCATGCATCTTCCCGCGCAAAGCGCGCTGCCGAGACTCCAGTACAAGTTCTTCGTGACATATTTACTGAAGTGAGCGAACTACACGGGAAGTCCCTACATGATGAAACCGTAGCGATGAGTTTGACCGGGCTCTATGGAAATCTCACCGATCCAACCCCGTATGGTGAATTAGCGAATGAATTCTTCGGCGCTACTTCTGTTGCAGTCATTGATGATGGCCTTGCAGGCTTTATGGGCGCGCTAGGCAGTGAAGATGGTGTTGCACTCTCGGTGGGAGGAGGAGTTGTTGCGGTGGGAGGACGTCGCGGAAAGTTTGCTCACGCAGATGGTCTGGGACATATTTTTGGAGATGAAGGAAGTGGGTTTTGGTTAGGAAAGCATGGCCTAGAGCGTGTACTTGCTACTCGCCAAGGTCGCGAAAGTGATCGCGTTTTATTGGATTATCTCAAAGATGAAGTGGCTGCCTTTGATAAATTGGCCAGCAAAACTGGTGCAGAGGCGCAAACGCTATGTATTACTGCATCAAAGAAAGTATTGGAAGCAGCCGAGGCAAATATTTCAAGCGCAGTAACGATTCGAGATCGTGGTGCCGAGCAACTTGCAAAAACAGTCGCGGCTGCATGGATTAATTCTGGAGGAATGAAAAACGAAGGACTTTCCTTGGCGCTCCTTGGCGGTAACACAAAGAATAAAGGTTACGAAGAATCTATTCGCCGCCGCGTATCTGCGTTATTGCCACAATCTCGCTTAGTGCCAACGCGAGGCAATCATCTGGATGGCGCACAAACGATCGCACGCTTAATGAAAAGTGATAACGCTCCACTACTTGCGTGGTGGCATAAGAGGTAATTGCGCAGGTACCCCACTAGGAACTACAGGTTTGTGCGGTCTAACTTGATCAACTGTTCTATATTTTTCAGACCGTAAGGAACGATCATCCAGGGCCACATCGAAAGCGCGGTTTCGGGCAGCAATTACCATGGATGAAGTAAATGATTTTCGTGAGGCGAGATTGGCAATAGCCTTGTCAAGATCCCCGGCGTCTATGACCACCGTGTTCGTTGTTGGCCTCGCATTAGGGAATGACTCCCGATCAGTTAGATTCCCTAGGCTCACAATTTACTTGTATCCCTCCAATTTTGTGCGTGAAAAATTGTCAGGGTAATAGAAATCTTCCGAGTACCCTTGCTTAATGTTGAAGCTCAAAGTTCTGTCGTATTCCTTATGTCAGTTCTTCCGAGTTTCTAATAAGCGAATTCACGAATAATTATTGAGAAAGAAGTTTGTCCCCGTAGCTCAGTGGATAGAGCAACCGCCTCCTAAGCGGTAGGTCGCAGGTTCAACTCCCGCCGGGGACACTAGTGAGACAGAGTGAAGCGTTTTATTGATTTGGGTGCCCACCAGTTACGTTCTCCAAATACGCGCATCAGGGCTGGCACTAGTAATGCGCGAATTACTGTGGCATCGAGAATAACTGCAAAGGCCACGCCGAATCCCATCAACTTGATTGAAGTAACTCCACTGATAACAAAAGCAGCGAACACTACGGCCAAGAGACCTGCTGCTGCAGTAATGATTCGAGCCGATCGCTGTAGTCCAGTGGCAACCGATTCGGTATTTGATTTTCCAAGGAGATGTTCTTCACGAATACGCGACAATAAGAAGATTTCATAATCCATTGAAAGTCCAAAGACCACAACTGCAATAAGAATTGTGGTGCCAGTATCAATGGTTCCCGTTTGCGTAAAATCTCCGACCAACCATTTGAGGTGACCATCGATGAATACCCAGGTCAAGATGCCAAGAGTTGCCACGAGCGAGAGCCCATTGAGGATCACTGCCTTGATTGGCAAAATAATGGATCCGGTGAAGACGAATATTAGAATGAAAACGCTTAACGCAATCCACCCCAACGCCCATGGCAAAGTATGTGCAATTCCATCTTGCGAATCAGTGAAATCTGCAGCAGGCCCGCCAACCAAAGTCCCATCAGGTGCGGCGATCGCACGAATCGCATGAATCATTGTTTCGGCAGCTGCGGTGCGAGATGGCATCGATTGAATTGCTGTAATCCGAAGATCGTTCCCATTGACTTGAGGCCGATTAACGCGAACCACACCCTTAACCTTGCTGATTTCCGTGATGAATGTAGTTGCCTCAGAATTGTGCTGAACTCCTTGAGGGATGATTATTTCAATCGGGCTGCCTTCTTGACCAAGAAAGCGCTCCGTAATTACTTGTGCTGCTGCTGCTGCCTTATCTGCTTTTGGCAAAACTCGAGAATCAACTTGTGCAAATGAAATGTCTTTGATGGGTGAGGCAATGATTGCAATGAGGGCGAGGGAAGCAACAATCACTGCGATCGGGCGCTTCATGACAAAACGTGCCGTATTGGCCCAACGACCATCTTCTTTAGGAACTATTGCACTCTTTCGAACAACTCCCTTGTCCACCTTGTGACCCAGTAGAGCCAAAATTGCTGGAAGTGGAATGAGGGCACCTGCAACCGCGAGCGTGACCACTGAAATACCTGCATAGCCAAACGACTTAAGGAATGAGAGCGGAAACAAGATCATCGAACTGAGTGTGACCAAGACTGTGAGCCCGGAATAAAAAACGGTCTTACCAGCCGTTGCAACTGTTGTGACAACAGATTCTTCTACGCTTTTTCCAGCATGAAGCTCTTCCCGGAATCTATTTACAATCAAGAGCGCATAATCGATTCCAAGCCCCAGGCCAAGCCCAGTAATGAGGTTGAGCGCGTAGATACTCACGCTGGTGAATAGCGTGAAGAGAAAGATAATAAAGAATCCTCCGAGGATTGCACTGATGCCAACCACCAAGGGCATTGCTGAAGCCACCATTGCACCAAAAACAAAAGCTAGAAGTACAAAAGTCAGTGGAATCGAAATTGCTTCTGCTAAGGCTAAATCTTTGGATATTTTGCTATTGATGGCATGAGTGATCACGCCTCCACCAGATGCGTAGACTCTTAAGTTTTCAAAGTCACCGTCGTATTTGGCTTGAATACTCTTTCCGACTTCGCTCATACTCCCAAAATCAGTTTTAGTCGTATAAATAAAAAGGAAGCCGGCTTTTCTATCTGATGACATCAGCTGCGGCGCACCGCCGGCAGACCAAAAAGATAAGGTGTTTGAAACTCCTGGCTCCTTATTAATCAGGGCTTCAAGGCGCTGAGCAGCCGCGCTATTAGCAGGTTCATTAACACTGCCGCTGTCAGAATCGAGTACCAAAACGACGCCAGGATCTTTCACGTGAAAATTATCGGTTAGATATTTAGCGGCTTGAGCTGATTGGCTGCTTGGGTTTGAATAACCGCCGGTATCCAATTTTGTAAAAGAAAGTGAGCCTATGCCGCCCGCGAGAAAAATAAAGAGAAGAAAAACAGTAAGCGTCGATTTACGACGTCGGACTACGAAATGGCCAAGGGCTGCGAACACGGTTCTTACCTTTCGTTGAGCTGATTGATCAAGCCAACTTCAAGAAATCAGCAACTGGTACCCTTAACCAAATGAATGAAATTTGGCCAAAGACGACATCTGACGAGAAAGATCCTCGAGACGATCAAGAGGAAGAAAAACGTCGTGAAGCAGAGATCACTGCTGATAAGCCACCGCATCACGAATAACTAAAGTTTATTCACTTTTTGGAGTTGTTGCACTTTTGCTTTCAGTTGGCGCCGACGCCGCAGGAGTGTCTTTGACCACAGTAGGAGCCGGTGATGGTGTCGATGAGCTTTTTGAATCAGTTTTATAAAATCCAGAACCTTTAAATACAACGCCGACAGCCGAATAAACTTTTCTTACATCTCCCTGACACTCAGGGCAATGCGTCAAAGAGGCATCCGCAAACTCTTGAAAGATCTCAAATTCGCGGGAGCAGGCGTTACATGCGTACTGATATGTAGGCATCCTGGATCCCTTCACAATATTTCTCAATGGAGTCGAGTTCGGGTACTAGAGTGAAGTGTAAAGAAGTGAGACGATAGTGGCGAATTGTGACGAGAGTAAGGAAGGAATCTGAGAATGCGCAAAGCAATGGCAGCCTGCGTGATTGCGATTTTGAGCTTTTTCATTCTTTCGATAGCAAATCCTGCCCAAGCCAACTCTCTGGTGACTACAACTCCTATTAGTGGATCTACTTTAGGAACTGCCCCAAGTGCTGTTTCGATTACTGCACAAGTCGCACTTATCGATAGCGGAAATTCAATCACCGTAACGGCGCCGGATGGAACACGAGTGGACGATGGTGTTCTAACGATCGATGGGGTGAATGCAATTATTGGTCTAAAGACTTTGACTTTAAGTGGGATGTATACAGTTTCTTATTCTCTTCTAGCAGACAACGATGTCCCACTCGCAGGGACTTTCACGTTCAACTTCATGGCGCCCACTGTAATTTCATCACCGTCTCCTCGCTCTAGTTCATCATCAGCATCAATTAGCGCTACAACCAATAGTTCTGTAACCTCAATTTTTGTGATCGTTCTTCTATTTCTAGCATTTTTAGTTTTGGTGGGTCTTTCACTCTATGCACGAAAGATATTTAAAAAGAAATGATGTTTCTGGCGGCAAGCCTTCCGACATCCGGACCTGTTGTGAGTGCTCTGTCGACCGTCAGCAAATTCTTAGGAATTTCAGCAAGCATCGCAGCTGTTGGTTCGCTTCTTGCAGCAGCATTCTTATTGGAAGACGAGAAAGGCAAACTTTCGGCATCTGCCTTACGACTTCGTACGGTGGCCACGTGGAGTAGCGGTCTTTGGATTATTGCGGCGACTGGGAACATCATCTTCACATTGGCCAACATTTTGGCATCACCGCTGGGCGCAGTCTTCGATTTCAATACAATTAAATCTTTTGTAACTCAAATAACTTTAGGACAGTACCAATTCTTTCAACTAACTGCAGCAACATTTGTTTGCCTCTTTGTGTCAAGGATTCATAAAGTTGGAGGGGCGATTTGGTTTCTCGCGATCACAACCCTTGGAATCATTGCTCCACTCTTTCAAAGTCATTCGGCCACTAGCGGCTCTCATGCCTTAGCGATTGGCTCCCTTTGTATTCATGTGATGGCCTTATCTCTCTGGGTTGGTGGGATCTTTGCACTGGCTCTTCTTGATCCTAAAGAGCGCGCAATCGCAGTTCCTCGCTTTAGCTCACTTGCTCTGTGGGCTGTGATAGCAGTAGTTGTTAGCGGCAGTGCTAATGCTTGGGCGCGATTGAATTTTGCCTCTGCCTGGCATAGCAGTTACGCAATTGTGATTATTGTCAAAGGGGTTTTAACAATCGGGTTGATTGTAATTGGTTACATGCATCGAAAAAATCTTGCCAGTAAGAAATTTTCAGAAATCAATTGGAATAAGTTCTACCAATTAATTATGGTTGAACTGTCGATCATGATTTTCGCCCTGGCCCTAGGAACTTGGCTAGCCTCTAATAAGCCACCCTCACCTGGGGCTGATCCAAAATTTAACGCAGCGATAACTGTTGCTGGATTGCCAATGCCACAGCAGCCAACTTTGAGTCGAATTCTTTTCTCCTGGAATCCCGACGCCCTCTTTATTGGATTCCTTATTTTGGCCGTAGCGCTTTACGTACGAGGTGTTGTGATCTTGCGCCGCCGAGGAGATAGGTGGCATGTTGGTAGAACGGTTGCCTTTGCATTCGGGATTGCAGGAATTGATTTCGCAACCAGTGGTGGCTTTGGCGTGTACGCACACTTTGCTTTTTCATATCACATGATTTCTCACATGATTCTAGGAATGATTGCGCCGATTGGTTTGGTACTAGGAGCTCCCATAACTTTGGCACTGCGCACGCTTCCACAAGGTAGAACAGAAGCAGAGCGTGGCGTGCGAGGTACGTTAATTTCTGCGCTTCATTCTCGACTGGCAGGATTTTGGGTTAATCCCGTCGTTGCCTTACTTATCTTTGACGGATCGCTATTTGGACTCTATTTCACTTCTCTCTTCGGAGGAATGATGCAGAGTCATACTGGACACTTCTTAATGAACGTTCACTTTGTCTTAGCCGGATTCTTGTTCTTCCATGTAATTATCGGAATCGATCCAAACCCAAAGAGAGTTCCTTTCCTTGCTCGAATCGTTGTTCTCTTTGCTGCGATGAGTATTCATGCATTTTTCTCAGTCGCTTTAATGTCTTCAACTGCCTTGGTTGACCATGGTTATTTTGCCCAACTACATACTCCCTGGGTGAGCGACCTGTTAGTTGATCAACATACTGGCGGAGCCCTTGGGTGGGCGATGGGTGAGATCCCTATTTTGATTGCTTTGATCGCAACATTTATTCAATGGGTTCGCGATGATAAACGAGAGACAAAAAGGATAGATCGAAGTGCGGAACGCTTAGCGGCAATGGGGCAACCCGATGAATTGGCCGAGTACAACGCATACTTAGCCACGCTTACTCAAAAAGATTAACTCTAACTCCTCTTGCACTACCAAAATATATGTCTGGCTCGTAATTTTTAGTTTCTATTCACTACTTTTATTCGAAAATCTCACAACGATTTCTGGAGTAGCAGCAGCATCTAATTGAACATCATGCACTTCGCGTGGAAGCAATTCACTTGTAATTTCAGCAGAATGCACGAGGCCAACTTTCCAACCTGACATCATGGGGAGAGCGCGATCATAGAAACCGCCGCCCTGGCCCAGGCGAAAACCATTTCTATCGATTTGCAGAGCCGGGACGATAACTACATCAATACCCAAGAGATCTGAAATAGATGGACCGATTGGTTCGAGGATATTCGCGCGTTTTTCAAGTGCGTCATCATTTCCGAACCATTGCACCCACGACAGTTCAGAGCCGCTTACTCGCGGAAGCAAGAGTGTGATGCCGCGCGCGAGAAGTGACTGATTGAGTTCCTGCGTAGTTGGCTCATCACCATATGAGACGTAGCTGGCAACAGTTTTAGCGGATGTAATTTCTGGGGTAGACAGAAGTAGCGAATAAGTTGCTGGGACAAATTTATCTTTCCTTGCACGACGATAGCGAGAACGTAGTTCGTCCTTTTCTTCAGCCATCGTCGCTCAAATCCCCAAGAAGTATTGGTTTAACAAGTATGGTGTGATTATGGCAGAGCAAATTCGCGGAGATGAGTTTCTTACCTCATTGCTCGGGATTTGCCGCCCCTTAGACGCTTTTGAAATGCCGCTTTTGGATGCACATGGAGCAACCCTTGCCGAAGACATTTATGCTGGCGAACGTCTTGTCATGAAGGCTGGAACAAGGATCCGATCGACTCAAATTGGATTAGCAGCCTCCATTGGTTTAGGACATTTGCCTACCCGTCCACATCCACGAGTTGTTGTGCTTTCTGCTGGGCCAGATCTCGTTGAACCCGGAAAAGAACTCACGGGGACTGAAGAATATGAAACGAACTCGTGGCTTCTCACCACAGCAGTGCGCGAAGCAGGAGCAGTTGCATTTCGAGTTCATTCAATTCCTAATAATGAGGAAGAACTCAAAGCGGTCATTGAAGATCAATTAGTTCGCGCAGATTTGATTGTGGTCAGCGGCGAACGAGGCGATGACTCATTCGATCTCATAACACGAACTCTCTCCTCCTTGGGAGAAATTACAACGGTAGATATAGCGATAGAAAATAGTGGGCGCCATAATTATGGGTTGGTGGGTCCAGACCGAGTTCCAATTGTGACGCTCCCCGGAGATCCAATTTCTGCCTACATTTCATTTGAACTCTTTGTACGGCCAATGATTCGGACAATGCTTGGTTCAGAAAACATTCATCGACCCAGCGTGAAGGCTCGATTAGAAAAACCAGTTGCATCTACTGCTGGATTGCGCTCCTACCTCAGGGGATTCTTATCTGAAGATGGCACCCATGTGAAGGCAGTAGAGACTCAAGAAGAGTTGTCATCTTTATCTGATGCAAACGCGTTGATTTCTGTCCCCGAAAAAGATGTTCATCTCAAAGCAGGCACCGAAGTGAGCGTTGTTGTTTTACGGCGTCGGTATTTTTAGGTAGTCGAAATGTCGAACTCTGGAGGTTGGCCGGTAATCCTTCGCTCTGATGATGTGATTTTGCGTCCGCTGCGACTCCGCGATCGCAAGACGTGGCACCGCATTCGCGGAATCAATCGTGATTGGTTGACACCATGGGAGGCCACGCTTCCACATGTTCCCAACAATCAAGAATCTAAGAATCTGCCTACTTTCATAGAAATGATTAGCTCCTATCGCCGAGAAGGCGTGGCGCAGCGTTCGATCACCTTAAGCATCTGGCATCAAGGAAATCTTATTGGTCAAATATCTATGGGTGGAATCATCTTTGGCGCCCTACGCGGTGCACACATTGGCTATTGGATTGATGAGGCCCATTCGAATAAGGGAATTACCACCAAGGCTGTGAAAATGTTGACCCAGTTTGGCTTCGAAGAGTTGGCGCTTCATCGTATCGAGATCAATTTGCGACCAGAGAATGCTGCTTCACGGAAAGTTGCCGAAAAAGCTGGGTATCACCTTGAAGGAGAAAGACCTCGCTATCTCCACATTGATGGTCAATGGCGAGACCATCTGAGTTTTGTTCGGGAGAACCCGGAAATTTTGTAACAACCACTTAAGAAAAATCTCGGCGAATTATGCTCGTAAATACCAGATGAGAGTCGAATCCCCGTCTATCTTTATACATCATGGCATCTGGACTTATATATGTAGCCATCGTAGGGATGTGGGTCGCGTACTTTGTCCCGCGGTGGGTTCATAGCCACGACGAATTTTCTGGGAAATCAGTCGAGCGTTACAAAAGCGCACTTCGAATTGTGGCGAGTGGTAGCGGACTTGACTCGAGGACTAGCGGAGTCATCCATACAGATTTAGATCAGGAATCCAAGACAGCACAGGTTCTGATGCGCCGCAGAATAATTTTTACTCTTCTTGCAGTTGTTTTTGTTGCGGCGATATTAGATATAACAATTAATTCTGCTCCAGCAACCTATTCACTTCTACCGATTTCTGGGTTTGTGGTTTACGTTGGTCATGTTCGCCGGCAAAGTGTTGCTGAGCGGTTACATCGACGCCGCGTCGTGCAACTACAACGAACGACTGCCGGAATCTCTACTACTAATTTGTCGCAAGTTGTTGCGCCAAAGGAAGTGCGCGAACATTGGGTTCCACTTTCAGAGCGCGAACTTTCTGGAGTTGTCCTGCTACCAAAGGGTTCAGCACAAGAAAGAAATTCTTGGGAGCCAACAACTGTTCCAGTTCCAACGTATGTGACTGCTCCTAAAGCGTTTGTACCTCACCGTGTTATTGATTTAACTATTCCCGGCGCATGGTCTGAAGAACAAGAACGTTTAGCACAAGATGCGTTGGCCGCCGCCGCACCGTCTGCTGATGAAATCTTCGATCAGCAGTTGGCCGAACAAGCGGTCGAACGCCTGAGAGTAAATCGGGCAGCGAACGAATAGCTGTTGCTTTAATTTTGTAAGTGCTAGCCTGCTGGAACAATCACAACGCACACCCGCTTGTTACTGGGGCTGTAGCGCAGTTGGTAGCGCGCCTCGTTCGCAACGAGGAGGTCAGGGGTTCGATTCCCCTCAGCTCCACACTCTTTTAAAGGTATAACTAAATCCACGAAGGCAGCCACATACGCGCATGCCAAGAGCCATAGGTGATGACCGTTGCATTAAAAAGTGGCAGAAAATAGAAGAAATTCACTCCAATTGCGATAACAAGGAGTTGGACCATTCTCTTGCTACTGAGCTGCCAAGGGCGAGGGCCAAGGTATTTTTGCGCACAATAAACAAGGGCCAATATTAAGAATGGCTCAAAAACAATTGCGTAAAATGTAAAGACTGTGCGCCCTTGAAAGAAAAACCAAGGCAGGTATCCACTGATAATCCCCAACAGGATAAAACGCGCGACAGGATCTGGTTTTTTCGAAACGATTCCAGAAATCCAAAAGCCAAGAACCGTTGCAATTGCAAAAATGCCAAGCCACCACAATAAAGGTGTCCCTAGTGCTAGTACTTCCTGCGCACAGGAAGAATTTCCACAAGATTTGGGAGTGTCATAAAAGAAGGATGTCGGTCGTCCCATGACCAACCAACTCCAAGGGTTTGCTTGATAAGAATGTTTTGTGGTCAGCGTTGTATGAAAATGTAACATCTCGGCGTGATAGTGCCACAAAGATTTTACTGGGTTTCCGGGAGCCCACTGCCGATCCCATCCACGAGAACTAAGAAACCATCCCGTCCACGTGCTTACATAAGTAAGAAATGGAACAACTCCAAATTGCGTAAATCGTTTCGCAAAGATCTTTAAAGTGAGATTATCTCTCTTTCTATCCCTCCACAGTGCGATTGCTGCAAAGGCAATGAGAAAATATAGGGCACTCCATTTTGTTCCAAGCGCAAGGCCAAACCAAATTCCAGTTCGCCAGTAGTTTCCTTTAAGCCACTCAAGTGCTGCCAGCAATATAAAGAAGGTTAAGAACAAATCAAGTAGAGCGGTTCGAGAATGAACTAGATGTAATCCGTCGAGAGACATTAACAAAGCCGCTAAGGTACTAAAGCGGCGTGATTGAAAGATCCGTAATGCAATTCTGGCGACAAGAATAATGGTAAGTGATCCCACGATTGCGCTGCTGATTCGCCAACCAAATTCGTTGTTGCCAAATAGCTTGATGCCTAAACCAATGCACCACTTGCCAACTGGGGGATGAACAATAAATTCCGGCGAGGCTCCCTTAACTTCAACGCCGTAGCGCAAGAGGTCACGCGCACCATCAACGTAATAAACCTCATCAAATACGAAACCCTTTGGTGTACCGAGATGCCAGATCCGAAGTCCGAACGAAAGGATCGCAATCATGATGGCAGCCATGGCATTAGCCTAAGCGCGAGACGCACTCTTACTGAGAGGATTGCGACATGAGTTTGATCCTGGCCGCGACGCCTCTTGGCAATATTGGCGATGCAAGCGCCCGCTTAAGGACGGCGATTGAAGAAGCAACGATTGTGGCCGCGGAGGACTCGAGGAAATTTCATCGATTATGTTCAGACCTTGAGATCGATTTTAAAGGGCGCGTACTTTCTTTCTTTGAAGGCAATGAGCAAGAACGGACCCCCGAGATTTTAACTGTTCTAGCCACTGGCGCGTCTGTGCTCGTCGTATCCGATGCGGGCATGCCGACCATTAGTGATCCGGGCTATCGATTGATGCGCGATGCAATTGCACAAAACATTGAAGTCACAGTGATTCCAGGTCCCAGCGCAGTCACTATGGCTCTAGCTCTGTCGGGACTTCCCACAGATAGATTTCTTTTTGAAGGTTTTTCACCTCGCGCATTGGGTGCGCGACAAAAGTTCTTTGACAACCTACGCCATGAAGAGCGGACAATAATTTGGTTTGAAGCACCTCATCGATTATCCGATGCACTCACTGATGCCGTAGAAGTTTTTGGGCCACATCGTATGGCAGTTATTTGTCGCGAAATGACTAAAAAGTATGAAGAAACAATTCGCGGTAATTTGGAAGAGCTGTTGACTTGGGCGCAAACCAATGAGGTCTTGGGTGAAATTACGATTGTGATGGCAGGAGCAGTGAAAGACTCTGCGCAAGCCTCAACAAGTGCCGTTGTGTCACGTGTTCGCGAATTCGAAGCCGCAGGAATGGATCGCAAATCTGCGATTGCTGCCGTGGCAGATGAGTTTTCAATGCCTAAACGCGTGGTTTTTGCGGCGATGGTGGATTCGAAATCAACCTCTAAGATATCCACGTGACCTCAGCATCGACTAAAGCGTTCTATCTTACAACGCCTATTTATTATGTTAATGATGCTCCTCACATTGGCCATGCCTATACAACTGTTGCCGGAGATGTCCTCACTCGTTGGCACCGTCAACGTGGAGAAGCGGTCTGGTTCTTAACTGGAACTGATGAGCACGGCCAAAAGGTAATGCGCACCGCTGATCAAAATAAGGTGACGCCACAAGATTGGGTTGACCGCCTCGTAGAGACTGCATGGAAACCCAATTGGCGTGCCTTGAATATCGCCAACGATGATTTTATTCGCACCACTGAAGTCAGACATACAGAGCGAGTTCAACGCTTTCTTCAAAGTCTAAAAGATGCTGGGCACATTTACGCCGGAAAATATGAAGGTCCCTATTGCGTTGGCTGCGAAGAATTTAAATTAGAAAATGATCTCGTTGATAGCAATGGTGAGAAACTCTGTCCGATTCATAGCAAACCAGTGGAATTAGTAAATGAAAACAATTGGTTCTTCCGCCTATCTGCATTTGTAGAGCCACTGCTTGCCCACTACCGTGCTAACCCAGATGCCTGCCAGCCAGAGAGCGCACGCAATGAAGTTGTATCGTTTCTAGAAAGCGGCGTGAAGGATCTTTCAATCTCTCGCTCAACCTTTGATTGGGGAATTCCTGTTCCATGGGATACCGATCAAGTTGTCTATGTTTGGTTTGATGCCCTTCTTAACTACGCAACTGCTGTTGGCTTAGGAGATGAACCAACAAGTGAAGGTGGAAGGAAGTTTGCACAGACTTGGCCAGCTGATGTCCATCTAGTTG
Organism: Actinomycetota bacterium; assembly: GCA_009698615.1. GTDB lineage: Bacteria > Actinomycetota > Actinomycetes > Nanopelagicales > Nanopelagicaceae > QYPT01. The sequence continues at coordinate 47,774 of WLPU01000010.1, read as the reverse complement.
GAAAAGATATCTTGCGCTTTCATGCGGTTATCTGGCCCGCGATGTTAATGGCGGCTGGGTTGGATGTTCCTAAAAAGGTTTTCGCTCACGGGTGGTTGCTTGTGGGTGGCGAGAAGATGAGTAAGAGCAAGCTCACCGGTATCGCTCCTAGCGACATCACCGATCACTTCGGAGTCGACGCTTTTCGGTATTACTTCTTGCGAGCAATTCCATTTGGAACCGATGGGTCTTTTTCTTGGGAAGATATGAGTGCGCGCTATACAAGCGAACTAGCAAACGACTTTGGAAACCTAGCTTCTCGACTTTCTGCGATGGTAGAAAAGTATTGTGCTGGAATACTTCCCGCTCGCAGCAATGATGCAGGCCTAGAAGCTGCCCTGAAGGAAACCGTCTCAAAGGCCGATGAAGCAATGTGCGCGTTAGATTTTCAGGGCGGGATTAACGCCATTATGGATTTTTGTAAGAAGGTGAACGGTTTTGTGACAGAGAAGCAACCGTGGGTATTGGCTAAAGATCCAGCAAACAAGCAAGCTTTAGAAGCAGTTCTCTACAACACTGCTGAATCTTTAAGGGCGCTTGCTGTATTGCTCAATTCTGTTATGCCGCAAACATGCGAAATCCTCTGGCAAAGTTTGGGCGCCAACGAAACCCTGGGCCCCATTGGATTGCAACAAATCTCTCACACTTCCACATGGGGTCAGCTTCCACCTGGTTGCGTTGTCACTAAGAGCGCGGTTTTGTTTCCTCGCCTTGATGTAATCGAGTAATCAGATGGCCGATCGCCACGATAGAGATACCGATCGTCCACTAGCCCCACTTCCTGAACCACTTCCAGTGGCTACTGTTGATTCGCATGCACATTTGGAAATCATCACCGACACCGCTCCTGACTCAAAGGAAGTTGGAGAGATCTTGGAACAAGCAGCCAGTGTCGGCATTGATCGTGTTGTGCAAGTGGGATATTCGGCGGAGCAATCTCGTTGGTGTGTAAAAGCAGCAGAACATTGGGATGATCGTGTTTTAGCAGCAGTCGCTTTGCACCCAAATGAGGCACCAGTTGTAAAAAATCTCCCTGTTGATTTAGCCGTTATTGAAGAATTAGCACAACATCCTCGTGTGCGCGCAATTGGTGAAACAGGCCTTGATTATTTTCGGACGCCTCCTGAACTTCGCCACACTCAGCAAGAGTCATTTAAGTGGCATATTGAACTAGCAAAGAAAACTAACAAGGCACTAGTGATTCACGATCGTGATTCGCACGAGGATGTTCTTTCGATTTTGCTAGAAGTTGGGGCTCCAGCCAAGACGATATTTCACTGTTTTTCTGGAGATGTTGAAATGGCAAAAACGTGCATAGACCGTGGATACATCTTGTCTTTTGCAGGAACTCTGACATTTAAGAATGCACCGCTATTGCGCGAAGCCGTGAAGTTAGTGCCCCTGGATCAATTATTAGTAGAGACAGACTCGCCATTCTTAACTCCGATGCCACATCGCGGTGCCGCAAATTCCCCCGCACAGATTGGAACAATCGTGCGCGCAATGGCGGTTGAGCGCCAAGCAGATCTTGGAGAATTGGCTAGCGCGCTGGGCGCTAATGCTGAGCGCATATTCGGCTCGTTTTCTCGATGACTACTTTGCTCGGAGCCAGTGAGATCCGCGCCCTTGCTGCTCAATTAGACCTGCGGCCTGCAAAATCGCTGGGTCAAAACTTCGTTATCGATGCAAACATTTGCCGAAAGATTGTTCGCTTGGCACAAATTGATGCAGAGGACGTTGCTCTCGAGATTGGTCCGGGGTTGGGCTCTCTCACATTGGCGCTGCTAGAAGCGGCTAAGAGCGTGACAGCAATTGAAATTGATACCCGCCTTGCATCTCAACTACCGACGACGGTGGCATCTCATTCGCCATCTAGTCAAAACCTCACTGTGATTAATGAAGATGCTTTGCACGTTGATCAGCTTTCCGTGAAACCTACGGTGCTTGTTGCAAATTTGCCATACAACATCTCTGTCCCAGTTTTGTTGCACTATTTAGAGAAGTTCCCCTCCATCACATCTGGTGTTGTAATGGTTCAGGCAGAAGTCGCTGATCGCCTCGTTGCACGACCCGGAACGAAAGATTATGGAATTCCTAGCGTGAAAGCGGCATGGTGGGCGCAAATGTCTCACGTTGGAGCAATCTCGCGTTCTGTTTTTTGGCCAATCCCTAACGTTGATTCGAAGTTGGTGCGCTTTGTCAGGCACGCAGCACCTACTGACGAATCGATGCGTTCTGATGTATTTGCGGCCATTGATGGTGCATTTGCGCAAAGGAGAAAGATGCTTCGCTCTGCGTTGAGCAACTGGTTAGGTAGCTCCATACACGCAGAGGCGGTATTAGTGAAGGCTGGAATCGATCCAACGCTTCGGGGAGAATCTTTGGTAATAGAAGATTATTGCGCCATTGCCAAAGCCAAACTTGAATTGGCACTAGGGTCTTAATATGACAATTGTGGTTCCACAAAGCGTAGTTGTCCGTGTTCCCGGAAAAGTAAACCTTCAGCTATCAGTTGGTCCAAAAGAGAAAGATGGCTTTCACGGCATCGTGACAGTTTTCCAAGCAATATCGCTCTTTGACGATGTGACCGTGACTCGAACCGAGCCTGGAACGGGAATTACCATCTCGCTCTCTGGAGATCACACGCACGGGGTGCCAGGTGATGCGACAAACCTTTCGGCAAAAGCTGCCGTCTTAATGTGTGAAAAATTTGATCTCCCTGCAGATTTATCTATTGAAATTAGGAAATCAATCCCTGTTGCAGGCGGTATGGCAGGTGGAAGTGCCGATGCAGCAGCGACGATTCTGGCAATTGATGCGATTTTTCTTTTGGGACTTACACGCGATGAGATGCACGCAATTGCTGCACAAATTGGTAGCGACGTTCCTTTTATGTTAACCGGAGGCACCGCTGTCGGTAGAGGGCGCGGCGATCAAGTGACATCTGCACTTTCTCGAGGTACTTATCACTGGGTCCTTGCCCTTTCTTCGGTGGGCCTTTCAACACCAGCGGTCTACGAGGAATGTGATCGTTTGCGCGCTGGATTAGATGTTGCGACTCCGCACGCGAGTGATCAATTACTACAAGCACTTCTTGCCGCCGATAGCGCGGCTTTAGGAAAAGGATTAATTAATGATTTACAACCAGCGGCATGTTCACTTCGTCCAGCCCTTCGACTAATTCTCGATGTTGGAAGCGAGTACGGCGCTCTAGGTTCAATTGTTTCTGGGTCGGGCCCGACAGTTGCATTCCTGGTCGCTGATGAAGACCATGCGCTCGATCTTTCAGTTGCGCTCACATCTAGCGGAGTTGTCGGAAACGTCACTCGTGCCAGTGGACCAGTACATGGCGCAAAAGTTATTGAAGTAAATTAATTATTGATTATTTTCATCAAAGGGAGCCGCGAGTTCGCTCAATGCATCAGCCAGTTGTGCGCGTTCTGCTTTAGTGAGAGATTTAAGAAATTCTCGTTCGCGCATAAGTAGATCTTCCATGGCCGCATCAACTGCTCTGACCCCACTCTTTGTGAGCTTTACTAAACTTCCGCGGCCATCTTTCGGATCAGCTTTTCTAGTAATGAGACCCAATTCTTCTAATCGGTCTAAACGATTGGTCATAGTGCCGCTGGTAACCATCGTTTCTTGCATCAGCGCACCGGGAGAGAGTTGATAGGGATCTCCCGCACGTCGAAGAGCTGCAAGAACATCAAACCCCCATGTATCAAGATCAGCGAAGGCTTTTCGTCGTGCAATATCCAAATGTCGTGCAATGCGAGTGATGCGGCTCAATACTTCAAGGGGTGAGAAATCCAGATCGGGCCGCTCTCGCTTCCATGCCGATACGAGGCGATCTACTTCATCACGCATCGAGACGCCTCATTGCGATCCTCATATGAATGCCGCTCAAGTGATCTCCCACGGAGTTTTGACGGATCGAAATCCCGCATGATGGCAGGTTGGCGGGCGCGATCAATTTCATAATAGCCAACGGTAGTGGTCAAAAGCAGTGGTGCCGATACGGGAGAATACGGGTTCCGCCATTGTGTAGTGGCTAGCACATGGGCCTTTGAAGCCCAGGGTCCAGGATCGATACCTGGTGGCGGAGCGCAACATTGCAAAGCCAACGAAAGTGGCGATGTAAGCAATTAGGCTATGACAGGTAAGGATCCATTAGCGCTAGCGGTGGGAGCTTGAAGTGACCAGGCTGGATTACGCAATCGTCTTAGCAGCGGGCGAAGGCACGCGTATGAAATCAACTACGCCAAAGGTTTTGCATTCCATCGCGGGTCGCACATTACTCGGACATGTTCTCGCCGCTCTCGATGATCTTTCGCCAAAAGAAATTCGCGTAGTCATTGGTGCAGGCCGTGAACAAGTGGAAGAACATCTTTCCCTTGTAGCACCGAAGGCCAAAACAGTTTTACAAGATCGCCGTGGCGGCACTGGGCACGCTGCTCAATTGGCGCTCGCAGATGCCTCGAAAACTGGCACTGTGTTAATTCTTGCTGGCGATACACCACTCCTATCTGGAAGTTCGTTGACGCAACTCATTGCTGCGCATAACGAGGGCGGCTTTGCTGCAACAGTATTGACTGCAGAACTTCCTGATCCCACAGGTTATGGTCGCGTGATTCGCGCCGACAACGGAGATTTAGTGCGCATCGTTGAAGACCGCGATGCAAGTGAAGTTGAACAAGCGATCGAGGAGATCAATTCCGGGGTCTACGTATTTGATCTTGCGAAACTTCATGGAGCAATTGGAAAGCTTTCTAGTACAAATGCTCAAGGTGAACTTTATTTGACCGACGTCATCGAAATCCTTCGTAAAGGTGGCGATCGCATCCTGCCCGTCCTCACACCAGATTCTGTTGAGATTCTTGGCGTCAATGACCGCGTGCAATTGGCCGAATGCGCAGCGCTCCTGCGAGATCAGATCAATGATCAATGGATGCGCGAAGGTGTCACCATGATTGATCCAACAACAACATGGATTGATGCAACAGTGGAAATTGCCACAGATGCGGTCATTTATCCTGGCACCGCGCTTTCGGGCGAAACCACAATTGCGAGCGGTGCGATCATTGGTCCACGTTCGACCCTGATTGATTGTGCGGTAGGGCCGGGGGCCAGCGTTCTTGAGTCATATTGTGTTGGTGCAACAATCGGTAAGGATGCCAAAGTTGGTCCGTACACATTCCTTCGCGCAGGTTCTGATTTAGCTACCGGAAGTCGCGTGGGATCTTTTGTTGAGATGAAGAATTCAACAGTGGGCGAAGGCTCCAAAGTCCCACATCTTTCCTACGTGGGGGATGCCACAATCGGCACTGGAACAAATATTGGTGCAGGAACAATTTTCGCAAACTATGACGGAGTAAATAAGCATCAAACCGTCGTGGGAGACCATGTCCGAATCGGAAGCGACACAGTCCTTGTTGCTCCAGTTTCGATCGGAGATGGCGCGTACACGGCGGCGAGTTCAGTCATCACCGAAGACGTGCCATCGGGCGCGATCGGAGTTGGCAGAGCAAAGCAGCGAAATGTCTTAGGGTGGGTCTTGCGTAAGCGAGCCGGCACTTTATCAGCCAAAGCAGCAAAGCCAAACGCCGAGAAAGGAAAGCCAACTTCATGAGCGAACTCAAACTCGCCTCCGAAAAGCGACTTCGAATATTTACAGGTCGCGCATTCCCTGAGCTAGCAGAGCAAGTCGCATCCGAGTTAGGCATTCCTCTTACACCAACATCTGCCTACGATTTTGCTAACGGTGAAATATTTGTTCGCTTCGAAGAAAGCGTTAGAGGCAGTGACGCATTTGTTATTCAAAGTCATGCAAGCCCAGTTAACAAACACATCATGGAACAACTCATCATGGTGGATGCGCTCAAGCGTGCATCGGCTAAGCGCATCACTGTTGTCGCTCCATTTTATGGATATGCCCGTCAAGATAAGAAGCACCGTGGACGCGAACCAATCACTGCCCGCTTGATGGCAGATCTATTCAAGACCGCAGGGGCTGATCGCTTGATGGTTGTTGACTTACATACCTCGCAAATTCAAGGATTCTTTGACGGCCCAGTGGATCACCTCTTTGCGCTTCCACTTCTTGCAAATTACGTGGGAAGCAAAGTTGATCGTTCACGTCTAACTATCGTTTCTCCAGATTCAGGCCGCGTCCGAGTTGCAGAACGTTGGTCTGACCTTCTTGGTGGATGTCCAATTGCCTTCATCCACAAAACTCGTGACCCACGCATCCCTAATGAATCAGTGACTGGTCGCGTAGTTGGCGATGTGCAGGGACAAACGTGCGTAGTTATTGACGACATGATTGATACCGCAGGCACCATTACTAAAGCTGTTGACGCGCTCTTTAACGAGGGAGCCAAAGAAGTCATTGTTGCTGCAACGCACGCCGTTCTTTCTGGTCCTGCGATTGAGCGATTGAGAGATTCCAAAGTCAGCGAAGTTGTCATCACGGATACTCTGCCGATCCCAGAAGAGAGCCACTTTGATCGCCTCACTATTTTGCCTATCGCGCCGCTTCTTGCACGTGCGATCAAAGAGGTCTTCGAAGACGGTTCGGTTACCAGCCTCTTTGATGGCTTGAGCTAGACCCGATTTGCCCCAGCGCACCCTTATTCGCTAACCTCAGCATCGTTCCGGCGAGGGTAAGAAGACCGTAATCGACGGCTTGTGAATGTCGAGTATGCGTATGCAATCCCTCTTCGAAACCAACGTGTTCAGCCCGAAGGTATTTCTAGAGGAGATTAAAAATGGCCGAGATCAGCATCAATGGCGTTAGCCGTACCGAATTTGGTAAAGGCGCCTCACGTCGCGCACGTCGCGATGGATTAGTACCTGCTGTTATCTATGGCCATGGCGCAAAGCCAGCACACATTGCTCTTCCTGCTAAGGAACTAGGACTTGCCCTGAAGACCACCAACGTTCTTCTTGATGTTGTCGTAGAAGGAAAGACCGAACTCACATTGCCTAAGGCAATTGTCCGTCACGCGATTAAGGGCACTCTCGAGCACGTTGACCTTGTCATAGTTCGTCGTGGAGAGCGCGTTGTAGTAGATGTACCTATTCATACATCTGGCGAATACGATCGCGATGGAATTCTTGAGCACAACAGCACTTCAATTGAAATTGAAACTGAAGCAACATCGATTCCAGCATTCTTGGCATTGGATCTCACCGGGCTTGTTGCAGGTAGCTCACTCTATGCAGGAGATGTTGTATTGCCTGCAGGTGTTGTACTTACCAGTGATCCTCGCATGGTTGTAGTTCACCTTTCGGTTCGCTCGAGCCATGATGATCTTGAAACTGCTGCCCCTGCTGCAACAGATGCTGCTGCAACAGATGCTGCGGCTCCTGCTGGCGATGCTGCACCCGCAGCAGATAAGAAAGATTAATAACTCAAAGCTCTAAAGCCTTGGACTATCGGCTGATTTAGCAACTCGCAAAGTACCCTGTACCTATGGCCTGGCTTGTTGTTGGTTTAGGAAATCCTGGAGATAACTACGTCTCCACACGCCACAATATTGGTCAGATGGTTGTTGATGAGTTGGCCAATCGTCATAAATCTCGCTGGTCTGCACACAAATCCCGCACAGAGGTCGCTGCGTTTAAATTTGGCGTGGGCGAACAAGCCGAGTCTGTCATTGTCGCAAAATCAATGAGCTACATGAACGAATCTGGCGGACCCATCAAAGCCCTGGCGCAGTTTTATAAAGTTGCACCCAATCAAATCATTGCGATCCATGACGAATTAGATATTCCCTTTTCCGCAATCCGAATTAAGATTGCTGGAGGCGATAATGGCCACAATGGATTGAAATCCTTAACGTCATCATTTGGAACTCCAGACTATTTCCGCATTCGCATGGGAATTGGCCGTCCAATGGGGCAACAAGATCCAGGGGATTTCGTCTTGAAAGCTTTTGCCAGCGCAGAGAAGAAGGCGCTCGGAGAATTTGTAGGCAGGGGAGCCGACGCCGTGGAATCCCTTATTACTCGCGGGCTCGAGGTTACCCAACAGGATTTCAATATCTAATACACCTAGACGATTTGGGATCGACCCCAATACACTCACCGCCATGACTTCACGTAAAGATCACAAAATATTGCTCGAAGAATCCGAGATGCCAACCCAGTGGTACAACTTGATCGCTGATTTGCCATCCCCGCCACCACCACCGCTTCACCCAGGAACGCACGAACCAATTGGGCCAGAAGCACTTGCACCTTTGTTTCCAATGGAACTCATCATGCAGGAAGTTACTGCAGAGCGTTACATCGATATCCCAGAAGCAGTTCAAGAAATTTATCGTTTGTGGCGACCATCTCCACTCTTTCGCGCACATAATTTAGAAAAGGCACTTGGCACTCCTGCACGTATTTACTACAAGTACGAGGGTGTAAGTCCAGCAGGTTCACATAAGCCAAATACCGCTGTGCCACAGGCTTATTACAATTCACAAGCTGGAATAAAGAAGCTCACAACTGAAACAGGTGCTGGCCAATGGGGCACCGCACTTTCATTTGCATGTGCTCTCTTTGGAATGGATCTAGAAGTGTGGCAAGTAGGCGCTTCTTATGACCAGAAGCCTTACCGTCGAATGATGATGGAGCTCTTTGGTGCGAAGGTTCACCGTTCTCCATCTAATCTCACACAGGCTGGTCGCGATCAACTTGCCAAGAATCCAAATCACACTGGCTCACTCGGCATCGCAATTAGCGAAGCAGTTGAAGTTGCTGCGCAAGATCCAGCAACTAACTACGCACTTGGTAGCGTGCTCAACCACGTTCTCTTACACCAAACTATTATTGGTGAAGAAGCTCTTAAGCAATTCGCAAAGGTTGGCGACTATCCAGATGTGATCGTCGGATGTACTGGTGGAGGTTCAAACTTCGCAGGTTTGGCATTCCCATTCATTCGCGAGAATCTGACTAAGGGCAAGAAGACTCTTGTTCGTGGCGCTGAACCAGCATCATGCCCATCACTAACTCGTGGCGAATACCGCTACGACTTCGGCGATACAGCGGGTATGACTCCACTCATGAAGATGCACACCCTCGGACATGACTTTGTGCCAGACCCAATTCATGCTGGTGGACTTCGCTATCACGGCATGGCTCCATTGATCTCCCACGTTTACGAATTGGGATTGATGGATGCTGTCGCTGTTGGACAACTCGATTGCTTTGCAGCCGGAGTTCAATTTGCTCGTACAGAAGGAATTGTTCCTGCTCCAGAACCAACTCACGCATTGGCCGAAATCATTCGCCTTGCCAAAGAGTGCAAGGAAACTGGGGAAGAGAAAGTCCTTCTTACTGCGCTATGCGGACATGGTCACTTTGACCTAGCTGCATACGATGCATTCTTGGGTGGAAAGATGGTTGATCACAAACTCTCGGATGAATCAATTAACGCAGCACTTGCAACAGTGCCTCAGATCGCTTAACTCAACCCGTATTACGCAGCCCCGCTGCGACGCCGTTTATTGTTAGCAATAGCGCGCGTCGCAGTAGGGGATCTGCATTTTCCCCAGCACTGCGAACTCGCTCAAGTAGATTTACCTGCAACAGATGTAATGGCGCTAGATAGGCATCGCGCACTTGCAGTGTTCGAGCCAACAAAGGTTGATCACCCAAAAGCTCCTTCTTGCCCGTGAGCTTCAAGATCTCTGATTGAGTGAGTTCAAATTCTTCTTTTATAGTGGCAAAAAAGTGCTGAAGTTCTTCTGGCACTAGGCGTGAGACATAGCGCTCTGCGGTAACCAGATCAGTCTTCGTGACTGTCATCTCTACATTGCTAATAAAGGTTCTAAAGAAGTGCCATTCGTGCAGCATTTGAGCAAGTACTTCGCTCTTACCTGCTTCCCGTGCAGCTTTGAGTCCACTGCCCACGCCAAACCAACCAGGAACTATCTGTCGCGATTGCGTCCATCCAAATACCCATGGGATTGCTCTCAAACTTTCTAGGCCAATCGCTGCATCTGGTCTACGTGATGGGCGAGAGCCTAAGAAAAGTTCTCCTAGTTGTTCCACCGGAGTAGATGAATAAAAGTAAGCGGGCAAATCAGGATGATCGACAAGGGATCGATAAGTAGCAAAGGAACTCTCGCTCACCAGGTCCATACATGCATTCCACTTATCTAAATCTTCTGGACTTTGACGAGGCCCGCGATTGAGAACTGTTGCCTCAAGTGCTGCGGCAAGAGAGAGCTCAACATTTTCGCGTGCAAGCGATGGCAACGAATATTTGTCGCTAATGACTTCACCCTGCTCAGTCATTTTTATCTGACCATCCACTGATCCCCATGGGAGGGCAATAAGTGCGTCATATGTTGGACCACCACCGCGACCAACTGAACCACCGCGACCGTGGAAGAGACGTAATTTCACACCATGAGCAATTGCAACATCGCGCAATCGACGTTGCGCACGGTGAATTTCCCACTGGCTCGTTGCAATTCCGGCATCCTTATTTGAGTCCGAATATCCCAACATCACTTCTTGTGTGTCACCACGCAGGGCAACAATCTTGCGATAGGCAGGTTGCTTTAAGAGCGCATCGAGAATTACATCGGCTGATCGTAGTTCTGCAACTGTCTCTAGTAGCGGCGCAAAACCAATCAGTGCCTTGTTCTTACTCAGATCAATAAGGCCGGCTTCTTTGGCTAGCGCGACAGCAGCAAGGAGATCATCCGCCCCTTTAGTCATCGAGACGATGTAAGTCTCAATTGCCTCTGGGCCAAAACGATCGATCAAATCATCGATTGCGACAAAAGTATCGAGAGTTTTTCTAGCCGTAGGATCAAGTGATTTCGTATCCAAAGTATCTTTCGCACTTAAACGATCACCGAGAAGGTCATAGCGTTGTGCAGGCGTCTTTTCTGAATATGACTTACCTAATAGTTGGGTCAAAACATGATGATGGGCATTGGAGTGTTCGCGAATATCCATCGTTGCATGGGTGAGGCCAAAGGCAGCAACAGTACGTATTGTGCGCTCAAGGAGGCCGGTGGCGATTAACTCTCCTTTGTTGGAGAAAAGAGAATCACGCATCAAGGAAAGATCTGCAATGAGCTCATGCGTATCTTTGTAATCACGAGCCGGAACATGGGCGCCGCCGTTGGCATGGCGTTCACGAGTCAAATTAAGTCGATGCACAATTGCTGTTGCCTTGAGGCGGTAGGGCTCCTCAGCATTAATTCTGCGAAAACGCGCTTCTATTTCCGGGAGTGCAATTAAATCTTTTTCTACTGAATCTTCTAGCTCCTTGGAAACTCCTACGATACGAGTCGAGATTGAAAGTATTTGACGAATCTGCGCCATTGCAGCCAAGGTCACGCGGATAGAGTGCCCCACTTGCAAGACCATCGTTTGTCGAGTGACCTCTGGCGTGACGTTGGGATTTCCATCACGGTCACCGCCAATCCAGGTACCAAAGGAAAGCGGGCGCGCATGTGGGTTTAGCTCTATCCCAAGCCGTTTAAGTTCGCGAGCAAACTCATCGAGAACGTCAGGAATCGTAAGAGTGAAGAGATCGTCTAAGTAGTAGAGAGCATTCATCGCCTCATCAAGCGGTTCTGGTTGCCCAAGTCGAAGTTCATCTGTCTGCCATAAAAGATCGACAGTTTCTTCAAGTCGTCGCTCTTGTACATCTGATGCGCCTTGATCGAGAAGTTGAGCAATCTGTCCAAGTTTTCCTAATATAGAACGACGTGCTGCCTCTGTCGGATGCGCAGTAAATACCGGGCGAACCATGAAATCAGAAAGCCAATTCGCGATATCTGCTTGTGAAATCTCATGTCCTAGTACTGGTTTTTCTTGAGCGAGGACAATTTTATCAACGGCGCGCGTGAGCCACGATCCACCTTCGGCGCGGGCCTGCGCCAATATTCGCGAACGGTGTACTTGTTCAGCAACGTTTGCAAGGTGAAAGTAGGTACTAAAAGCGCGCACAAGTTGCACTGCTTCTTCAACGCTAATGTTGGAGAGAAGTTCTTCCCCGCCGCCTTCGCGAACTGATTTACGGACAGCCTCAACAAGTTCGAGAAGTTTGCGGCCTTCTTGGCGAACTAATGATTGACCAAGTAAGTCACCAAGTTTTCGTACATCGCTACGAAGCTCGGCGTCATCATTGGATTGCTCCATCAGCGCATTTTCAGCAGACATAGGCCTAATCATCTCAGGTGTTTGTGCTCTAGACTCTCACTAGCCCCCTCCATCCTTTTCGGAAGTGGGGTTAGTTGGCATTTGTCGCGTGAATGGAGGGCATAGGTGCGGGGCTTACTTGCAACTTTGTCACATAGCGGAGAAGTCATCGATGCCCTTGCGGATTCGCACACCATCGTTGCGCCCCCTGCCGTGTATCCGTTCCTCCTTGCGATGTGCGCAAAGGATCGCCCCCTCATTGTTGTCACGGCATCAAGTCGAGGGGCGGAAGATTTAGCAGCAGAATTACGCGTTTTGCACGACAACGTTTTTGAATTTCCGGCATGGGAAACGCTTCCGCACGAGCGCTTAAGCCCGCGTAGTGACACTGTTGCAAAAAGAATTCATGCCCTTTATCAAATAGAACATCAACGATCCCATCCGCAAGCACTTCATCCCATCATTGTTACTCCTGCTCGCGGCCTCATCCATCGCTTCATTGCAGACCTTGCAAAATCACCTCTTTTGTCTCTGGGTAAAGGCCAAGAGCAAAGTCTGGATGAACTCGTCACCCATTTATCAAATTTGTCTTACACCCGAACCGAGATGGTCGAACGTCGAGGCGAATTCGCAGTGCGGGGCGGGATCGTCGACATCTTCTTACCACTGTCGGCGCATCCGATTCGGATTGATTTCTTCGGGGATGAAATAGATGAGTTAAGTTATTTTGATGTATCTGATCAACGCTCTCTAGTCCCAGTTCTCGAGGCCCTTCCAATCTACCCTTGCCGCGAATTGTTGCTCACAGCCTCCGTGAGAGAAAAAGCAAAAACATTGCACGAGATGTTTCCGGCAGCAAAAGAAGTCTGTGATCGGATTGCCGAAGGCATCGTCACCGAAGGCATGGAATCTCTGATTCCACTTCTGGTGGAGCGACAAGAAAGTATTATCGAACGCGCTCTTGAAAATACTGAAGTTATATTCTTAGATCAAGAACGAATCCGATCTCGATCCACTGACCTTTTAGCGACAAACAAAGAATTTCTTGCGGCATCATGGTCTAATGCTGCAAATGGAGCAGTGTCGCCCTTGCATGATGGGGACGGCACATATCTGTCTTGGGAAGAAATCACTCAACAACTGGGAGATTTTCATCTACGATCCCGTAGCTTCAATTCTTTTGGAAGTGATTTAGATCAAGAAACCCATTTCTTAGATTGTGCACCCATCGAGCCAATGCGGGGAGATGTTGAAAAGACTCTTTCACTGATTGCAGAATCTATTTCTCACAACCACGCGATTGTTTTTTCGGCCCTTGGTGCCGGTATGGCCGAGCGTTTTGGCGACATATTCAAAAGTGCCGACTTGCCCGTTCGAATGGTGAGTGATTTAGCCCAACAGCCAACGCGAGGCACCGTCCATGTCACAACGTCGGCACTGAGTCACGGATTTCTTTCTCATGCCGCTGAAGTTCTGTTCATTACAGAGCGAGATATATCGGGGCATAAAGGCAGTGGAAAAGATGGAGATCGTCTTCCATCTCGTCGGAAACAAGCGGTGGATCCGCTCGAACTTCGGGCGGGAGACTTCGTTGTTCACGAGCAACATGGCATTGGTCGCTACATAGAACTAGCGCACCGCACAACAGCAGGAGTAACTCGTGAATATTTAGTAATTGAATATGCCTCAGTAAAACGCGGTCAACCAGGTGATCGAATTTTTGTGCCAACAGATTCACTCGAACAAGTAAGTAAATATGTTGGTGGTGAATCACCCACAGTTCATCGCATTGGTAGCGGGGAGTGGCAAAAGGCAAAGGGTCGTGCACGCAAAGCGGTACGAGAAATTGCAGGAGAACTCATTCGCCTCTACGCCGCTCGCACAAGTACGCCAGGTTTCGCATTCTCTCCAGATACGCCGTGGCAGCGCGAGCTAGAAGATGCCTTTTCATATGTCGAAACAGCCGATCAACTCTCGACTATTGATGAAGTAAAGAAAGACATGGAGCGACCATTTCCCATGGATCGGATCATTTGCGGAGATGTTGGCTACGGTAAAACGGAGATCGCAATCCGCGCCGCATTCAAAGCAGTCCAAGATGGAAAGCAAGTAGCAGTTCTCGTTCCAACCACTTTGCTAGTGCAACAGCACACGACAACTTTTTCTGAGAGATATTCTGGCTTCCCATTAAAGGTAGCCGGGCTATCTCGATTTAATTCCGCAAAAGAAAGCAAAGAAGTCTTAAGCGGTCTAGCAGCCGGAACAGTAGATGTCATCATCGGCACACACCGATTGCTTTCGGCTGATGTTGTATTTAAGGATTTAGGACTTGTGGTGGTCGATGAAGAACAACGCTTTGGAGTGGAGCAGAAAGAATCTTTGAAGAAGTTGCGCACCTCCGTAGATGTTCTCGCGATGTCGGCAACACCTATCCCACGCACACTCGAGATGGCAGTAACTGGGATTCGTGAGATGTCCACTATTACAACACCACCCGAGGAGCGCCATCCAATTTTGACTTATGTGGGCCCCAGTGAAGAGCCGCAGATTTCGGCAGCAATTAGGCGTGAACTATTAAGAGATGGTCAAGTTTTCTACATCCACAACCGAGTTGAATCCATTGATCGCGCGGCAACTCATTTGCAAACTCTTATTCCGGAGGCACGCATTCGTGTTGCTCACGGGCAGATGGGTGAGCACATGCTCGAGGATGTCATTTTAGGTTTTTGGAATCGTGATTTTGATGTCTTGGTTTGCACAACGATTGTGGAGAGCGGGCTCGATATTGCTAACGCCAACACATTGATCGTGGAGAGATCAGATTTATTTGGATTATCTCAACTTCACCAGTTGCGCGGTCGTGTTGGTCGAGGACGTGAAAGGGCATACGCGTACTTTCTATATCCCACGGATCAGCCACTTTCAGAATTGGCACACGATCGACTTACGACTATTGCAGCAAATACAGATTTAGGTTCTGGTATGCGGGTGGCACTGAAAGACCTAGAAATACGAGGAGCTGGCAATTTACTCGGAGGAGAACAATCTGGGCACATTGCCGATGTAGGTTTTGATCTTTACATGCGGATGGTTGGAGAAGCAGTACAGGATTACAAGAGTGGAATCATGGAAACTGATGAAAAAAATCTTGAGTGCAAAGTCGAACTTCCGATTAATGCGCATCTTTCTCACGAGTATGTTCCTGGAGAGCGCATTCGCTTAGATCTCTATCGTCGTCTTGCCGATGTGGCTAGCGCAGAGGTCGTTGATGAGATTCGAGCAGAGTTGATAGATCGATTCGGCCCATTACCCATCGAGGCGCAATCTCTACTGGGTGTGGCACAACTTCGAGCAGTTGCTAAAGCTTTCAAACTTACTGAAGTAGTTCTGCACGGGAAGTTCTTACGATTAGCACCGGCCAAACTCCCAGAATCTTCACAACTTCGTCTCAATCGAATGTATCCGGGATCACTCTATAAATCTGCGACCAATACTGTCTTGATAGCCTTTCCCGCAGCCCAATCATGGGGCCCGTTATCAAAAATCGATGAGATAGTGGATACTTCTCTTCTGCCCTGGGCGACCGAGGCGATGCAGAATTTATTGGTCCCCCCAACGAAAGTGAGCACTCCGTGAGAAAAGTTATTGCCATCTTGAGCGTTGCCACAGCGCTATTACTGTCTGGCTGCTCTCAAGTAGGAGAAGCTGCATCTGTTGGATCTGAAAAAATCACTCAAGCATCTGTACAAAAAAGTGTTGATGCAGTGATCGCAGAGCGTGCAAAAGTCAGCACAGCCGGTATGCAGGTAGAAACCGGCGAGACTCTTAATCGCAGCCAACTTCGTTTCCATGTAGTAGAAATTCTCCTTCGCGCCGTAGCGGCTGAAGGAAAAATTTCCGTCACCAAGGCAGAGATCGATCAGCGCCGTGCAACCATCATCACTCAGGTAGGGGGAATTGCTAAGTTACCTACTGCCCTTGTTGGTGCTGGAATCGCAAAAGCAGATCTTAATTCTTATTTAGAATTAATTATCATCTCCGAAAAACTTTCTACTGCAGCAACTGCTGCTGGCGTTGCTGCCGACAACGTTGGGGCAGAAATTCAAAAATTGATGGTTAAGAAAGCGAACGAACTTAAAGTCACTGTCAATCCTCGTTACGGTAAATGGGATGCGACCATTGGCGACATCGTTGCTACTGATTCTGCAAGTTCAGCTAACTCTCCAGCCGCAGCACCTCCTAAAACCCCATGACGATCTCTCACTTGCAACGACTCGTTGCGGTGATGGATCAACTTCGCTCACCAGGTGGTTGTGTGTGGGATGCCGAACAAACTCATGAGTCTTTGCTCAAGTTTTTGCTGGAAGAATCCTACGAATATGTAGAAGCCGTCGAAACAAATGATCGCGAAGCTATGCGCGAAGAACTTGGCGATGTCTTGTTGCAGGTTTATTTCCATTCAAGAATGGCGCAAGAACACCCAACAGATCCGTTCTCGATCGAAGATGTTGCACAAACAGTTGCCGATAAGTTAATCCGCAGACACCCTCATGTTTTTGGTGATGTGAAAGTTTCATCGAGCGATGAAGTCCTAGAAAACTGGGAAGCCCTAAAAGCCATTGAAAAGGGCAGAACCTCAGCCGTTGAAGGCGTCCCGTTGGCACAACCTGCCTTGCCTCTCGTTGCTAAGTTGTTATATCGCGCAGAGAAGAACAAGATCACCTTGAATTTGCCGAAAGATATTTCCACACCTAAGGTTGCAAGCGAACAGGCAGTGGGTGAAGTTCTGCTCGCAACAATTGCATGGGCGATGGCCAATGGTGTTGATCCAGAAGGGGCACTTCGTGCTTCGGCTCGCGCCCTCATTGCAGAGATATCCGAAATTGAAAGCACGGTAGGATAAGCCCGCGATCAGCGTTGATCTTTCGTTTTTGTTGCAAGCCCTGAAGGAGATATACCGTGGCCATCATTGAAGCTCTCGGAGCTCGTGAAATTCTCGATTCTCGTGGAAATCCAACGATTGAAGTTGAGATCGAATTAGAAGATGGCACACAAGCTCGTGCGGCAGTACCAAGTGGCGCATCTACCGGCGCCTTTGAAGCAGCCGAATTGCGTGATGGCGGCAAACGCTATGGCGGTAAAGGTGTTGAAAAAGCCGTCGCATTTGTATTAGATGAAATTGCACCTGCAGTGATGGGCCTTGATGCACAAGATCAACGCCTCGTTGATGATTGCATGATCGCGTTGGACGGAACTCCAAATAAGTCGCGCCTTGGAGCTAACTCAATTTTAGGTGTCTCCCTTGCTGTGGCAAAAGCTTCTGCCGAAAGTGCCGACCTGTCACTCTTTAGATATCTCGGTGGACCTAATGCACACCTGTTGCCCGTTCCTATGATGAATATTCTCAACGGTGGAGCACATGCAGATACAAACGTTGATATTCAAGAATTTATGGTTGCACCTATTGGTGCAGCCACTTTTAGCGAATCATTGCGTTGGGGCGCCGAGATATATCACGCCCTGAAGGCCGTTTTGAAAAAGCGTGGCCTTGCCACGAGCGTTGGCGATGAAGGTGGATTTGCTCCTAACCTTGAAAGCAATCGCGCAGCCCTTGACTTGATTCTTGAAGCAATTAGCGCAGCGGGCTTTGCGCCAGGTAAAGATGTTGCTCTTGCTATGGATGTTGCCGCAACCGAGTTCCACAAAGATGGAAAATACACTTTTGAAGGTTCCCAGCGCACTTCTGAGCAAATGATTGCTTACTACTCTGAACTTGTGAGCGCATATCCATTGGTTTCTATTGAAGATCCACTCGATGAAGAAGATTGGGCCGGATGGGCGCAGATGACTTCATCGTTAGGCTCTAAAGTCCAAATCGTTGGAGATGATCTTTTTGTAACAAACCCTCTCCGCCTTGCAAAAGGAATTGCAAGCAACACAGCAAATGCACTCTTAGTTAAGGTAAACCAAATTGGCACTCTGACAGAAACTCTCGATGCCGTTGATTTGGCGCACCGTGCAAATTATCGCTCCATGCTGAGCCATCGCTCTGGTGAAACCGAAGATACGACTATCGCCGACCTTGCGGTTGCAACTAATTGTGGCCAGATCAAAACTGGTGCACCTGCGCGAAGCGAACGAGTTGCCAAATACAACCAACTGCTTCGCATTGAAGAAGAACTAGATGAAGGTGCGCGATATGCAGGTCGCACAGCCTTCCCACGATTTAGCGCATAAGTTATGGCCAAGCGTCGCTCGGGATATTCACGCCGAAGTGGCTCTGGTCGTGCAATGGCTCTGGGGATTGTTCTTTTCATACTTGCACTCACACTTGCCCCACCAACTCAACATTATTTTGCTCAACGCGCCAAGATCAGCGCATTGAGAGCGCAAGTTGATGCCAGCGATGCAGCAGTTGCAGATGCAACTCGACAACTTCAACTCTGGCGAGATCCTGCCTATGTGAAATCTCAAGCACGCGAAAGATTGCACTTCATCATGCCCGGCGAGCGTCAATACATCGTGACGGATTCGTCGCAAAGCACGGCAACAACCCAAACCACTGCGATTGCTAAGGATTTGCCCAATGGATTGCCGTGGTATGAGCGTCTTATTTCATCCATCACTGAAACAGGCGTGCGGTGAAGCAAGCAACTCCCGATGACTTGGATTGCATTGAAAATCAGCTAGGTCGCACTCCTAGAGATGTTCATGCAATTGCCTATCGATGCCCTTGCGGAAAGCCTGCGGTGGTCGAAACTGAGCCACGGTTAGCAGATGGCACTCCTTTTCCTACTTTTTATTATGCGACATGTCCTCGCTTGACTGGTGCAATTTCCACTCTCGAATCAACAGGGATGATGGCGCAAATGAATGCGCGCTTGTCACTTGATGCAGAACTCTCTGGTGCTTACGCAGCCGCACACGATGATTATGTCGCCGCTCGCACTGCTTTAGGTATTGATGTTCCGGAGATTGCAGATACTTCTGCTGGTGGAATGCCTACCCGCGTCAAGTGTTTACATTCGCTCGTTGCGCATTCACTCTCTGCTGGCCCTGATGTAAATCCACTAGGAGATGAAGCACTTGCCGCGCTGCCACAATGGTGGCTGGATCAACCATGCAGTGCAAGTTTCCCAGTAACGGATAAGTAATGCGCGTAGCTGCAATCGATTGCGGAACAAATTCCATTCGTCTCTTAATTGCCGATATTGATGAGGGCTCTTTCCGCGAAGTTTCTAGGTCCATGGAGATAGTGCGTCTAGGTCAAGGTGTTGATCAGACGGGACAATTTCATCCCGATGCCATCGTAAGAACGCTCAGCGCAGTAGATTTATTTTCTACAGAGATCGTTCGTCGCGGGGTTGAAAAGATTCGCTTCTGTGCCACAAGCGCATCACGCGATGCTACAAATCGCGACCTTTTTCTCAACGGCGTGCATGAACGCTTAGGGCTCTACCCGGAAGTTATTTCTGGCAATGAAGAAGCGAGCCTCTCTTTTAACGGGGCAATTCGCGAACTACCAGTAGATCAAAGTCCCTTCCTAGTAGTAGATATTGGTGGAGGATCAACTGAGTTTGTTTTCGGCCACTCCGTAGTAGAGGTCGCAAAGAGCGTCAACATTGGTTGTGTTCGTATGTCCGAGCGCCATTTTCATTCCGATCCCCCCTCACGTGAAGAAATCAAGGTTTCTACTGCAGATATAGATGCTGCAATTGCAGAAGCGGCCGCAATTGTCCCGATTACAACAGCAAAAACTTTGGTTGCAGTGGCGGGTACTGCAACAACGGTGGCCGCCGCCGCACTGGGCCTAAATGACTATGACCGTTACGCAATTCACTTAACGCGAGTGCCAGCAGCGCGGGTGCATGAGATTTCAGAGATGTTTTTGAAAATGAATCGCCAGGAGAGGACATCACTGGGTTATATGCACCCCGGACGCGTCGATGTCATCACCGCAGGAGCCTTAGTTTTATCCCGAGTGATGCATGCGACGGGCGCACCCGAATTTGTCGCCTCCGAAACAGATATCCTGGATGCAATGGCCTGGTCAATTGCCGCAAGCTAAGAAGTCAACCGAGGTTCGTATTAAGAAGACAGCATTACCCAAAGTTGCTCAAAGCAGTACAACTTTGGCCCAATTGGATGAAAACATCACGCACTGTTTTGCATGTCCGCGCCTTGTTACGTGGCGCGAGGATGTGGCGGTTGTAAAGCGCAAGGCATATTTAGAACATCAATACTGGGGCAAACCGATTTCTGGATTTGGCGTTTCAAAACCTCGATTGATGATTGTGGGATTAGCCCCGGGTGCTCATGGCGCTAATCGCACCGGTCGTATTTTCACAGGGGATGCTTCAGGGGATTGGCTCTTTGGATCATTACATCGGATAGGAATTGCGAAGATCTCAACAAGCTTTTCGAGAGATGATGGACAAAAACTTGTTCACACAAGAATTACAACTGCAGTGAGGTGTGCGCCACCCGATAACAAGCCAAGTAATGATGAACGCGATATGTGCGCTCCTTGGCTTTTGCGCGAATTCGAATTAGCACTACCTACAACTCGCGCATTTGTTGGCTTGGGAGCATTCGCTTGGAGCGCGCTATTTAAAGCATTACGAGAATTGGGGCATGTGATTCCCACCGTGAAATTTGGTCACGGTGCGCAATTGATTTATACCCATGAAGGCGTTGAGTACTTGCTCATTGCCAGTTATCACCCCAGTCAGCAAAATACCTTCACGGGTAAATTGACAACCACCATGCTGGATTCCGTTTTAACAAAAGCTGGCAAGTTTTCACACGCAATCGACTGACTCACCTCCTGCGGGGTCTTACACATCACCGTCCCTGCCTAAAAGGGGTGATAAAAAGGTTATTGAGGATTCTCTCACCCCTAGGGGATACTTTAGGGGTGAAAGAATCCTTTGTTACTAAGTCTCTCCTGCTGCCTGGGGTACTTATCGAAACTATCACCCCACCCTTGTTAATTGGTTTTCACCTGCCGCGCGCACGGCTTTTAGAATTCTTTGAACTCGCGCCACCTCGAGTATTAGTTGTCATGGCTCCGACTGGTTTTGGAAAAACAGTTCTTGGCGCGCAATGGGCAATGCAACACCCAGATTCAACAGTCTGGTTTAACGGCACCTCATCTGATACCGGATCAATGATGCTTCATCGGATGATTTGCGCAGTCAGGCGTATCTTGCCCGACTTTGCTGATTGGTATGAAGTAGCCCCCAATGTGGAGGCCAGAATAACCCAGACAATTGAAAGAATGTGTAGCGATCTTGCCGTCATCGGCAAACCCATAGATTTTATCTACGACAATATGGAAGTTGTTCCAACGATCAATACTCCTTTCATACAAACCTGGGCAAGCGCTTTACCAGACAACACTCGGAGGTTGAGTTTAAGAAAAAATCCTCCTTTAGTCTCCTATTCTTCGCAAGAGGATGAACTTGCGGTTAAATTTCTAACCGCAAATGATTTGGCTCTTACTAATGTCGAGATTTCACAACTTGCCGACTCACTAGGAATTGATATTTCTGAAACCTCTGCCAAGAATTTCTTAGCAAAGCTCCAAGGATGGCCAGCAGGTATTACTTTGCTTTTTGACCTTCTCTCAAAACAAAATAATTTGCTCCTCAACAACATGGACTTAAGGAATTACGATCCCAAGCTACTGCGTGAAGTCGCCGGGCAATTAAGTGAGTCAAGGTCAATGTCCGATCACCAGCTTGACGAAATTATCAACAGAATGATTGATAAAGTTTTTTATGGTCCCCGCTCGCGTGGAGGCAAATCAGAATCTCTGACCGCGCGTGAGGCTGAAATACTACTTGCGCTTGATTCCAACGTGACATTAGAGGTAATTGCCACAAAACTATTTATCTCTAAAAACACCTTAAAAACCCACTTAAAGAACCTATATCGCAAGCTTGATGCAGATTCTCGAGATAGTGCGGTGGCAAAAGCACGAAACCTTTCCCTAATTTAGTTTTAAATTCGTGCCTCAATCCTCCTAGCCGCGTACACAGAGGCTGACCAAGCGGCAAAATCTGCTGCAGGCTACGTTCTCGCGGCGAGTAAGGCGGCTAACGAATCCCAGCAAGCAATCGATCAAGCAGATTCCATTGCCAGGGCTGCTCAAGTAGCTGCTCAAGTAGCAAAAAAATAATGCGCAATCAGATGCTGATCAAGTTGCTAAAACCCAACAACAAGCGGCTGTTGCCGCGGCAAACGCGGCGCAAGAAGCAGTAATTGCAAAAAGACAGGCAGATGATGCCGCACAAATGGCTGCAAAGAATGCAGTCAAAGCTACACAGTGTGGTGCTGGCGGCTGCACAACTAATCAACCTTAATTCAAGTCAATACTCAATTAACGAGAACGCAATTAAACCCTGAACGCACGGAAATTCATCTAACAAGGCAAAGACTTTTAGTGAGATCCACCCGTGTGAGCAAATGTCTTACAGGTAATCTGCCAATGTCCATCGAGTATTGATAGTACAAAGTAGTCAGTAAATGAAAGAGTTCCCCAAAAACCTTCTTCTTTGATGGTGGCAACCGCTGCTGTTCCATCAATTTGAATATCAGTTATCTTTGCGACTAATCCGCCAGCATCTCCGGGTGATCCCACCATTAAATCAACAAAGCCTGCTTTATCTAAGTCGTAGTCCACTCCGGCCATCGTGCCAAACCATCGAGCACTGGAATGGAATGCTTCATTCAATTGAGCTGCATTGCCTTTTCCGGCGCCATCGATGTAGAGGTTAAGCAATCTTGTTATTTCAGCACGATCGTCAGCCATTGTGGAATCCCTTCAGATAACCCTAGAAATCAAGAATTTTGAATCTCTCAAAGAACCTAGACCCCTTGCCTCTAGGGCACAATGAAATATGGAAAGTATTAATACCAAGTCAGCAACGCCGTGTAGAGCCGGCTATAGCTAATTTTATTACCGCACAGTAGGGGCACCCTTAGCCCAACTATCCAGTGTCAAGGTTTTCGGATACCTATCCCTTTTTTTGCGTATTTCCAGCTGAAGGTATGGGGGAAAGGGTGATTTTCAGACTTCTTTCGGGTTTCAGGTGGCGGGACCCTGAGATTTCCATCAAAATATTGTGGTTCAGAGTGGCAGGGATTAACGCACCCTCGAGTCTTATGCCCCTCCTGAGCCCGGTCGCAACAATGCGGTTGGACCTCAATCTCACGGAGGCATTGCTAAATGCTACAACTGTCTAATAGTCAATGGAGTTCGTTGTATAACGTTTTCTCCTTCGGGCTAATCTCGATGCTTGCTTGCACCGTATACACATTGGTTTCGCAATCCCGCGTTCTGCCAAAGTACCGCGCTGCACTAGTCATGTCATCGATGGTTACATTTATTGCTGGCTATCACTACTTCCGAATCTTTAACTCATTCAACGAATCATCAATGAAGAATGCGGTTACTGTCGGAACTTCACAAGGTTCATTCAACGAGGCATACCGTTATGTTGATTGGATTCTTACTGTTCCACTTCTTCTTGTAGAAGTGATCGCGGTGCTCGGACTTGTAAAGGCAGCTTCTACGTCTTTGATCACGCGTTTGGTTCCTGCATCAGCAGCGATGATCATCTTGGGTTACCCAGGTGAAATTTCATCGGACAATGGGACAAAGATCCTTTTCGGAGTATTGTCCACGCTTCCATTCCTCTACATTCTCTATGTTCTTTTCGTAGAGCTTACAAAGTCATTGGAACGCCAACCTGAGGGTGTTGCAGCAACGGTAGGCCGTTTGCGCTTGCTCTTGATCGCTACATGGGGCGTCTACCCAATTTCATACTTGATCCCAATCTTGGTGAAGAGCCCATCAGAAAGTCAGATGGCAATGCTCTTTACTAATCGCCAGATCGGCTACACAGTTGCAGACGTACTTGCTAAGTGCGTATTTGGTCTTACAATCTACAAGATTGCTAAGATGAAGTCTGTTGCTGAAGGCATGAAAGACGATCACTAATAAGCAGTCCGAAAAGAGGGGCTCTGCATGTGCAGTGCCCCTCTTTTCATTTATCTTCATTCCCTCAACTTTAAAAACAACCAGGAGTACACAATGGTAAATCTTCGATTTGGCGGTTATTTGCTCATGGCTATTGGTCTCATAAATTTGAGATATCAAACTGGGCACCACAATGCATTAATACACAGCATGATGATAGTAGTTCCTGGCTTATTACTTTTGGCCGCAACTTTTATTCCGAAAACTCAACTCATATTGCAAAAAAAGAATTCACAAATTTTGGTGGCAATTCTCTGCGCACTCCTCATGGTGTACGCCTTTACCAATTAAGTAAATCCTCATGGCATGCCTGTCCGTGGCATTTATTCGCCTAAATTCTGGATCAAAGACTGAGTTTTTCTCCTAGTACACTCAGGAACTCACGTACGCCCCGATAGCCCAATGGCAGAGGCAGAGGACTTAAAATCCTCCAAGTGTGGGTTCGACCCCCACTCGGGGCACCATCGTTTCTCACCAAGCGTGAATCTTTAAGCACTCTCACAGTCTTCGAGCGTGAGGCGCCTTTGCAGGGAAGAATAGGCAACTTAAGATTGTTCTACTGCTGATGGAATTTCCGTCACACGATAAAAGGAGACAAGAAAATATGCGCAGCTCAAACCCTGTTTTGGGAAGAGCTTTCAGCCAACGTGGATTTGCATCAATGAATCCCAACGCTGGAACAACTATCCAACATGATGTTTCACCAGCAACGTTAGAAGATCTCTATAACGCTCCTGCTGCTTCATCTCTTCGCACTGGTCGTATGACTATTGACGATGTTGTGACGCGCACAGGAATTCTCTTCGGTGTCCTTGTTGTTACAGGCGCTATAGCATGGACTCTTAATTTTGGTATGGGCGTATTGATGATCGGATTGCTTGGCGGATTTGCACTTGCCATGATCAACAGCTTTAGTAAGAAAGTTAAGCCAGCGTTGATCATTGCTTATGCAGCATTTGAAGGTTTGGCACTTGGCACATTAAGCCATGTCTATAACACCATCTATCCCGGCATTGTGAGCCAAGCAGTTATAGGAACACTTGCTGCATTTGCTGGTGTTCTCTTTGCTTATCGCAGCGGACGCATTCGCGTCACACCTAAGTTTACTCGCGTAATGATGGGCGCCATGATTGGTTACCTCGTCCTTGGCCTCGTGAGCATGATCGCCGCAATGGCACATGTTGGAAACGGTATGGGTCTCTACGGAGTCAGCGGACTTGGTTTATTGCTTGCAGTCGGCGGAGTCGCACTTGCAAGCTTTTTCCTAATTCTAGATTTTGATCAAATCGAACAAGGAATCAAGAATGGTGCCCCAGAGCAAGAATCATGGCGCGCAGCATTTGGCCTCATGGTCACATTGGTTTGGCTCTATATGGAAATTCTTCGCTTGCTTTCTATATTGCGCAATAACAACTAACGAAATTACTAAAGAGCCCGGCTTCGTCATGAAGCCGGGTTTTTTATTGTAGGTGCGATTTTCTCGTCTCTGGTAGGCGAAATGCCAAGAGCACCGATACCGAAAAGACTGCCGCAGTTGTCATGAATGCAGCGCGGAAAGAAAAGACATCCGAAAGAAATCCAACAGTCACGGGTCCAACAATCATTCCGGCATCTCCTGCCATCTGCCAGAGGGCAATAACTTGGCCACTTTTGCCTCGGATCACATCGCCAACAATGTTGGCTGGTGTTGTTGAAAGAAACGCGCCACCCAACCCCATGATTGCCATCGATGCTAAATACATCCATGGGTGTACTGCGAAAACTAAAGCAATTACCCCGATCAGAACAACTGTGGTGCCGATAATTAATGCAGCCCTTCGACCACGTGTATCAGATAGCTTTCCGGCGGAAAGCAGAAGTGTTCCTTGAAATAACGCAGCGAGCGTAAAACCCAACCCAACGACAGACATGTTGGAGTGCAACTCCTCAATTACAAAGAGCGGAAGAATCGATGAGCGAAGTCCAAAGAGCACCCAACTTGTGAGAAATGATAAGAGCAGCGCAGTCCGGTAAGGAGCAAGTCGTATCGCTTCAGCGATCTTCATGTTCTCATCACTTGCAACTTCTGCAGCAATGGTGCGTTTGCCAGGGGAGAGGAAGAAATAACCAACGGTGCCTGCACAAAAAAGAAGCACTGAGTATGCGAAAAACGGGACTCGTAGGGAGATCACACTGAGTGCTCCACCAATTGCTGGGCCAGAAATTCCGCCCACTAGAAATGATCCGTTATAGATCGATTGTGCACGTCCGCGTTGATCATCTGCTACCGAGCGCATGATGATTGACCCGGCAGCAACAGAGAACATGGAAGAACCCAAGCCACCAGCAGAGCGAAATATCAGAAGTTGAGTGTAGCTATGAGCCAGGGCGCACAAAAAAGTAAAGAACGAGACTAAGAAAATCCCTGAGGCAAAGACGGGCCGCTCACCAAAGCGATCCACGAGTTTTCCAGATATCAAACCAGAACAAAAACGTGCAATTGCAAAGGCGGAGACCATAAAACCAACTGCAGCGTTATTAACGCCAAAGGATTTAGCAAAGAGCGGTATTGCAGGAATTACTATCCCAAATCCCACCGCAACAAAAAACGATGCAGCGACAAGGACTTTAACCTCTCGCGGAAGACCCGCAAGAGGTTGGGGACGAATCAACCAACAGCCTCGCCAGCGGCTTCTTCGCGAGCAGCGGCGTAGTCGTGGCTGGTTCGAAGTGGCAATTCACGCAACGAGAGCGCGAGAATGAAACCAAGGATTGTCACAGGCGCTGCCGTATAGAAGACAATATGCAATGCGTTTACATAGGCATCCAACGCGGTATTCAAAACAACTTGGGCAACAGAATCTGGCGCCGCAACGATGTGAGTGATACCTGCTTGTGACAAGTCCACACCAGCAACTGCTGATGGATCCTTCGCAGCAAGAGATGAGAATCCACCTGCCAAGTAATGAGCGAGACGATTATTGAGCACTGCTCCAAAAATTGCAGTACCAAAAACGCTACCTAGTGAGCGGAAGAAAGTATTAGAACTCGTTGCAACGCCCATATCTTGGAAATCAACTGCGTTCTGGAGTGCAATAACAATTGTCTGCATCGAAAGGCCAAGTCCGGCGCCGACCAAGATTGCATAGATCGACAATTGCCAAAATGGCGTAGTGCGTGTGAGTGTTGTCATCAGCAAGATACCAACTGTCATGACAGCGGTTCCGATGACTGGATAAATCTTGTACTTACCTGTGGTTGAAATTCTCTTTCCGCTGAAGATTGATGTGGAGACGATGCCCAGCATCAGCGGAATCAATTTAAGACCGGCCTCAGTTGCTGAGTTGCCCTTAACAATCTGGAGGTAGAGAGGCAACATAACGATTGCGCCAAACATGCCAGCACCAATAACTCCACCAAGCAGAGAGGTTAGCGTGAATGTGTGATTTTTAAAGAGGCGCATGGGCAAAATTGGTTCTTTTGCTTTGCCTTCCCAATAAACAAAAAATGCCGACAAGATCAAACCAACAATGAGATAGGAAAGTGTGCGTGAATCCCCCCAGCCATCTTGTGGTCCATAAACCGCTACTGCAAGAAGTACTGCTGTGACACCGAAAACCAAAAGCACGGCGCCCAGGTAATCAATGGAGTGTTCGCGCTTCACTTTAGGAATATGGAGAACTGCAGATGTAATAGCTAAAGCTGCGATTCCAAATGGCAAGTTGATGTAGAAAATCCAACGCCATCCAGTGATTCCTAGGATTTGATGGTGATCTGAGAAAAATCCGCCAAGAAGTGGTCCGGCAACAGAGGAAAGTCCCCACACTGCTCCGAAATAACCCTGATAGCGACCGCGCTCGCGTGGAGGAACGATGTCACCGATGATCACAAATGTCAGCGCCATCAAACCACCAGCGCCAAGTCCTTGTAGTGCACGTGTAGCAATTAATTGAGTCATGTCCTGTGCGAGACCAGCAAGCAGGGAACCTATTAAGAAAGTAACGATCGCAAATTGAAAGACGATCCGGCGCCCGTAGAGGTCAGAGATTTTTCCATAGAGGGGCGTTGATGCAGTTGAAGTAAGAAGGTATGCCGTCACAACCCAGGTGTATTCCTTAAGCCCATGCAGATCGATCACGATTGTTTTGAGCGCAGTGGAAACGATTGTCTGGTCTAGCGCTGCAAGGAGCATTCCCGTCATGAGACCACTCATGATGATCATGATCTCTTTATGAGTATGAGCCTTAGCTGGTGCTCCCGAGCCGGCGTGCTTTGACATAGAAAACCTCTCCAAAGGAATAAATAGCGCTTGTTTCAAGTTTCATAAGCTATTACAGAAGGGTAAGTTTACACCGTGAAGGCAATTATCGCAGACCATCTGGTGAAGACCTACCGACATGGTGAAGTGCGGGCTCTGGATAACCTCAGCCTTGATGTAGCTGAGGGCACTGTGCTTAGTGTCTTGGGGCCCAATGGTGCAGGCAAGACAACAGTGGTTCGAATTCTGACAACACTTCTCACCCCAGACTCAGGAAGTGCAAGCGTGGGCGGCATTGATGTCATTAAACATCCCGATAAAGTGCGAGAAATCATTGGATTATCTGGTCAATATGCAGCAGTAGATGAAACTTTAACCGGTATGGATAACTTGGTGATGTTTGGTCGTCTCTATCATCTTGGAAAGAAAGCAGCGATCCTTCGCGCTGATGAATTATTAGAAAGATTTTCACTGACCGATAGCGCTCGCCGTCCAATCAAGACTTATTCCGGCGGAATGCGTCGTCGCCTGGATCTTGCCGCATCGTTAATTGTGCAACCTAAAGTTTTGTTTCTCGATGAGCCAACTACAGGACTTGATCCACGCGGTCGCCAAGAGATGTGGGGAGTCATCGAAGAGCTAGTTAAAGGCGGTGTGACGTTGTTGCTCACAACTCAATATTTAGACGAAGCAGACCAATTAGCCGATGACATTGCAGTCATTGATCACGGAAAAGTAATTGCTCGCGGCACATCAGATGCACTTAAGACTCAAGTTGGTGGTGAGCGCTTAGAGGTGGTCGTTGATCAACAACATGTCGGCGCCACTATGGAAATAGTTTCTCGAGTCAGTGGACAAAAGGCTTCACTGGATGAAGGCCTGCGATTAATTTCAGCTCCCGTGACAACCGGCGCTGGCGCACTGATTGAAGTATTGCGCTCACTCGATACCGCGGGGATTCACCCCCTTGATGTTGGCCTTAAGCGTCCGTCCCTTGATGATGTTTTTATGTCACTCACCGGACATGCTGCAGAGGATGAAGTTAAAGAACTTGATACGGGCAAGCGTTCTGGAAGAAAATCGAAAAAGGATAAAAAAGTAAAGGGAGCCAAAGCATGAGAGCGCTAACTGATGCTTTGATCATCACTAAACGTCAGCTTTTGCAATTAGCTCGCGTACCCGAGGTATTAATATTTTCAACAATTCAGCCAGTGATGTTTGTTCTTCTCTTTCGCTATGTATTCGGCGGCTCAATAAATACCGGTCAACCGGGTGGGTATGTGCAGCTACTGATGCCTGGCATCTTCGTGCAAACCACCGCATTTACTCTTGCTGCCACAGCGTCAGGGCTTGCAGAAGACATGACTAAAGGCTTGATCGATCGCTTTAGGTCACTTCCAATTTCTCGTTCTGCATTGGTCTTTGGTCGCACTCTTGGTGATGGCTTACTCAATGTTGTTGTCTTATTTGTTATGGGTATCGCTGGATTTCTTGTTGGATGGCGTCCGACATCAGGACCAGTCAAAATTGGACTTGCATTTATTTTCTTACTCGCCTTTGGTTATGCGCTTTCATGGGTTGGAATATTTGCCGGGCTTTCTGCCCGCGACTATCGAGTTGTTCAAAACGTTAGTTTCTTGATTACCTTCCCACTGACGTTCTTATCTAATGCATTTGCTCCAACAACGGGAATGCCTCGAGCGTTGCAGTATGTTGCCGAATGGAATCCCGTTTCGACAATGGTTGCTGCATGTCGCGAACTCTTTGGCCTCAAGAACCAATTTGGCGCAACTGCTGGATCCTTTCCCAGCGAGCATCCACTTCCTATGTCATTGATATATATGGTCTTGATACTTCTCGTTTTCGTTCCATTAAGCGTTCGCAAATACACGCACGCCGCCAAGAAGTAATCCTTCTTAATATTTTCGGCAAGAAAAAGCCCCGCAGGTAAAGCCTTAAGCAGAAATAACTAAGGCAACTTTTCCACGCGGAGCCGGCGCGTTCTTCAGTGCGTCAATGGCTTGGGCAAAATCTGCAAGTGGGAATTTGTGTGTAACCAAATATGATAAGTCCAGTTTTCCCGAGTTCATCAGTCCCACAGCGGTTGCCCACGCCTTGACAGTTGATGCAAAGGATCCAAGAATCTTTATTTCACCGTTAATCACGTTATCAACCATGATCGGTGTCATATTTCCAAAGCCCGTGTAACCAACAAGCACCAGGGTGCCGCCACGGTTAAGTTGCTTGATAGCACCAGTGATTCGTTCCATAGAACCTGCCGCTTCAATAATAATGTCGTATTTTTGTTCAGTTGGCTCAGTTAAGAATTGGTCAACGCCAGCCCGCTTTGCCATCTCTGCTTGCCCAGGCTTGAGTCCAAGCATATGTACAAGTGATGGCTGGAAAGTTTTTGCAAGAGAGGCCGCAATCATTGCGATAGTTCCATCTCCGACGATCAAAATTGTGGCCCCTGGCTTTGGGTTCGCATTTGTAAATGCTTGCGTCACAACTGCAGTGGGCTCTGCAAGAACTGCAGTTTCATTAGACACGCTATCTGCAACAACGTGTGCTAAAAAAGCTGGGACGGTTACAAGTTCTGCTGCCGCACCTGGTCGCGTGAATCCAATTTCGCTATAGGTCAGACATCTATTAGTTGCACCCGCTAAGCATTCAAAACAGGTACTGCAAGGCACTAAACCAGTGACAACAATGCGAGAACCAATTGCAGGCTTGCTCACACCGGGACCATGCCCAACAACACGACCACACCATTCATGTCCAAGAGTTGCTGGATAAACCACAAAATCTGGATCAAGTTCGCCGTTAATTACTTCTATATCTGTAGCGCACACGCCAGCATAAATTGGTGCAACTAAAATTTCACCAGCAACAGGCACTGGATCAGCAACTTCTAGAAGGGCTACGGTCTTATCGCCAGGTGTAATGAGTGATTTCATAGTGGGCGAAATACTACTCGCAACTTGGCGCAGGGTAGGATCTGACTTATGGCACATCTGCGCAGTAGCGAGTGGTTTGCCGGCGATGATGAGGTGGCGCTTTCCCACCGCGTTGTGATGGCTTCGGTTGGATATGAGCTGGATGCCAATAACACCAAGCCAATTATTGGAATTGCTGACTCATCAAGCGAACTCAATCCTTGCAACTTGCCACTTCGAGATTTTATTCCAGAAATAAAGCGGGGAATCATTGAATCAGGGGCAATCCCAGTCGTATTTCCCGTCATGTCTCTTGGTGAAGATTTAATGAAACCAAGCGCGATGCTCTATCGAAACATGCTCTCGATGGAAGTCGAAGAATATTTGCGCTCCTATCCGATTGACGGCGTAGTCCTTCTGGCAAATTGCGATAAGAGTGTGCCTGGTTCATTAATGGGCGCCATCAGTACTGATCTACCAACGATTATGTTCACTGCAGGTGCTCGGCCGCCAGCACTCTTTCGCGGCAAGAAGGTTGGGACCGGTACCGATCTATGGCGGATGTGGTCGGATTACCGTGCAAATAAAATTAGTAAAGCCGAATGGAAAGAATTCGAAGGTTGTCTCAATTGCGGCCTAGGTTCTTGCAACACAATGGGGACAGCGTCATCTGTAGCAATGATGGTGGAAACGTTGGGATTATCTTTGCCCGGCACATCAACGATTGCCGAAAACGATCCAGCACGCATGGCAACGGCATTTGATTCGGGTACCGCCATCGTTCGGATGGTCAATGACAATATTCGCCCTTCAAGCATTTTGACACCCGCAGCTTTTCGAAATGCCCTTCGAGTACTCCATGCTTGTGGTGGCTCTACCAATGCAGTCATTCATTTGTTAGCAATTTCTGGCCGGGTATTTGGTGAGTTAACAATGGATTCGATCAACGAATTAGCAAAGGGGCTTTCAGTCCTTGCCGATGTTGAACCCTCGGGTGCTGGTTTGATTCAAGATTTCCATGCAGCCGGTGGGGTCCCTGCGCTGATTTCAACTATTTCGAAAGACTTTGAACTTGATGAAAAAACTATCCTTGGTAAAAGTTGGCGCGAGATTGTTTCTGGTGTTCAACCAAAGGGCACCACGATTCGCTCATTGAGTAACCCGCTCTATCCCAGTGGCGCATTTGCGATGGTGAAGGGAAACCTCGCCAAAGCCGGTGCAATTATTAAAGTATCAGCTGCATCGCCTGAATTAATGAAGCATCAAGGTCCAGCAATTGTCTTTCATGGTTATGCCGATATGCGCAGTCGCATTGATGATCCGGGCCTGGGAATTACGAAAGATTCTGTCTTAGTACTTCGTGATTGCGGACCAGTAGGAGTTCCAGGAATGCCCGAGTGGGGAATGATTCCGGTTCCGAAGAAATTATTAGAAGAAGGCGTCACCGATATGGTTCGCATCTCTGATGCCAGAATGTCCGGAACATCTTTTGGTACATGCATTTTGCACGTTGCACCTGAGGCTGCAATTGGCGGGATGCTCGCGTTAGTTCACGATGGCGACGAAATTGCATTAGATGTTCTTGCCGGAAAATTAGAATTATTAGTTGACGAAGCTGAGTTGGCAGCGCGCAAAGCGGCATGGGGCGCCCCGGTCCGAGAACACGAACGCGGCTGGCCGGCCCTGTATCAAAACCATGTTCTGCAGGCCGATCAGGGATGTGATTTAGATTTCCTGCGCCCAAAAACAAAGAGTGCGCTGAAATTCATACCGCCGGTTGTCGGACGTTCCTAGCCAAGAAGTAGGTTTGTGGAATAAAGTTCGACAAACACTACAACTGGAGGATTAATGCGTAGAAAATCTCTTCTCCCCGCAGTCATTGCATTCACACTCGCAATCACTGGAATTGGCTTAACCCAGAGCACAGCTCAAGCAGCTGGCACCACAATTACTATTTGGCACAACTTAGGTACAACTCAGAACGCCGAAGCCGTTAAAGGGTTAACAGATGCCTATTCAAAGGCAAACCCAGGCGTCACATTTAAATTAGTAGATCAACCTGGCGATAACTACTTCGCACTTTTGCAAGCAGCAGCTGTTTCAAAGAAGGGTCCAGACCTTGCACTGATGTGGACCGGTCTTTTCGCTCTGCAATACAAGAGCTATCTAACGAATCTAAAGGGTGTGGTTCCTGCAGCAGCGCTAGCAAATGAAGGCTCTCTCAACTGGTCATCCGAGAACTTCGATGCTGCAAAGGGACCTTACGTAATGCCTTTCGATCGCCAGTTCTACATCGGTTTCTATAACAAGGCAGCATTTGCAAAGGCAGGCGTTAAGTCTGTTCCAACAAATTGGAACGATCTCTATGCCGCTTGCACAAAGCTCAAGAGCGCTGGTTACACACCGATGGTTTACGGTAATGGTGGCCAGAGCCTTGGCGCCTTGTACTACCCATGGTATGACGCAAGCTACATCGCGATCGGACAATCTTCAGTTTCTGGTCTACGCGATCTCTACAGCGGAAAGAATATGTGGAACTCAGCAACAAACACTGATTCCTATACAAAATACGCCGCACTCAAGAGCAAGGGCTGCACAAATGCCGACGTTTTGACTAAGACAAATAACGTTGAAGATTTCATTGGCGGAAAAGCCGCAATGATCATCGATGGAACTTGGGACACCAAGAAGTTCACCGATGCAATGAAGACAAACGTTGCCGCCTTCATCCCACCATTCTCAGATAAGCCAATCAAGGGCGTAGTTGAGTTTGCTGGTCAAGGTCTGTCATTGACTAACTATTCAAAGAATCAAAAGGCTGCAGCAGCATTCCTCACTTGGATGACAACTGCTGATGCTGCAAAGATTGTTGACAGCGTTGGTTTGATTCCAAACGTTAACGGTTCTACAACTTCAAATGCAGTCAATCAGCAGATGTTGGACTTTGCTGCAAAGCAAGGTTTCACTCGCTATCCAATGCTCGACAACGTTCTTCAGGGCGATGTCGTAGATGCTGGAAATAAAATCCTTCCTGCAATTCTTGGTGGAAAGACATCTGTTGCAGATGGCTTGAAGCAGATGAATCAGGTCTGGAACAACCTCGCTC
Source organism: Actinomycetota bacterium (assembly GCA_009698615.1). Classification (GTDB taxonomy): domain Bacteria; phylum Actinomycetota; class Actinomycetes; order Nanopelagicales; family Nanopelagicaceae; genus QYPT01. The sequence goes on along the minus strand of WLPU01000010.1, from coordinate 13,251 downwards.
CTGCAAAGCGTGGAAATTCCCTATAACTAAGCAGTAAGCAATCCTCTAGTAGTACGAAGCGACGAGAGTGGGGCCCATGGTCCCACTCTCGTCATTTCACTGGTAATTCTTGAGAGATGAGTAAATGAAAAAGGTAAGTCCGCTCCATAAGAGCAGGCGTCGCACAGGCTTGATCTTTGCCTCCCCTGCCTTGATATTGGTTGCCGCTTTCCTTGGGATTCCCATCATTCAGGCTGGATACTTCTCATTTACCGAGTGGAACGGCATCACCGCAATCTGGCATGGCATTAGTACTTACACGCACGAGCTTCATAACCCAATCTTTTGGCGAGTACTGCAAAACAATGGCTATTTATTACTCGGAGTTCCGATCGCGATTCTCTTTCCCATGGGGATTGCATTTCTGCTGAATGAGAAAGTAGTTGGTTGGAAAGTTTTCCGAACTATTTATTTTCTCCCCACTGCAATCTCGTGGGTTGTTATCGGAATGGTTGCAATGCGTTTCTTCGCCCAAGAGGGCTTATTAAATGGCCTTCTTCGCGGGGCTGGGCTTGGCTTCATAAAGACCGACCTGCTTTCATCTGAGCAAGGCGCGCTCTTTACTGTCGGGATTACATTTATTTGGTCAATGGTGGGAACCAACACCATTATTTTCCTGACCGGTATGGCGACCCTTGATCAATCCCTTAATGAAGCAGCACGCATGGATGGCGCCAACAATCTACGAATCTTTAGAAGCATTACCTTGCCGCAATTGACTCGCTTCATTCAATTTTCATTCATCATCACCATCATTAGCGCCTTTACCGCGCTCTTTAGTCTGATCTTTGTAATGACAGGCGGGGGACCAGGCTTTGGAACAACAACCCTAGAGTTCTTCATTTATCAAAGCGCATTCTCACGTGGGGATTTTGGTACTGGCGCGATGCTGGGAGTTCTCCTATTTTTCATAATGGCAATTTTGGGCGTTGGCCAACTACTTATTATGAGAAATCGAGATGAGTAGATGAAAAAGAAATTTGGCCTCAAGAACACATTGATCTTTGCAACGATGTCCCTGTTGGCTGTTGTCATGCTCTATCCATTTATATTTATGATCGCTACATCCTTTAAATCAAAAGAACAATATTTTGGCGCCCCCGGTCACTCTCTTTCTTCGTGGCACAATCTCTTTAAAGCTCTGCCAGTAGGGCGCCAATTAATCAATTCCACACTTGTCTGTGCTGGAGCGATCTTCATTATCTTATTTGTGGCAACAATGGCCGGCTTCGCTCTTGCAAAATTGCGCTCCAAGGCATCGCCCTATTTCTTCCTCGGAATCGTCGGTGCGATGTTGATTCCGCTGCAATCAATCATCATTCCCGCCTACATAAATGCCAGCAAACTCAATCTCTTAACTGGATATTGGGGCGCGATATTTGTTTATGCAGCACTTGGCACACCGTTTGCCACTTTTCTGATGACGTCATATTTCCGAGGGATTCCAGATGATCTTGTTGAGGCTGCAGTTGTAGATGGCCTAAGTTATGGCGCAGTCTTTCGCAAGGTAGCAATGCCACTTGCTGTGCCAGCAGTGATTACCGTGATCGTTCTTCAATTCATTCAAATTTGGGATGACCTATTAGTTGGCTTGCTCTTTATTCAAGATCCGAACTACCGCACAATCACGGTAGGACTAGGCGCGCTATCAGCGGGCCGCGTCACCGATATTCCGGTCCTCATGGCAGGCTCATTAATCTCGGCGATTCCTGCCGTAGTTGTTTATCTAATTTTCCAGCGCCAACTAGTCAACGGCCTCACCGCAGGTATCGGCAAGTAAGCAAATCTTCCGTTGCATCTGATATTCATCTCTCGTTTAGCAAAAAACTGGGAATCGTTTCCTAAATGGTCGCCTAGGGGAATAATGATTCACGAATGACAAAATCATTCACACTAAAAAATCTTAAGCGCACCATCGCATTTTTGACTATCGGGTCCCTCGCATTGGTAATTGCCAACGTAGCGGCCTCACAGGCAAACGCCGCCCAAGCATTCAAATACAGCGTCGCACTCATTGGAGATATGCCATATGACGCGAAAGGTGTTACTCAGACACCAAATGTGATCGCCTCCATAAACGCATCTGATGTCACATTGGCACTTTTTGGTGGCGACACCATGAGCGGTAAGGGTGACAAGTGCACGGATGAGGCTTATCCAGCGCTGAAGACAAACTTCTTTGACAAATTTACAAAGCCGGTTTTTTATTCAGTGGGAGACAATGAGTGGGTAGATTGCGATCGTGCAGTCAAAGGCGCATATGACCCATTAACTCGTTTAGCGCTCGTGCGCTCTAACTTTTTCCAAAAAGCAGATGGTACTTACATCAAGTTAGGCGCACCAAATAGCCGAATCGCTGTTTCACATGATTCGAAGTATCCAGAAATGCAGTTCTTCTCTTTCAAGGGAATTACCTACATATTCCCTCACGTTCCAGGATCTGCAAACAACTCTGCGGTTGCCACACCGGCCTTTAAGACTTATAACGATTTAGCCAAGGACGGCGATGACGTTGAATACAAAGCTCGCGATGCAGCGAACGTGGCTTGGATTAATAAGGGTTTTGATGAAGCAAAATCTGTTGGTTCGGCAGGCGTTATTGTAGTTCTTCAGGCCAACATGGACTGGGAAGGCTATGCACGTGATGCGGCAGTTCCAAATAACGAAAACACCGCAGCATTTGCTAACGTGAAGCAGGCGTTGTTGACTAATACTTTGAAGTTCAAGAAGCCAGTATTGCTACAAAATGGTGATGAACACTGGTACCAAGTTGATATGCCAATGAATGAAACAGATGGGAAGCTAATAGAAAAAGACAAAGGTTCATTGGTTGAGAACTTCACACGTGTTCAGACATTTGGCTCTGGATTCAACCACTGGGTAGAATTAATTATTGATCCACGTGCTGAGAATCTATGGACTTTCAAGGTTCACATTATTAAGGAAAATCTAGACATACACAAAGCACTTTAGTTCCACAGTAAACAACCCCCTCACAGATTCCGTGAGGGGGTTGTTCTGTTTTATGGAAAGTGCATGTTGCTTTTTTAAGCGATGCTCCTGCTTTGATCCAAGATAATGGATTGACGTAGGAGTTCTTCGTCATATTTTTCAGTGGCGCGACGGATACGACTGCTTCGAGATTTTTGATCGAGCTCTAAATCGGCGTGAGAACTGGTTGTGCGCTGACGAGAATGTAGGTAATGCACGAGCTGCCATTGGTCCATGGCCACATCATCTATTGCTTTAGGTAAGGCTACGGAAACTGCAGGTGAATGGTGAATTAGTGATACATGAAGACTCTCCGCTGGAAACAACTCTTTCTTCGCTCTCTCCACAGGAGCCATAAATAACCCCTGCCAGGTGGTTGCTAAAAGCTTTTACTTTGTAATCTAATAAGCCATGAAAGCTTCTTCACGAGCCTCCATCCTTGTCGCACTCACAGTTGGCTCTTTACTTTCACTTTCCATTACTTCTATCTCTTATGCCACAGGATTAGATGACGGATATCCACCAGGGGCTGCAGCACCAGGAAGAACATGTGCTCCTTCGGATGTTGGTCAAAAAACAACAAGTTCATTCACTGGAAAGGTGTTGGCCTGCATTCTTATTCAAGACACTGCACGATGGTGGATTGATGGCGACCCACTTCCTCCCATAGAAACTCCTGCCGCATCGGCTCCATCTTCTGGTCCATCTTCTGGATCCAAGAGCGCACCGCCACCAGTGGCGGCAAGTAATTTCACATGGAGTAAAGATGTAAATATTTCCAAGTTAAAGGCAAGTAAATTCATCACAATTGCCGGTGCAAGGCCAGTGCAGGTATTTATCCCAGGAACCCTGAAGTCAAAGGTGCCAGCCCCGTTACTTGTTGCACTTCATGGTTTCACGGCAAGTACTAGCGACCTGATGACTTTGATGAATCTCACACCTGAGGCTTATAAGCGCGGTGTTGTGCTGGCAGTTCCATCTGGCACCAGAAATGTTGACGGGCTATCTTTTTGGAACGCGACGGGTTCGTGCTGCGATTTCAATGCAAGTGGCGTTGATGATTCTGCCTACCTCATGGATCTTGTGAAGCAAATTGGAACCAAAGTTTCCATAGACCCCAAGCGAATCTATTTCCTTGGTCATTCCAATGGTGGATTCATGTCTTATACCGTGGCATGCAATAACTCAGCTCAAATTGCAGCGATAGTGAACCTTGAGGGTTCTACGTTCGCAGATCCCACTCAATGCAAAGCAGATCACCCCGTCAGTGTCTTACAGATAAATGGCACCGCCGATGAGCTAATAAATATTAACGGTGGCAATGTCTTTGGCGATCCAACACATCCCTACCCCAGCGTTAAAGATGAAACGCGTAATTGGGCAGGTATCAACGGATGCTCTACCTCCACCCTCCTAATTAAAGCTAAAGCAACATTTGATTACGAGCCATCCCTGGCTGGTGCTGAAACATCTAAGGAAAGTTATAAGTGCCCTAAGGGGATAGCAATAGAGATGTGGACAATCTCAGGAGGCGTGCATGTGCCAAAGTTAAACAGCGCTTTTATTTCTGCCGTTTTTGATTTTCTCTTATCTCACAAAAAATAGGCATTATTCAACGCAATCAGAATCTAAATCCCCTTTAACGCATCACGCTTCACGCTTCACGCATGGTGTTGTGAGAGCGCTAATCCAAGAGCTAAGGCAAGGATGCCCACGGCAGATAAACCAGTAAGGATGCGTCGCGTCTTAGGTTTGCTCAATTGTGCCGATGCAAGATCGACCATAGAGATGAGAATTAAATACCACGCAAGGGAGGTAAATGCCCAAATGAACCCCAAGATGAAAATACCAAGCCCAAGGTTAAAATCCTTCGGAACAAATGCAGGCACAAATGCCACAGCAAAAACAGCCGCTTTCACGTTGCTGAGATTTGTAATAAGTCCGAGGCGGTAGGCAGCGCCCCTTGATGAATTAACCTTCCCATCGAGTTCAAACTTTCCAGATGCATGACGAAGTTGTAAAAGGGTTTGGATTGAAAGTCCGCACAGAAATGCAACACCAATCCATTTAAGTATGTTGTATGCGGTAGGAGATGCGGCAAAGATCGCAGAAAGACCCACAGAAGATAAAGTGCCCCAGACAATGAGACCTGAACTATTTCCAAGCACTGACCAGATCGCTGCCGTTCTACCACCAAGAATTGATTGACGAAGTATCATTGCCACGCCTTGGCCTGGCACCATTGCTAAGAGAAATGCAGTCCCCATAAACCCCGGGATCCCTTGCAGAAAGTGCATATGAGGAAATTATCTCCCCTTGCATAAGTAAGCAAACTGGTGAGGGATCAGGAGTAAATGACCCCACAGGAAAACCCCGCAGTTAGTCGCGTGGGGCTACTTTAGTTTCTATCGCGATCGAAACAACTACTTACGGATTGGGACTTATGCCTCTAACGTGGGTTCGTTCTCAACTAATTCCTTAGCAACATTTTTGAGTTCTGCAAGAACAGCGGCGGGGTTACTTTCTGCACACTGCAATGCTTGAGCAAGCACGCGGTTGAATTCCCGCCCAATGCCGGGATCAAATGTGAGGCCGGATGTTTTTTGTCGGTTTGACACGTGGAAGATATAACTATCTTCTGCATCGTCACATTGGGCTCCAGTCCACTTATCGAAGTCCCACTCCTTGGAATTGGTAATGCCGTTGAAAATCAATCTTTCCGTCGTTATATAGACCTCACCTGAGTCCTTCTCTACCTGTACTTCATCGCCAGGAATAAATGTTCCGCGCATTGCACCAACGCGATAGCGGATACCGCCAACAATCGGGATGCTCACGCCTTGACTGCCACCGACATAGTGACCAGGAGTCTTACCTGCTTCATGAAATGTTGCTTGCCCATGCCAGAGGACACACTCGCCGGCTTTATTTACAAGGCTACTTTCAGCGGCATCCTTTCCTTGAACGGCAAGAGTAAATGCTTCGTTGATCTTCTTGAATATCGCAGAGTCTTGTTCCCAGCGCATATGTTTATGTTCATAGACGGCCAGTGCTTGTTTAGCTGCCCGTTTTGCTTTGAAGTTCGCTATCAATCCCATGGCCCTAGTCTGCCCCCACGGACCGACAATGTCAGCCACCGAAGGTAGTTTTCTCACATGATCGAGACACTCCTCTTAACCTTGCTGATCTTCCTATTCCTAAAGGGCACCAAGCGTAGAAAAAAGCCCAGAGGCTTAGATGCTGAACTTAAGCAAATCATTGAAAGCGATAACCACTCAACCGGCATTGCCTTTGAAATTAAGCAATTTCTTCTCTCCGTGATTGATGATGACAATAACGATCGAGAAAAATTTAGTGCTGTGCAGTTAGCGCGGGCGCAGAGCATCTTGGATCGCGCCGGGCCCAGCGCCTTGTATTGGATGACTGACATTGCATCTCAACTAGCACTCATATCTGCAGCACAAATTAATGGGATCACAACCAATGTCAGCGATGAATTGGGCGAATCTGCAACTGCAGAGAAAATTGTTGAGATAGTCGTCCGTCCGTAACCGACAACATTCACTTAGAAATCACTTCCTTGCACAAGAGAAAAACCCGCAGATTCCTCTGCGGGGCCTTGCACTGTAACTCGCGTTAACGAGCGCTTCTTTGACTAAGGGCTAGGTGGCGAGTTCGAATCTTGCCAGCGGTATTCACATCCGGTGGAGATTCAGTTGGCCAAGCGGGCTCGACTACCTACATCAAAGTCGTTGTCGCACCTGGCGAAACGTTGTGGTCGATCGCTGCCGATACTGCAGCTGCAATAGGTGATGGACATGGGGATGTCCGCGCCATGGTCGATGAGATTGTTTCAGTGAACTCGTTAGTACAACCCGATGTTCAAGCAGGGCAGGTTCTTCGCGTTCCAGCCTAAGCGAACAAGTAACGATTTCACAGCCTTTTCACAGGTTAAGAGCGTTATCTAAGTGCATGAAACGACATTCCATTGCGAGAGTTCAATCCGCTAAATCTTTAGGAAAATTACTATCTCTGGGCGCCATATCTTTTGCGACATCAGTTCTAGTTATCGGATCGATGCCCACTTCTTTAGCGGCATCGAGCGCACCAAAACCGAAAGTCACGGCAAAGGCAACGCCTAAAGCAACTGCAAAAGCAACAAGCGCAGCAAAGCCCATGGTGAAAATTACTGTTGCTCCCAGTGCTCGGGCAGGTGAAGGAGCAGGAGGTTTCAGAGGTCGTTTCGCAAATCTAACTACTGCTCAACGTTCGTGTTTAGCAAAGAACGGATTAGTCATTCCCACGCCCGGTGCCGCTAGGCCAACTGCGAGACCAACTGGTGGCGCAGGAATCAATCGCGGAAACTTTGATCCAACAAAGATGGCTTCTGCATATAAAGCTTGCAAGATCGCATTGCCAACAGGTGGATTCAATGGTGGCGGAAGATTTGATCCAGCGAAATTACAAGCATTCGAAACCTGCATGACAAAAGCTGGATTTAAATCAACGAGTGGATTTGGTCGCTACGACCAATCAGATCCTGACACGGCCGTTGCGCTAATTAAGTGCCAGAAATCTTCCGGCTTTACTATGCCGACGCGTCCAGGGGGAAATAACTAATGTTTCGTCGCAGAAATATCATTCTTAATGTCCTACTGATTGCAGGCCTTGTTGCTATTGGTTTCTACGGATATCGCACTTTGTATCCCAAAGCGGTCATAACCGTTGCCCGAACAGCAACTGTCAGCGTCCAAGATGTTTCCACAACAGTGAGCGCATCAGGAACGGTGCAACCTTCACTTGATGTTGGAGTGAATTTCGGTACTTCAGGAATAGTTAAGACACTTAATGTGAAAGTGGGTGACAAGGTAAGAAAGGGCGAACTCCTTGCAACGACCGATGACCGGTCTGTGCGATTAGCTCTCTTGCAGGCAACGATTTCGGAAAAGAATGCCGAAGCTGCCATTTCTACTGCGGCGCAAACGTTAATTTCTACCGATGCTACTAATGATCAAGCGATCACGAACGCCCAAAACGCACTAACAAAACTCACGGCAGGGCCAACGGCGGCAACTTTGGATACGCAAGTCAAAGCAATTGCCTCTCAGCAATTGGCGATTGAGAACGCCACGGCCTCATATAACAACGCCCTGGTTTCACAAAAGCAGGTTGAGGACAACATTGCCCTCAACTTAATCGCCTATAACAAGGTGATCGATCGGGCACAATATGACTGGGACCAAAAGTGTCCAACGGTATTGGCTATGGGACTTGATTGCGTAACAAACACATTTTCTCGTACACAAGTTTTAGCTTTGCAAGATGCACAACAAGCCAAAGTTGTCGGCGAAACTAAAGATGCGCAATCTGATGCTGCAGCAATCTTGGCTGTAGATAGTGCTAGACGTTCATTGCTCAATGCTCAAGCATCTCTTGCTTCTTTGAAATCATCGCAAGCGGTTGCTAACCAACCAGCTTTGCAAATTGACATCGAAACTGCCAAGGCAAATATCGCGGCGGCCCAGCGTGCAAAAGTGAATGCTCAAAACGCAGCAGCGGCACAAGCGGTAACTTTGGCGAGTTCGCTCGAGACTGCAAAAGCCCAACTGGAAAACGCCCAAATCAATGTTGATAACACAAAGATGTATGCCCCTGTGTCGGCAACCGTTGCTGCAGTTGCAAGTGCAGTAGGAATGAATGCAGGTTCAACGACTGCAGGCACGACAGGTACTTCGGGCTTTATCGTCTTGACCGATCTCACTGGTCTTCAAGTTACAGCCTCATTTGCCGAAGCAGATATTGTTTCGCTACAGGTGGGCCAGCAAGCCACAATTACTTTTGACTCCATCGCAGATTCCAGCGCTACGGGTGAAGTAATTTCGATTGCACCTTTGAATAACACTTCAACCGGCGGTGGCAGTGTTACCTCATACACGGTGACTTTTTCCATGAGCGGAGAACCCGATGGCGTAAAGCCTGGTATGACCGCTCAAGTGAGTGTGATGACAGCGCAGTCGTTGAGCGTTCTTGCAGTCACATCATCGGCGTTGACTCAACGCGGCGGTAATTACACCGTGACACTTGCGCCAACAAAGGTTGGTATTGCTGGTGTGCGCAAGGTGGTCACTGTCGGACTTAAAGGTGACACCGTCACTGAAATTACTTCAGGACTTAAAGAAGGCGACAAGGTTGAACTTCGGACAAGTACTGGGACATCGGCATCTAGCGGATTCCCGGTGGGTGGAATACGAGGGGCTCGCCTACCGCCAGCAGGCATGGGCGGCTAATGAGTCAATTCGCACCTCCGGTAGTAAAAATCGAGGGGATCACCAAAGTATTTGGCCAGGGAGAGACAGCGGTGCATGCACTTCGTGGGGTCTCCTTGGAAATAGAACAAGGTGAATTCGTGGCAATCATGGGCGCATCGGGTTCGGGTAAAACAACTTTGATGAATATCTTGGGGTGTTTGGATATTCCCACGGAGGGGGATTATTGGATTCGGAACCTAAATGTTGCTGATCTCGATGAAGAACAACTCTCCGTCGTGCGCTCGCAATTGATTGGCTTTGTTTTTCAATCCTTCAACTTAATTCCTCGCACCAGTGCGGCGCAAAATGTTGAACTGCCTCTGGCCTATCAAGGCGTCTCGTTATCAGAGCGCAGAAAGCGCGCACTTGCAGCTCTTGAATCTGTAGGACTAGGCGATCGCGGCAGACACGAACCCCAAGAGTTATCAGGTGGTCAACAACAACGTGTGGCAATTGCGCGCGCATTAGTAACCAACCCTGCGATGGTGCTGGCGGATGAACCTACGGGTGCTTTGGATACGCAATCCACTAAAGAAATCCTAGAACTCTTGCACAAGATTAACGCCATGGGTTCTACCGTAATTGTCATTACGCATGAAGAAGAAGTTGCTCGCGCCGCCCGTCGCATGATTCGTTTGCGTGATGGTCAAGTAGTCGAGGATACAAAATGGGTGGCTTAGGTCTTCGCGAAGTTTGGCGCTTTGCAGCGCGCGGAATTACCGCAAACAGAATGCGATCGAGCCTGACGGTTCTTGGTGTACTTATTGGTGTGTCATCAGTCATTGTTTTAACAGCAGTAGGAAATGGTTCTGCACTTGCTGTTAAACAAGGAATTGAAAAGTTAGGTACCAACTCGATTCTCGTCATGTCATCTGGCGGGGCAGGTCGTTTTTCTCGGAGTTCAAATTCCAATGCAAAGGGTTTGACGATTGCCGATGCCAAAGCACTCAATGATCCGGCGACGGCACCCGATGTAAAAATGGCTGCGCCTATCTTGAATGCCTCCGGCACATGTACCTACGGCAATCTTTCATCGACTCCACAGAACATCACGGGCACGTGGGCTTCATACTTTGAGGCCTCAAATAGCCCTATAGATAAGGGTTATTACTGGTCTAACGACGATGTTGTTGCCGGGCGGCCTGTCGTGATTATCGGCACGACGGTAGCGACGGATCTCTTTGGTACAGATAGTCCGCTCAATGAAGTAATTCGATGTAAGGGTCAATCTGTCACCGTTGTTGGAGTCATGAAATCTAAAGGTTCAACAGGTGGTTTCCAAGATGCGGATAGCATCGTAATTGCGCCGATTACGTTCGTACAACGATCTATGTCGGGTTATGGATCACTGAGTCAGATCCAAGTAGAGGCAACAAATGCCTCAACAACGACTGCCGCAATGGATGAAGTCACAACAATCATGAGTGCCCAACATAAGATCAAGGCCGGTGCGAACGCCGATTACCGCGTCCTCAATCAGGCATCCATACTTGCATCTTCCACAACTTCTAGTCATACCTTGACTGTTTTACTTGCAGCGATTGCCGCTATTAGTTTGCTTGTGGGTGGCATTGGAATCACCAACATCATGTTGGTCTCTGTTACTGAACGCACACGTGAAATCGGTATTCGCAAAGCAATTGGTGCGCCCAAGTCGGCAATCTTGACGCAGTTCTTAATCGAGGCAATGTTACTTTCGTTGATGGGCGGTATCTCGGGCGTTGCCTTAGGTGTAGGGATTTCACACTTCACTGTGCTTGGCGTGAAACCTGTTGTTTCATTAACGAGTGTGTTGTTGGCATTCATTGTCAGTGCACTTGTCGGATTAATATTTGGCGGTTGGCCAGCAAACCGTGCAGCATCCCTACGACCAATCGAGGCGCTTCGCTATGAGTAACGATTCAAATCTCACACCGGCCGATGTTCAATACCAATCGCATGAAACGATTGTTGACCTTGTGAAGGAAGCTAAACATCGCCCATTGCCCAAGAGCACTAAAGCGCTATTTGTTGTTGTGGCATTTGCACTTGTATTTACTGGTGGCATTGCTTACGGAAAACAAAAAGCAACGCAGACAGGTGGAGCCGGGCTTTCACTAACTGGTTTGGGTGCAAGCAGTTTTGGTGCCGGTGGTTTTGGCACAGGACGCATTCGCAATGGTGGCGCGACCAGTGGAGCCTCAAGTGGGGCCTCATCCTCTGGCGCAGCCGGTGCTTTCGCTGGGGGATCAGGCACAACCACGGCCGTATCCGCCGACGTGGCCGGCACCGTGGTCTCTATTGATGCCAAGTCGGTGGTGGTCACCACCTTGTCCGGGGGCAATGAAACATTCCCGATTACTGACACCACCCGCGTGCGTGTGAGCTCCAAGCTGGACCTTTCTGGCATTAAGGCGGGAGATATCGTGACAATCAAGCCTGATGATGCCAATGCGGCCAAGACGATCACCGTGGTCAAGTGAGGGGTAGCCCCGAGATGGCGATACATATGTTGTGCAACTAGGCGACCTCTATGCAGGTGAAAACCGTCGCTTTGTTATTGGTATCAGCGTCCCCGAGATTTCATCCCTTGGCCTTTGCACCATTGCAGAGATCACCATCGAATATCTCAACCTTGCCCAACGACAAGACATCTCTGTAACTCTGCCCGTTAATGTCAACGTTGTCCCTGGTGATCAAGCAGCCGGGCGCATTGCTAATCCGATTGTCCGTGCACAGCGCCTTGTCATCAGTGCTCAAACCGAGAAAGCACTTGCCTCTGAGGAGATCAAGAATGGAAACGTCAAAGGTGCAATGAAGCGCCTCAACGACAGTGCCAACATACAGTTGCATGAATCATCCCTCATCGATACCGATGACGAACGTGCCCTAGAAACAATGACAATCCTTCGCACCGAAGCCGAAGAACTCGGCAAGCTAGCCCACGATGCCGAATATGAAGCACCCGAATACAACGTAAAACGGATGAATGAGTCTTATTCACGTAAGACAAGGTCGAGAGAGTTTAGGAAAAGGGAGTGAGGGATAAATTGAAATAAGTGGTAATCCATTGATTAAGAGTTATAGGACAGTGACAATCTGAGCTTGTTTGAAGAAATAATAGACGGGGTTTTGACCTTTTCCAAGAGGAAAATAAGTCAACCTTCCTGACATTACTGCTTCTACTGATGACCGTACTGCTAACAATTGCCAGACCTTCCTGGCAAAAGCTTTTACCTCCCTGAGTTTTTACCCCCAGGCGAGCAGGTCTCTATGATGAAGCTACTGCTTAAATATTGATTACCTTTATGCAGTTTGCGAAGTTTCTCTCTCAAAGTCTTGAAACTAAACTTTCTAAAAGGTAGTTAAATGTCCTTCGAATCGTCTACCCAATTTTCCACAGATTCTCTTTGTAGATACGGCCGTTTAAGCTCTGTGCGAACTTGTTTCTCGTCCAAATAATCTAATAGTGACTCTCTAACATATTGAATATAGTTTTGAACATCGCACAAGGCCCGATTCTTTCGAATATCGTCGATCTGATCTAAGTTTTGAAACTCAGAAATTAGGACCAGCATCATGTCCCAACGTTTCCTCAGGAGTGGTGGGAGAAGGTATTGTAAATATTTAGCTTCATCATAAATTTCTATTGCTCTGCTAATTCTAATTTTTGACTCAGGCTCTATTTTTAGACCAAAACTAGATTGATATAATAGTTTTGGTTTGTAGCTGGTAAATGTGTCCAACAACTTCGATGATTGAAGGAGTGCAGTGCCAACTCGCTCTCGACTCTTTTCTAACTTGGCAAATTTCTCGGTTTTAAAAATACCGAAATAAGTGACGGCAAAAGTGATCGCCGAACCAATGAAGACGGAAACAAGGGAAATTATCACATCAGATTTGGGCATAGATAGATTCTCTAGTAATTCTCTCG
>WLPU01000001.1 GCA_009698615.1 Actinomycetota bacterium | reverse complement strand
TGGTGGCGGGTGAAGGATTTGAACCTTCGAAGGCAGAGCCGGGGGATTTACAGTCCCCTCCCATTGGCCGCTCGGGCAACCCGCCAGGGTCGAACAGAACTTGCGGCAATTATGGATTGTGCGAGGTGAAAGGATACCGTAGGCAAGTAGGCGCAGATACCGCCTTTTATCGCATGAAAGAGGGCCACATTCATGGCATCAGATAGCAGTTTTGACGTTGTCTCCAAGATTGACCGAATGGAATTAGATAACGCAGTCAACCAAGCAATCCGCGAGATTGATACTCGATTCGACTTCAAAAATACTGGCGCAAAATTAGAGCTAGAGGGCGAGAAGATTTTAATTGAGGCGGGCACAGAAGAGCGTGCTAAGGCCACACTCGATGTATTGAAAGACAAATTGGTCAAGCGTAACGTTTCACTCAAGCACATTGATCCGGGCGAGCCCGGTCTGAGCGGCAAGATTTACAAGATTAATTGTCCACTTAAAGAAGGTATCAGCACCGAAAATGCCAAGAAAGTTGCCAAGTTGCTTCGCGATGAAGGACCAAAATCAATTAAAACGCAGATTCAGGGCGACGAACTTCGAGTGACCAGTAAGAGCCGCGATGATTTGCAAGATGCAATTGCGATGATCAAAGCGGCCAAGTGGGAGTTCGCTGTTCAGTTTACGAATTACCGCTAAAGCACACTATTTTTCAGGTATAGATTCAACGTCTTTCCCAACACTTAATAAGAAATTACTGTGTTGATGAATCGTGGTTGCGCCAAGGGGTTGTAATCCAGCAAGGATTGAATGCGTTGCTGCTGAAAAATGAACTTCTCCTAGATGAGATGTGAGTGTGCCAGGGTCAAGGATTGTCGGCCTAACTATCAAAAGCTCACTTTTGTCGAACGTCTTTTGATGCGGGTAAAGAATGCGCCGGGGCGTTAGCCAGTTAGTTGCTTGACCCACAGTTAGGGTTTCCAATACTTCATTCTGGCAAGTCAGCTCCAATGTGGCGGCCTCCGCGCTAATTCTTCCTTTCGTCGCGTCCGCCGACGATGGATCCCAAAAATTTCCAGAAAGTTCAATATCAGAAATCAGCAATGGCCATCCAAAATTCTCCCTCCCCCAAGAAAAATAAACCAGACTGTCAGTCCACATAAATGCGGAGTACTCACCTTTTATGCCATTGATCTCACCGGCAAATGCCATAACCGCTTCTTTGAAGCGCCCAGAATGGCGTTCCTTTGCGAATTTCTCATTGTTTACCGGAGAGTAATTGATGTCATAAAAACGAAGTCGAGTGACAACTCCACTCTGCCCAACTTTTGGAATAAACGACGGCGTGAGAATCCTCTCTACCTGTTTAATATCGGTTTCGAACCAGGCCGTTAAACATTTCCCGGTCATGTGCCACGGCGGATCTGCCCAAAGATCTATTGGAGATGGCCAGGGAGATTTGTAACTCATAGCGCCACCCGAGCATCAAAGACTAGGTCCAGGTCCCACGGATAGAGAGGCCGATCTATTTTTGTAAAGGGAAGTTCTGCCACATTATCCGAACTCATTCCTGGCGTATCGAGGAAAATGATCTCACTTGCTATCGCATCATAACTATCTTGGAATTGAGCATGAGATTTAACTACGACAATTTGTGCCGTGCTTGGTTCGAGTCCAACGCAACGGTAGAACTCTGGATCAGTTGTGAAGGCAGGAAGTGATGTAACCAGAACTCGTATTTCGCCTATTTCAAGAACTGCGCAGAGACCCATTTCAACTCTCATGCCGTTGTAACCTTTTTGGGTGAATCTAAAATGCTCAACACCGCTTCGAATGACTGTGGCGGTAATTTGCGTAGGGGTACAGAATTCAAAACTCCTTTTAGCCCCGATTGATGTAGAGATCTCAGCACCAACTCCAACTGAAGCCGCCAAAAGAGCGACTTCTGGATCACACACACTTACTAAGCATCTCTTATTTGGCTTAGCTGCAACGAGGGCAGCAAGAACTGCAGAACTATCCCCCGGTGAGCCGGCACCAGTTCCATCAGCCAAATCACTCATTACCACTGGGCCCGAACTCTTCTTAAGTGCAATCTCAATTGCTTGAGAAGGCGTCAAAAGAGAGATATCTATAAGATCGCTGCGCAGTTCCCACATCTTCTGAGCCAATTGGCTTGTGAGTTCTTTTGCAAGTGAAAGATTATTTTCGGTGATAACAATCGCTCCGTAACCCAATTCTGGAATATCTAGCCAGGGCTGAACCGTAAAGGCAGAACTATCGATGGCTCCCCGCAAATCCAACGAAATTGTTTCTTGTAACAAATCTCGATAGGAACCTGGTTTGAAATCAATTTGCTTGCATGCCGGTGTCACCATTGGAACTTTTTGCCAGGCCATTGTCGGGTTGGAGGTTCCTTCAAGAATTCCACAAAGCATTCGAGCCGCACGTTCACCGGTTTCAATCAGATCAATATGCGGGCAGGTGCGAAAACCTGAAATGGTCGTTGCATTCTTGATCTTCTTTTTTGTGATATTTGCGTGTAGGTCCATTGTCACCATGATGGGTACATCTGAGCCAACAATTTCTCTCACCTTTTCAATAATTGCTCCATCAGCATCGGATTCGCCGACGCTAACCATTGCGCCGTGCAGTGCCAAAAGAACTCCATCAATTTTCCCGGCAGATCGAATCCCAGAATATAGACGCTCGGTTAAAAACTTGTATGCCTCTGCAGTGAGTGGGCCACCGGAAACTGCAAAGGCGGCCATCATCGGTATTGCTTCATGACCCTTAGCTTTTAAGACATTAAGGAATCCAGCAATCTCGCTGTTTGTGCCCTGGAGCTTCTCAATTACATCGTGACCATAGAGTAAATGAAATCCATTGAAATCCTCGACAGTTGTCAGGGGTGCGAAGGTATTTGATTCTTGCTTAAGTTCAGCGATAATTACTCTCATGTATTTAAATCGGATTTGAATCTGCTTTTGAAACAGACCAAATTCGCACGCCCTCGAGTGCCACTCGCGAAGCATCGCCCACATGATTGGATGGATCGAAAGAAAAATCCTTAAAGAGGCCGTCAAATTTCTCACCAAGATGTGCACGAAGTGAACGTTCAAAGTTCTCGTTAAGTTTTCTAGTATCCCTGCATACTTCATACAGCAATTTGTGAGCTTGATCCCGACCCATTCGTGGCGCAACGTGCATCATCGCTGCTTCTGCCAATAACAAACCGCCATCAAGCGCACAGTTCTTGACCATCTGATCTGGAAATACTTGAAGGTTCTTTGTTGCTGAAATTGCCAGCGTTAAAGCCGCTGCCACACAGGTAAAAACATCTGGCAGGACTCTCCATTCAATCTGCCATTCCCCTGCAGATCTTTCATGCCCTGCTTCACTTGCTCGATGAAGTGCCTGAACGTGGGTTGATCCACTTATTCCGAACCCGATAATCGATTCAGATTCAATCGGGTTAGCCTTTTGAGGCATTGTTGATGATGCGCCTTTGTACTGAGAGCTTGCTTCGCTGACTTCAGCAATCTCCGTCCGAGAGAGATCTATGATCTCGCGTGCAAGACGAGTAAGAGTTTGTAAGCAAGCAGAAACCGCATCTCCAACTTCAATTACTGCGCTTCGGTTTACATGCCACGGGATCGTTTTATTCTCCAAATTCAATCGTGCCGCCAAGGCTCCCCTTACCCTCTCCCCATGCGGGTAGAGGGCTGCCGAAGTACCTGCAGCACCGTGCAGCGACACAATGCTGATGCTGCTGTAAGAATTCAATAAACGCCTACGGTCGCCGACAAGTTGATCTAGAAACACAGCACACTTGGCTCCCAATGTTGTCGGAGTTGCTTGTTTGCCGTGCGTTCGTCCCGCCATAACAGTCCTCGCATGCTTTTGTGCTAAATCCGATAGACAATTCCCAAATTGCACTTGAAGTTCTAATACATGTTTGAGTGAATCTCTAATTTGGAGCACAAGCGCCGAATCCATAATGTCTTGTGTTGTTGCCCCCCAATGTACTTTTCCAGCCTGTTCCGCACTGAGGGATTCGCAGACCATCGAAATCAGCGAAACAATTGGATAGCCAACATTCGCACTTTCACGAATCAAGCGAGCAGTGTCAATATTGCCTTGTGAACAAGCTTTACTAATGGCCTCGGCATCATTGCGCGAAATGACTTGTGCATCGGCGAGGGCTCCAGCTAATTCAGATTCCACTTTCAACCAGTAAGAAATTGTCGAGTCCAAAGACCAGATCTTGTCCATTTTTGAGTCGCGATAGAGGCTATCAAGTAAATTCATGCCGCCATCCAATCGCTTCACTGGTCGTATTTACGCTGTTAATTTAGTCTTGAGAGCGGAAAATGTAAATGAATTAATAATGTAAGATTGCACCTATACCGCACGGTTGGGATTTTGGACGAGAACTCAGCAATCTTGGAAGAACTTCCACATTGCGGAAATTTTTAAGCAGATTAAGGGGTGGACATGAGATCGAATAGTTCCACGACGGTGATCTCTGATTTCTAAAGTTGAGCATAAAGCAACTGGACTTTTCTTTGGACTTGCCGCTTACATTACATGGGGTCTTTTGCCCATTTATTGGCACTATTTAGGCAAAGCAAGCCCTTTCGAAATTCTTGCTAACCGAGGAATCTGGTCTCTTGTACTCTGCATCATTTTTTTGGCGACACGAAAGAAACTTCGCCACATGTTTATGCTTTTTCGCCAGCCCCGCATTTTGTCATTGCTTGCATTAACATCTGGATTATTAACAATCAATTGGACTGTCTATATTTGGGCAGTCAGTGTCAATCGAGTCCTTGAAGCTTCTATCGGATATTTCATCACCCCACTCGTCAGTGTAACTTTTGGCGTTTTCGTATTCCGCGAACGTATGCGGCCATTGCAATGGACCGCTGTGCTTCTAGCCGTCTTCGGAGTTGCGGTACTCACATTTGAATTCGGATCCATTCCTTGGATTGCACTTGCAATTTCAGTCTCTTGGGGCTCCTACAGCCTCATCAAGAAGGTGCTCAATCTTGGGGCACTTGAAACTCTCTCAGTAGAAACACTTATTGCCTTAGTGCCGAGCTTGTCCTTCATGATCTATTTAGAAACCCAGGGTCGTGCTCAATTTGGACAAGAATTGAGATTCACACTTCTTCTTATGGGTGCTGGGGTGGTCACGATAGTTCCACTTCTCTGGTTTAACGGAGCCACAACTCGTCTTCCTCTGACCGTAAGCGGGCTCTTGCAATACATCACGCCGACGATCATGTTCTTAGTGGCCACATTAATTAACCATGAAGCTATGCCACTTGGACGTGTTATTGGTTTTGGATTTATTTGGGCAGCGCTTGTCTTCCTTGGCGGAGATTTGCTTAAATCAAACCGAACTTCCGGTAGCGCTTTTTAGAACCATGGCACGTCCTGCCTCTAACCGGGCAACTGGCACACGAAATGGCGAACACGAAACGTAATCAAGTCCAAGTTCGTGGAAGAAGTGAATACTGCGTGGGTCTCCGCCATGTTCACCGCAAATACCTAATTTGAAATCAGGTCGTAGGGCCCGCGCTTGTTCTGTTGCGGTACGAACAAGAATCCCCACCCCTGCTTGATCTAGTGATTCAAAAGGATTAAACGGTAAGAGCTCTAAATCTAGATAACGCGGCAAGAATGTCGACTCAACATCATCACGGCTAAATGCCCACGTAAGTTGGGTGAGGTCGTTAGTTCCAAATGAGAAGAAGTCTGCATAGTGCCCCATACGTCCTGCAGTAATTGCCGCGCGAGGCGTCTCAATCATGGTTCCAATGGGAATATCCAAACTCTTTCCAGTACCAACAAAAGTCCTTTTGATTTCATCTTCCAAAGTCTCACGCAAATACAACAGTTCGCGCTGAGTTGCAACGAGCGGAATCATTACCTCCGGCTTGGGGTCATGTCCAAGTTTCTTAACTTCAAGGTATGCGTGTACCAATGCGCGTACTTGCATTTTGTAAAGCTCGGGAATCAAAATACCTAAGCGCACTCCGCGCAATCCCAACATAGGGTTTGCTTCGTGGAGGCGTTTCACCGCAGCAAAAATAGCTGCATCCCTGGTCGGAACTTCTTCCCCGAGTGCTTCAGCTCTTGCCATATCTGCAGACATCGGCGCAAGTGGCGGCAAAAATTCATGCAGCGGCGGATCAAGTAGGCGAATGGTGACGGGAAGGCCCGACATCGCCATCATAATTCCAACAAAGTCGCCGCGTTGTAGAGGTTCCATCTCTGCAATGACGGCTCGTTGTATCTCATCATTTTCTGCTAATACAAGGCGTTCAACATAGGAACGACGTGGTCCAAGGAACATGTGCTCGGTGCGGCAAAGTCCAACACCTTCGGCGCCAAGTATGCGGGCACGAATTGCATCCTCTGGTGTGTCAGCATTAGTGCGCACATTTAAGGTGCGGATTTCATCTGCATAAGTCAAGATTCGGTCCACTGCCTTAACAACTGGCGATGCTTCTTCACTTGCGGCAGAAAGTAGGCCTTCCAGATAAGAAGTTACTGGGGATGCAATAACGGGGATAACGCCTAGATAAACATTTCCGGTGGAGCCATCGATAGAAATCGTTTCACCTTCATAAACAGTCAAACTTCCTGCTGTAAAGAGCGATGCTCGCTCATCTACTGAAATGCTGTCGGTGCCACAAACGGCAGTCTTACCCATGCCACGAGCAACAACTGCTGCGTGTGATGTTTTTCCGCCGCGACTGGTCAAGATTCCTTCAGAGGCAACCATTCCCACTAAATCATCCGGACTTGTTTCGCGGCGCACCAAAATAACTTTGCGCCCGCCCTTAGCTAAATCAAATGCGCGACGAGAGTCAAAGACTACTTCGCCCACTGCTGCGCCGGGTGATGCTGGAATACCTGTAGCAATCGGTTTGACAGAACCAGTGAGGTCAAATTGCGGAAACATAAGTTGGGCGAGCTGATCTCCAGAGGTGCGCACCAGCGCTTCATCCATAGAGATTTTGCCTTCATCAACCAATTGCGTTGCAATTCGGAATGCGGCCTCTGCAGTGCGCTTACCCACGCGAGTTTGTAATATCCAGAGCTTGCCTTTTTCAACCGTGAATTCAATATCGCATAAATCTCTGTAATGATCCTCGAGTAATTTCATGACCCGTTCTAATTCAGCATGCACTTTTGGTGCTCTTTCGCCAAATTCGACCAAGGACATGGTGTTGCGAATACCAGCAACTACATCTTCGCCTTGTGCTCTCTCTAAGTAATCTCCATAGCTGCCTGGTTCCCCAGTTGCAGGATCACGAGTAAAGGCAACCCCTGTTCCAGAATCATCACTCAGATTTCCAAAAACCATAGATTGAATATTGACTGCAGTGCCAAGATCTGAAGGAATGCGTTCACGGCGGCGATAAAGCTGAGCGCGCTCCGAATTCCAAGAATGAAAGACCGCTTCAATCGAACGTGTGAGGTGGTCATATGGATCGGTGGGGAAAGACACTCCGGTTATTGCTTCAGTGGCTTTTATGTACCCATCTGCCAGCGCTCGCAATCCGGCAACATCTAATTCAGGAATGCTCGCCACCGAAAACGTTGCAAGCACACGACTTTCAATTTTATGAAACTCTTCAGGGGGAACATCGCAAACGATTCGACCATACATATCAATAAAGCGGCGATACGAATCCCAGGCAAAGCGTGGATTACCAGTTTGTGTAGCCAAACTTTCTGCTACCTCTGGAGTCATGCCAACGTTAAGAACGGTTTCCATCATGCCAGGCATGGAAAACTTTGCTCCAGATCGGACAGAAACCAAGAGAGGCTTCTTTGGATTACCAAATTCCTTTTCGACACTCTTTTCTAAGGCTTTAAGGGACGCCTTAATTTCTTCGTTGAGTTTTGGGGGTACTACTCCGCTTGCTAAGAACTCTCTGCATGCATGCGTTGTAATAGTAAATCCAGGAGGAACTGGTAAGCCAATTCGAACCATCTCTGCAAGGTTTGCACCTTTGCCACCAAGAAGATCTGATTGTGTGCGATCTCCGAAAGTAAAGGGATGGATAAACTGCTCAGACATACCAGTCCATTCTTGTAACAACGCTGTTGCCATAAGGCTAATACAAACTGAAAGCTCGCCGTTCCATAATTAGAACTTTTTAGTGAGAGCGCTCAATCACGGTTTCGCATAGTGAGAACAGCGCGGCGGTTGCATCGCAAATTGGCAAGGGTCCTAGAGCAAGTCGAGCCTTCTGGGCTACTTGAAGCAATTGTGCACGCGAGTCATCCAGGGCTGGATGTGTCCGCAGGGCTTCGAGCACTTGAGCCACTACTACCTCTGAATCTATCGGTCCACGCAAGAGTTCTTGTAAATCCCTATCCGCTGGATTGTTTGATTTCAACACATTAAGTGTCACAAGTGTTGGCACTCCTTCACGTAAATCTGTTCCAGGAGTCTTGCCAGAATCTTCGGACGAACTTGCAATATCTATAACATCATCGGCGAGCTGAAAAGCAACTCCAATCTGTTCTCCAAAAGCGGTGACTGTTTCAACGATCTCAGATCGTGCGCCCGATAACAGCGCCCCGTACCTAGCGCTCGTCGAAATGAGAGATCCAGTCTTATCTGCAACTACTTGAAGGTAGTGCTCTAACGGGTCCTGTCCACCTTCTGGTCCTTGGGTTTCCATAATTTGGCCAATAACTAATCGCTCGAAAGTTCGTGCTTGCAATCGAACTGCTTCTGTTCCTAAATCTGCCAAAAGGTCTGATGCTTTTGCAAAAAGATAGTCGCCAGTCAAAATTGCAATTGAATTTCCCCATTTTGAATTTGCGCTCTCAACGCCCCGACGCAAGAGTGCTTCATCCATGACGTCATCGTGATAAAGCGTTGCAAGGTGTGTAAGTTCGCAGACAACCGCCGCTTCAACAATGCCAGATTTTCCTGGATCCCCTAAATGTGAAGTTATAAGAGTTAATAATGGCCGAAGCCGCTTGCCGCCAGCTGCTACTAAATGTCGAGAAGTCTCTGCAACAAGTGGGTACTTACCCTGAATGTGAGAATAAAGAAGCTCTTCTACTCTGACCATCCCAGAAGTGAGATCCTTTTCTAGCTCCTCTGAAACACTGGGTATGCCGATTGAAGACATCAGCGTATGAAGTAGGCGAGCGAGGTAATGAAGTTAAGTAATGGTGCTGGAAATACACCCAGGAAGATTGTGATGATAAACGCGGCGATAACTGTGATCCGGGTTAACATTGAAGGAATAACTACGCTCGTTCCGTCATCGGCTGGATCTGTAAAGAACATTAAAACGATGACTCGAATATAGAAATAAGCCGCGATAGCACTTGAAAGTACTCCGACGACAACTATCGCCTTGTTTCCACTTTCATATGCAGCAGAGAAGATTGAAAACTTTCCAATGAATCCACTTGTCAGTGGAATACCAGCAAATGCTAGAAGGAATGTTGCAAAAAGTGATGCTGCGAAAGGTGAGCGCTTTCCTAGGCCAGCCCAACGCTTAAGATCCGTTACTTCACCAGTGGAATCTCGTACGAGTGTCACGATTGCGAAGGCGCCGACTGTGGCAATTCCGTATGCGAAAAGGTAGAAAATTGATGCATCTAACCCTGCTTTATTGAGTGCAATCACACCTGCTAATAGGAAGCCAGCGTGAGCGATAGATGAATACGCCAACATGCGTTTGATATCTCTTTGCGCAATTGCAACAAAGGAGCCAAATAACATAGTGATGATTGCAATCACGGTCATGAGTGGGCGCCAGTCCCAATATGCATTAGCAAACGCTGTGTAGAAGATTCTTAACATGGCACCAAAAGCAGCCACCTTTGTCGCTGCTGCCATAAATGCAGTTACTGGCGTTGGTGCGCCTTGATAAACATCCGGAGTCCATGCATGGAATGGAACTGCTCCCACTTTAAAGAGAAGTCCAATCGAAAGAAATGCTATGCCGATGAGAAAGAAGACATCATTACCGCTCCCACCCACTACCGAGTCGCGGATTCCAGCCAATGAAACTGAACCGGAATACCCATAGAGATAGGCAGCCCCAAAGAGAAAGAATGCTGATGAAAATGCGCCCAGTAGAAAGTATTTCAGCGCTGCTTCTTGAGAGAGCAATCTGCGACGGCGTGAAAGTCCCGCCATGAGATAAAGAGGCAAGGAAAGCATTTCCAGCGCTACGAACAATGAGATTAAGTCATTAGAAACTGGGAAGACTAACATGCCTGCGACTGCAAAAAGTGTTAGTGGATAAACTTCAGTGAGCTTCTGGCCGCTCTCAAGGGATTCGCGTTCTTCTTCGGAACCAGGAACGGCTGCTGCAAGAACTGTGAATTGCTCCTGATCAGCAATAAGCAAGACGCCAAGTATTGCAATAACTAAGACTGCACCTTGCATCAAAATTGCTGCTCCATCGATAGCGACAGACCCCATCGCCGCAGTAAGTGAGGATTGGTGGCGTATGCGCCACACTTGAGCAATTGCGAGAATGAGAGTGCCGAGAGTGAGGCTTAATTGTGCAACAGGCCTAATCGCTTTCGACGCGAAAGCCTCGATCATGACGCCAAGAACTGCGCCAGCTAAGACAATCAGGATCGGTGCAAGGAGAGAGTAATTAAGTACAGGAGCAGTAAAGATTGACATCTATTTACCAGCCTTTGCATCGATTTGCGAGACTGGATCTGTAAAGCCTGATTGCGCAATCGTGTGTGCGGCTGCAGGGTTGATGACATTAAGAAGCGGAGAAGGGTAGAAACCAAGAGCGATAATGATTGCCAAAACAGGTGCAATCGCAATGCGCTCTCGCATATTCAAATCAGAAAGTCCCTCATTGCCCGGGGTTACTGGGCCATGTAAGGCTCGCTGTACCGGAATAAGTATGTACAAAGCAGCTAAAACTATTCCAAAGGTTCCGATCACTGCGGCCACCGGGTAGCGCGTATAAGTCCCAACTAATACAAGGAATTCGCTGACGAAACTTGAGAGCCCAGGTAGTGCCAGGCTCGACATTCCAGCAATAAAGAAAGTCCATGCCATAACGGGAGTTACGCGCTGCAACCCACCGAAATCTGCGATCTTAGATGAACCACGTCGAGACATCATCCACCCGCCAATTAAAAACAGGGCCGCAGTAGAGAATCCATGATTAAACATATAGAGGGTGGCACCTGATTGCCCTTGCGAAGTCATCGAGAAGATTCCGAGGGTGATAAATCCAAAGTGTGAAATCGATGTAAACGCAATCAATCGCTTGAGATCTTTCTGACCGATTGCCAAGAATGCACCGTAAATAATCGAGATGAGGGCTAAAACAATAATCATTGGAGTAAACGTCTTGGTAGCATGAGGAAAAAGTGTCATGCAATATCGAATCATTCCAAACGTACCTACCTTGTCGAGAACTCCCAACAACAAAACAGAGGTTCCAGGCGTTGCCGATGCAGCCGCATCTGGTAGCCAAGTATGTAGCGGCCACAATGGCGCCTTGATTGCAAAGGCGATGAAGAATCCAAGGAAAAGGAAGTTTTCAGTCGTTGAATCCATTGTCAGATGTGAAAGGGCGGCAAGATCAAATGTGTGACCGATTTGTTCGCCCGACAAAACATAGAGAGCGATGATGGACGCCAGCATAAGTAAGCCACCAAAAAGGCTATAAAGTAAGAATTTCACTGCAGCAGCCGAGCGCTCTCCGGTTCCAAATCCCCCGATGAGGAAATATACGGGGACCAACATCGCTTCAAAGAAAACATAAAAGAGGAAAACATCGGTTGCGCTAAAGACTCCGACGATCATCGTTTCTAGGACCAGAAGTAAAATATAGAAAGTCTTAGCACTCCAACGCCCTCCACTGGATTCGTTCCATCCAGCCAACACGACGATCGGTGCTAATAAGACTGAGAGGAGTATCAATACAAGTGCAATTCCATCGATACCAAGAGCATATTTAATTCCAAATGAGGGAATCCAAGAACGTGATTCAACAAATTGAATTTCAACATTGTCGCGCTGGAATTGCACCGCCATTGTGATCGTAGCTCCAGCCACAATCAAAGTTGTTGCAAATGCTGCTCTCTTGGCCGCAAGAGCATTTGATTTAGGTAGCACTGAAATAACTAGGGCACCAACAAGTGGAAGTGCCATCAACGTTGTTAACCAGTTCATAGGGTGACCATCCAAATCGCTGCAATTAAGGCGATGGCGCCTAACAAAATCCACATGGCATAACTACGAACGAATCCAGTTTGTGTTGTGCGCAGCGCCTTGCCAGAGCCAGATGCTAAACGAGCGATTCCGCGAACTGCGCCATCAATGACTGCGACATCAGTTTTTACGAGGGCGCGAGTAAGAGATTGTCCAGGGCGCATAAATGCTGCTTCATTGAAGGCATCCTGCAAGAGATCACGACGAGCAAGTTTGGTAAAGATTGTGACGTTCTCTGGAACAGTTTCTGGAACTTCGTTCAAGAAGTATTTGATCACTGCAAGTGAAACACCCAGGACTACGAGTACAAGTGCAAGTATTGAAACGATCATGGGACTGAGAAGCTCGCCCTCGTGCGCAGGAATTTGTTCAACAACTGGTGCAAGCCAGTTTCTCAGCGCATCACCGTGTGTGAAAAGGAACCCAGATGTAACCGATCCCAAAGCCAATAATGCCATTGGTCCCCACATTAAAAACGGCGATTCATGTGGATGGGCTTTGTCGTCCCAACGCTTACTGCCAGCAAAGGTAAGGATGACGACGCGAGTCATATAGAAGGCTGTGATTGCGGCACCGAGTAGAGCGGCAACGCCCAACGTAATGCCCTTGATTCCTCCCGCGTTAAATGCAACTTCAATTATTTTATCTTTTGAGTAAAACCCGGCAAATGGAGGTACGCCGATAATTGCAAGATAGCCCAAACCAAATGTTGCGAAAGTGATTGGCATAAATTTACTGAGGCCACCATAACGTCGCATATTTACTTCATCGTCCATGCCATGCATAACTGAGCCAGCACCCAAGAACATTCCAGCCTTAAAGAAACCGTGAGTTAATAGGTGCATAATCGCAAAGGCGTAACCAGCAGGTCCAAGGCCCGCTCCTAAAACCATGTAGCCAATTTGTGACATCGTTGATGCGGCTAAAGCTTTTTTAATGTCATCTTTTGCCATACCAATAACCGCACCAAACAAAAGCGTAATCGCGCCAATGATCGCAACACATAATTGCGCGGTAGGGGCTGCATCAAAAATAAAGTTTGAACGAGTAATCAGGTAAACACCAGCGGTAACCATCGTTGCGGCGTGAATAAGTGCAGAAACCGGTGTTGGGCCCGCCATTGCATCCCCCAACCATGATTGCAATGGGAATTGCGCTGACTTTCCGGTCGCTGCAACGAGCAACATAATTCCGATGGCAGTAAGTGCACCGGTAGATGCTTGAGATGCATGCTCTTTGACTCCAGCAAATGAAACGGTTCCCAGTGTCGCAAATGCAATCATGATTGCAAGCGATAGGCCCATATCGCCTACGCGGTTTGCAATAAACGCCTTCTTTGCTGCGGTGGCATACGTTGGTTTCTGATTCCAAAACCCAATAAGCAAGTAGGAAGCAAGACCTACGCCTTCCCAGCCAACGTAAAGATTGAGATAAGAATCTCCGAGAACCAGCAATAACATTGCTGCGATGAAGAAATTCAAGAAAGCAAAGAATCTACGGCGATCATGGTCATGTGACATATATGCAATTGAATAGATATGAATTAGCGTGCCAACGCCAGTGATGAGAAGTACAAAACAAATTGAAAGCTGATCAAGCATCAAGCCGGCATCAACCTCGAAGGATCCGACGGAAATCCAGCTAAAGAGCTTTTGGGAGACTGCACGTTGCTCATTGCTGCGAGAGAGCATCTGCGAGAACTGCATCAAGCCAATTCCAAAAGAACCGGCAGAAAGCGCGGTTGCTAAGAGGTGTCCCCAACGATCTGAGCGTCGGCCTGCTAACAATAGGACGGCAGATCCAAATAATGGCAGTGCGATCAAATATACAAGTGAATTGCTAGTCAAGAGATCACCGCTTCAGCAAACTAGCATCGTCAACCGATGCCGATCGACGAGAACGATAGATGGTGACGATAATTGCCAACCCAACTACAACTTCACAGGCTGCGACAACCATCGTGAAGAAGGCAACTACTTGACCCTCTAGGTTGCCGTTGATGCGAGCAAAAGTTACAAAGGCAAGATTTGCTGCATTGAGCATCAACTCGACGCACATGAAAACAACTATTGCGTTGCGCCTGACAACTACACCAATTGCGCCAATCGTAAACAAGAGTGCGGATACATAAAGGTAATTAGCGGCATTCATTATTTATCCTCCTCAAGTTCTTTGAGTTGGAATGGGCGTGAATCGATTACATCTCCGCGAGCCTTCAATGTTGCAGAAATTGAAGCCTCAGAGGCTGATCCATCTGGCAACAGCGCAGGAACATCAACTGCATTGTGTAGTGCATACACACCAGGGCCTGGAAGGCCGGCAGCCGTTGAAAGTGATCCGGAGCGAAAACGTGCGGTGGCAAGATCGCGCTGCGTGGGACGAGCAATCACTCGGTGATTATGCGCTAGCACCATCGCTCCGAGTGCGGCAGTAATCAAAAGTGCGGAAACAATTTCAAAAGGCCACACATACTTAGAAAAGAGCAACCCAGCAAGGCCTTGAACGTTTCCGGCTTCGTTTGCAGCAGCGAGGCCAACTAATTGCCGCCCTAAAGTTGCTCGATCAAGTAGCGAAATCATGAGTCCGCCAAATCCAATTGCAGCAACGATGGCGATGGGGCGAAGTCCGCGAATTGTTTCTGTAAGTGAATCAGCGGAGTCAACGCCGACCAACATTAAAATAAAGAGGAAGAGCATCATGACCGCTCCGGTGTACACAACAATTTGGACAATCCCTAGGAATGCAGCATCTTGTGCGATATAAAAAATCGCCAAGGTGATCATTACCCACGCAAGAAGCAGTGCTGAATGAACTGCCTTCTTAACCAGCAACATCCCCAAGGCTGCTAGAACGGCAAGCGGTCCAAGCACCCAAAAAAGTACAGCCTCAGGAGTCTGTGTCTGACCAACATTGATTGCAAGGCTAATCATTCTTCACCTCCTGTGATGGATGCGCATGGGGTACATCGCCTTTGTAATAATTTGTGTCATTCATTTCTGGATACATTGGATGTGGAGGCATCAACATTCCCGCACGTAGCGGGGCTAGAAGATCTTGCTTTTCAAAAATCAAACTCTCGCGAGAGTTATCAGCTAGTTCGTATTCATTAGTCATTGTCAGAGCGCGAGTAGGGCAAGCCTCAATGCATAACCCACAAAATACACATCGCAAATAATTAATTTGGTAAACCTTGCCGTAGCGCTCTCCAGGAGACATTGTATTTTCAGGAGTATTTGCCGCTCCCTCAACATAAATGGCATCCGCTGGGCAAGCCCATGCACAAAGTTCGCATCCAATACATTTCTCGAGACCATCTGGGTGACGGTTAAGTTGATGGCGTCCGTGGAATCGCTCCGCAGTTGGTTCTTTAACTTCTGGATATTGGACAGTGTTTGGTTTCTTAAACATGGCACGGAATGTGACCCAAAAACCAAGCAACTGCTTTCCCATGGGAGCGGGACCATCGTTTACCACTGGTGCAGAGCTCACCGCCTCTAAACCAAGATCGGGTCTTGTTGGCTCTATATCGTGATTATGAAGATCAGCCACGTGGATTCTCCGCTCTTTCGCTCGGCAATTGTGGAACGGGAAATGATGGTGGCGCGACATCTGCATATGGTTTTTCTGAAGCGCGCTTGCGAGAAGAATCGTAAGCAATATTGATGAGTAAGACGATCAATACGATGCCGCTTGCAAATCCGATCACTGTAATTCGAGATGCACCGTGTAATGACAACACACGAAGAGTGGAAACGATCATGATCCAGAACAAACTCACGGGGATCAAAACTTTCCAACCAAATTTCATGAACTGGTCATAGCGAAGACGTGGAAGTGTTCCGCGCAGCCATACGAATATAAAGAAGAAGAATAAAACTTTAAAGAAGAACCAGATCGCAGTGAACCAGCCACCCCACCATTGTTCGGTGAAGGTAAGACCGGGCAATGCGTGGTAGCCGCCCAAGAATAATGTTGTAGCAAGAGCAGAGACTGCAACGATATTGACGTATTCGGCCAAGAAGAAGAGTGCAAATTTCAATGATGAGTACTCGGTATGGAAACCACCGACAAGTTCGCCTTCTGCTTCAGCCAGGTCAAACGGCGCGCGATTGGTTTCGCCAACCATAGAGATTGCATAAATTACAAAGGACGGGAAGAGGACTACGGCAAACCACCACTTTTGCTGAGCTGCGACAATCTCTGATGTTGACATGGATCCTGCGTAAATAAAGACGGCAACAAGTGAAAGCCCCATAGCAACTTCATAGGAAATCACTTGTGCGCTCGATCGCAATCCTCCCAGGAGTGGGTAAGTAGATCCCGAAGACCAACCTGCAAGCACAATTCCGTAAACACCTACAGATGCAATTGCCAAAACATAAAGAACGCCAACAGGTAGATCGGTTAACTGCATCGCAGTTTTGTGGCCGAATAGCGTCACTGGCCCCGTTATTGGAATCACGGCAAATGACATGAAACATGTCGTTGCACTAATTATTGGCGCGATAATAAATACAATCTTGTCAGCCGCGGCCGGGATTAAATCTTCCTTGAGAGCCAATTTCACGCCATCGGCCAGAGCCTGCACTAAACCAAATGGGCCAACCCGGTTGGGGCCAATGCGCATCTGCATAAGAGCAACAATTCGGCGTTCGCCCCATACCGACATCAATGTTAAAAGTACGCACCCGATGAAGACAAAAAGTCCTTTAACCGCAATGAGCCAACCCGGATCTTGACTGAGTAGTTGTGCAGTTGTCATTAGTCCTTCACCACCGTTACGACAGCGCCACTTGCAACTCCAAATGTGGCGAGAAGATGTGAGCCACGCGAATTGCGGGGCAGCCAAACTGCATCGTCATGAATTGCCTCAACCAATACTGGAAGAACAATGGCGCCATGAGAATTCGAAACTCGTACAGCTTCACCATCTGTGACGCCGATGGATGCGGCCCGCTTTGGAGAAATTACGACAACTGGCTTACGAGCAGTGCCCGCTAAATTCTCTTCGCCCTGCTGCAAGGACCCTTCATCCAAGAGTCTGCGCCAAGAAGTTAGAAGCGCCTCGTTTGCTTGCAGCGCCGAAACAGTTTGAACTGAAGTTAAAGAAAGTGCCGATGGGGCGCCATCCCAATTTCCAAGAGATGCAAATTCTTTCGAAGCGGCCTTCACCGTTGAAAGCGAGATTGGCTTCGACATTTCATCAGCGATCATTGATAACAACCTCACATCACTTCGCTGAAGGGAATCGACAACAGCTGCTTCAAAGTTGCGGCTGCGGCCTTCCCAATCAAGGAAGGAACCAGATTTTTCAGTCACAGCAGCCACTGGCAAGACGACATCAGCAAGTGTGGTCACTGCGCTGGGACGAATCTCAAGTGAAACAACAAATGCTTTTTGAAGAGCTTCAAGCATCTCGTGGTGATTCTCACCATCAAGCGGATCTACTCCACCAACAACAAGTGCTCCAATTGTGCCTTTGTTCACTGCAGCGATGATTTCATCGCTACTTAAGCCAAGAGATGAAGGTATCGAGGTAACTCCCCACGCCGCAGCGACATCGACGCGAGCAGATGCATCGGCAACTGGACGCCCACCTGGCAAGAGATTTCCAATAGCGCCAGCGGCAATCGCTCCGCGCTCCCCCGCACGACGAGGAATCCAAGCAAGTTTTGCACCTGTTTTTTCTGCAAGGGCTGCAATGGCAGAAAGTAGACCTGCGCTCTCGCATGCTCTCTCCCCGACAAGAATTACAGATTGCGCAGTGAGCGCTACGGATGGAAGGGCTGTTGCTTCTGACCCGGGTGCTACACAAACAAAGTTGGCGCTAAGTTTTTCGTTTCCGATGGACAATTTGGAAGCAATCGCAGTCACTTTCAAGGCGCGCTTTCTGACCTGCTTGTGAATTCGCAAGAAAACGATTGGTGACTCTTCTTCTGGTTCGAACCCAACAAGTAGCACGCTATCAGCGCGATCAATATCGCGATATGTAGTCTTTGCACGTACAACTGTGGAGGCAATAAAGTCGCGCTCTTCTGCGGTTGAAATTCGTGAACGGAAATCAATATTGTTTGTCCCAAGAGTTACACGAGCAAATTTGCTGTAGCCATATGCATCCTCAACGCTTGCACGTCCTCCAACTAAGACCGCTGCGGAAGTTTTTTGCAATCCAGCTGCTGCAGCTGCGATGGCCTCAGGCCATGATGCCTCTTGCAATTCACCAGAGGCGTTTCGCACCATTGGGTGTGTGAGGCGATCGGCCGCAGTCACATATTTAAATGCCCAACGACCCTTGTCACAGTTCCATTCTTCGTTTACTTCTGCATCATCTCCGGCAAGGCGACGCAAAGTCTTTCCGCGGCGAACATCGGTTCGAAGCGAACAGCCAGAGGCGCAGTGTTCGCATGCCGATGGCGTTGAAACAAGGTCAAATGGCCGAGCGCGGAATCTGTAGGAGGCACCAGTGAGCGCACCTACTGGACAAATTTGAACGGTATTGCCAGAGAAGTAAGACTCGAATGGTTGCTTTTCGTAGATACCTACTTGTTGCAACGCGCCACGTTCGTTCAAAGTGATAAATGGGTCAGATGCAATTTGTTCTGAAAAACGTGTGCAGCGAGCACATAAAACGCAACGCTCACGATCAAGGAGAACTTGTGAAGAAATATGAATTGGTTTTTCAAAGGTGCGCTTGGTGCCTTCAAAGCGTGAGTCGCTTTGCCCATTGCTCATTGCTTGATTCTGTAATGGGCACTCTCCACCCTTGTCACACACTGGGCAATCAAGTGGATGGTTAATCAGCAACATTTCCATTACGCCTTCTTGCGCTTTCTTTGCCACTGCCGAAGTAAGTTGTGTCTTAACAATCATGCCTGGCTCTACTGGGATAGTGCATGAGGCCTGAGGTTTTGGAAATGCACGTCCGTTGATTTCAATATCAACTAAACATTGGCGACACGCACCGACAGGATCCAGGAGCGGGTGATCGCAAAATCTTGGAATCTGGATTCCTAGTTTTTCTGCTGCGCGAATAACCAATGTTCCCTTAGGAACTGACACTTCGAACCCATCAATGACAACCGTGATCATGTCCACGACTTCGTTACTCATCAAACACCTGCCTTCGCTGATGCAAAAACAGTTGCTGCATGGGGGTCTAGCGGGCAACCACCGTGTGTTAAGTGAGCGATGTATTCCTCACGGAAGTAATTGATAGAAGAAGTAATAGGACTTGTTGCGCCATCTCCAAGTGCACAGAATGAGCGACCCATAATGTTGTCACACAGGTCGAGCAACTTTTCAAGATCGGCTTCGGAACCTTTTCCACTTTCCAAATCCCGAAGAATTTGAACCAACCACCAAGTGCCTTCGCGACATGGGGTGCACTTACCGCAGGATTCATGCTTATAAAACTCAGTCCAACGAAGTACTGCGCGAACGATGCATGTCGTTTCATCGAATATCTGGAGTGCTTTTGTGCCAAGCATCGAACCAGCAGCCGATACACCTTCGTAATCCAGAGGTGTATCTAAATGTGCCGATGTGAATATTGGAGTAGAAGAGCCACCAGGTGTCCAGAATTTAAGTTGATGCCCAGCCCGGACTCCACCCGAAATTTCAAGAAGTTCGCGAAGAGTAATTCCTAACGGGGCTTCAAATTGTCCTGGGTTAGTTACGTGGCCAGAGAGTGAATACAAAGTCATACCCTTACTTTTTTCAGTTCCCATGGATGAGAACCACTCTGCGCCATGAGCAATAATTGCCGGAACTGATGCAATAGATTCAACGTTATTTACAACAGTGGGCCGTGCATAAAGGCCAGCAATAGCAGGGAAAGGTGGACGTAAGCGGGGTTGTCCGCGAAAACCTTCAAGGGAATCGAGTAATGCGGTTTCTTCACCGCAAATATATGCACCGGCACCAACATGAAGCACCAACTCAAGATCTACGCCAGAACCAAAAATATTCTTTCCGAGATGTCCAGCTGCATAAGCATCATCAATAGCCTGCTGAACTCGGCGCACTACATGAGTAACTTCTCCACGAATATAAATAAAAGCGTACTTGGCACGAATTGCATACGAGGCAATGATGCAACCCTCGATGAGGACGTGTGGATTTGCAAGAAGCAAAGGCATATCTTTGCAAGTGCCTGGCTCGGATTCGTCAGCGTTGACCACCAAGTAGTGATCCTTATTATCTCCTTGCGGAATAAATCCCCACTTCATTCCTGTAGGAAAACCTGCACCACCACGTCCACGTAGTCCAGAATCTTTTACAAGTTGAATCACTGCATCTGGTTCCATTTTTAGCGCTTTAGCAGCAGCGTCATAGCCACCATGGCGCTTATAACCTGCAATCGTGAACGAATCCTTTTCATCCCAATGTGCTGAGAGCACGGGAGTTAACTGAGTCATCCCCTTGCTCCCTTCTTGGAAATATTTAGTCCAAGCAATGTAGGTGCTCCTGCCTGTACGCCTTCATTTGCATGACCGTCATTAATTCCAGCAAGAACAGCTGAAGTCTCTTTCCAGTTCTGCAAAACATCGGGCCCACGTGTAGGCGCCTTTGGCTTTCCGGCTCGCATTGAATCGACTAAATCTTTTGCAGACTGCACTGTTTGATTGTCGTAGAACTCCCAGTTGGCCATTACTACCGGTGCGAAATCACATGCGGCATTGCACTCAATATGTTCAAGAGAAACTTTGCCGTCGGCTGTAACTCCATCATTTTCAATACCAAGGTGATCTTTGAGTCCTGCAAAAATCTCATCCCCGCCCATTACCGCGCACAAGGTATTCGTGCAGACCCCTACGTGATACTCGCCCACTGGCTTGCGCTTATATTGGGTATAAAACGTTGCCACCGCTGAAACTTCAGCAGTTTCAAGATCTAGTTTCTTCGCAATAGTTTCAATTCCATCGCTGGTGATAAATCCATCTCTACTTTGCGCATAGTGCAACAAAGGCATAATCGCAGAGCGTTTGCGAGGATATCTATTGATGATTGAATCCATGACTTGAAGGTCTTTGTCTGTAAATGCCATTAGCGATCAACCCCACCCATTACTGGATCAATGGAGGCAACGGCGCCGATGATGTCAGCAATCAAACTTCCCTCACACATTGCAGAAGTTGATTGCAAATTATTAAATGATGGCTCTCTAAAGTGAAGGCGGTAAGGCTTTGTGCCACCATCGGAAACTAAATGGACTCCAACTTCTCCACGTGGCGATTCAATGGCTGTGTAGACCTGACCAGCTGGAACGCGGAAACCTTCGGTTACTAATTTGAAGTGATGGATTAAAGACTCCATGGATTCGCCCATGATGTTGCGGATGTGTTCTAGTGAGTTACCCATGCCATCGCCACCGAGTGAGAGCTGTGATGGCCATGCAATCTTCTTATCGGCAACCATCACTGGTGCACCCTCAAGAGTTTCCAACTTATCGATGCATTGTTCAATGATGCGCAATGACTGTTCGAGTTCTCCCATACGAATCAAGAAACGTCCATATACATCGCATGAATCTGCCGTGATGACATCAAAGTTATAGTTTTCATATCCGCAATACGGTGACATTTTGCGAAGGTCCCAAGGCATACCGGTTGACCGCAATACGGGACCAGTTATTCCAAGAGTTGTGCATCCGGCTAGATCCAGGTAGCCGATGCCTTCTGTGCGTTTCATCCAAATTGAATTACCAATGAGCAATTTTTCATTGTCTTTAAAGTCGCGACGAAGTTCTTTTACCGTCTCGCGTAGTTTAGGAAGGGCTCCTGCTGGTAAATCTTGGGCCACTCCGCCTGGGCGAACATAGGCCAAGTTCATGCGAAGGCCTGCGATTAATTCAAAGACATCCAACACTTTTTCACGTTCTCTGAAGCAGAAAATCATTGGTGAAAGCGCACCGAGTTCGAGAGCGCCCGTGCCTAAAGCCACCATATGTGAGGAAATTCGATTGAATTCCATCATCATCACGCGAATAACACTGGCTCGCTCTGGAACATCGCTTGTTATGCCAAGTAGTTTTTCCACACCTAAGCAGTAGGCAGTCTCATTAAACAGCGGTGCTAAATAATCCATGCGGGTAACAAAAGTTACGCCTTGAGTCCAACTTCGGTATTCGGCATTCTTTTCAATACCAGTGTGAAGGTATCCAATTCCACAGCGAACTTCTTTAACTGTTTCGCCTTCAAGTTCGAGCACTAAACGTAAAACTCCGTGAGTGGAAGGGTGCTGCGGCCCCATGTTAACAACAACGCGTTCTTCTTTCGTCGCCCCAATTTCAGTTACTAGTGAATCCCAATCTCCTCCAGTAACAGAAAAAACGGTACCTTCGGTGGTCTCACGCGAGGTCGCGTATGGATCGGTGAAAGTGTTCATCGATATGACCTGCGCTCATCTGGTGGCGGAATCGTTGCGCCTTTGTATTCCACTGGAATTCCGCCCAATGGATAATCTTTTCTCTGCGGATGTCCGCGCCAATCATCGGGCATCAAAATACGTGTGAGTCCAGGATGGCCATCAAAAATAATTCCAAACATGTCAAAAGTTTCGCGTTCGTTCCAATTGTTTCCAGCCCAAACTTCAACAAGTGATGGAATGTGTGGATCGTTATCTGAAACAGAAACTTCTAGACGAAGGCGTCGATTGTGAGTCATCGAAAGTAATGGATACACGGCATGCAGTTCACGATTTGTATCAGTCGGATAATTGACGCCGCTAACTCCGAGACACATTTCAAATAACAATTTGTCGCGAAGAATCATTGCAACTTCTACTAATTTCTCACGCTTTACGTGAAGGGTAAGTTCGCCGCGATCAACAACTACTCGCTCAATGGCATTTGAAAAATCTGGATATGCGCGTTCTAAGTCATCTGCAACTTCGTCAAAATATCCACCGTAAGGGCGCTCACTTGAGCCTGAATACGCCGCTGTGCGAACAAGTCCGCCGTATCCGGAGGTATCTCCTGTGCCTTCAACGCCAAACATGCCCTGCTCGCTCATGCAAGCAATCCTTTGAGCTGGTGGGTTGGCTTGGCGGCCATAGCTGCGGCTTCAACTTCTTGAATGACCTTTGCGCGATTTGGTCCAAGTTTTTCATCAAAAATTTGATCATGGAGCTTCAAAATTGCGTCCATTAACATTTCAGGTCGCGGCGGACATCCAGGTAAATAAATATCGACAGGAACGACGTGATCAACACCTTGAACAATCGCGTAGTTATTAAACATTCCGCCCGATGAGGCACATGCACCCATCGCAATAACCCACTTTGGGGCAGCCATTTGATCATAAATTTGTCGTAGTACTGGAGCCATTTTGTTTGAAACTCGACCAGCAACAATCATGAGGTCTGCTTGACGTGGGGAGGCGCGAAAAACTTCCATTCCAAATCGCGCTAAGTCGTAGCGTCCTGCACCTGCTGCCATCATTTCAATCGCGCAACATGCCAACCCAAAAGTTGCCGGCCACAACGAGTTCTTGCGCATGTAGCCAGCAAGTTTCTCAACGCTGGTAAGAACTAGTCCGCTTGGTAGTTTTTCTTCTAATCCCACAATTAATCCCATTCCAGTCCGCCGCGGCGCCAGACATAGGCGTAAGCAACGAAAACAGTGGCAATGAATATAGACATTTCAACTAATCCGAAAACGCCAAGCTTGTCGAAAGTAACGGCCCATGGATAAAGAAAAACAATTTCAATATCAAAAATAATAAACAGCATTGCGGTGAGAAAATACTTCACGGGAAAACGTCCACCTTCAGCCGCTTGTGGGCTGGGTTCTATTCCGCACTCATATGGATCAGCCTTTGCGCGGTTGTATCGCTTAGGCCCAGTGATCGCAGCTGCAACAAGTGAGAAGGCAGCAAATCCAAAGCCAATGGCCCCAATCACCAAGATCGGTACATAGGGATTGCCTGTGGAGTTCATGGTGGGGAAATCCTATTGTCGCCAACGCAGTGCTTATGACCGTTAGGGCTTGCTCCCGATGTGAACTGCAACAACCCCGCCGGTGAGGTTTTGCCACCCGACCTGGCTCCACCCTGCCCGCGCCATTCGATCCGCTAACTCCTGCTGGGTTGGCCAACTCTGAATCGATTCGGCCAGATAAATATAGGCATCGGGGTTACTGGAGGTTTTCCTAGCGATTACAGGTAGCGCCTTCATCAGATAATTCATATAAATAGTGCGAAACGGGCGCCATGTGGGGTGCGAAAACTCAGCTATGACGATTCGACCGCCTGGTTTGGTGACTCGCAAGGCTTGAGCCAGAGCCTTGTCACAATCGGCAGTATTTCGAAGGCCAAAGGAGATGGTGACGACATCAAATCGGTTCGGTTCAAAGGGCAGATCAAGTGCGTCCGCGTGAGTAAAAGGCAGATGGGGGTGGCGAGCGCGTCCAGCTGTGAGCATCCCCTGTGAAAAATCGGTGGGGATGACATCGGCCCCGGCTGCAGCCAGGGGCGCGCTCGATGATCCCGTGCCGGCGGCCAGATCAAGAATCTTCATCCCGGGTGCAGGAGCGATGATCGCTGTGGTCGCTTTTCGCCACGCTCGAGTTCTGCCTAAGCTCAGGAGATCATTAACTAGGTCGTAGCGCTTTGCCACGCCATCAAACATCGCCGCAACTTCATCAGGGTCTTTATTGAGATTCGCGCGGGCCATGGCTCTATTCTCCTGCAGAGTAGGCTCACCTCACAAATCAAAACCTGACGGCTTTCTAGAAGGAGCGGATATGTCTACCTCGAGCATTTCACTTCGAAGCGCACTCTTGCCTCGTTCCAGCGCCCTGACTTCCTCTGTGCTCGTTGCCTCAGGAACGCTCTTTATCGCAGCCCTTGCCCAAATTGCACTTCCAATTCCTGGCTCACCCGTTCCTGTCACTGGACAGACTCTGGCTGTTCTACTGATCGGATCGAGTTACGGCGCATCGTTGGGTGTAATGACTTTCTTAACCTACATCTTGGTTGGAATCGCAGGCGCTCCTGTTTTTGCTAATGCCGGACATGGATTAGCACGTCTCACTGGCGCAACAGGTGGGTACTTAGTTGGAATGTTAGTTGCCTCTTTCGTTATTGGTGCGCTCGCTGGTCGCCGTTGGGATCAACGAATCATCACTTCCATTCCTGCAATGTTGCTCGGCAACGTAATCATTTTTTCCTTTGGACTTTTCTGGCTTCATGCCTTCACTGACAAAAGCTGGACTTGGACAATCTCTGCAGGATTTACGCCATTCATTGTTGGAGAAGTTATTAAGATTGCAATCGCTGGAACTTCTTTGCCACTTGTTTGGCGCTTTGTACAAAAGTAAATATCCATTGTGCCCCAACTAATTCCTGTAACAACCGCGCGCTTAGGCGACCATCTTCCGCTTTTAGAGTTGCTGCCTAAAGACAATCCCTTGTCGTGGGTGCGGGGTGGAGACGGCCTGGTTGGTTGGGGAGTTTTCGCCACAACAACGGTCTCGGGTCCACATCGGTTTCGCGATGCACAAAACTGGTGGCACAAACACTTGGAGAAATTCGCTGTTACCGACTCGGTTCATGCAATCGGAACTGGCCCAATAATGTTTTCTTCTTTCTCGTTTTCGCAAGATGAAGATTCTGTTCTTGTTATTCCCGAAGTAGTAGTGGGTATGCGCGGAGGCAAATCTTGGATTACTTGGATTGGCGACAAATCACAACCCGATTTGCCCGAAAAACCTGAAGCTCTCAGGCCACATCAATATTCGTGGCGAGATGGAACGCTTTCGGCGCCACAATGGCAGCAGCAAGTGGACACAGCAATCCAAGCAATCCGCAATTCTCGAGTAGACAAAGTAGTACTGGCCAGAGATCTCACCGCATCTGCAGATGGTGAGATTGATCCACGACAAATACTTCTCAAATTGGCCGCTGAATATCCATCTACATGGTGCTTTACCGTGGCAGGTCTTGTCGGTGCAACTCCCGAATTACTTCTTCGCCTCCATCGAGGAATGGTCACATCACGAGTGTTAGCCGGAACAATTAGCAAGACGGGCGATGATGAAAAGGATTTAGCGCTTGCTGCATCTCTTGCACGATCATCAAAAGATTTAGAAGAGCACGGATATGCAGTTCGTTCGGTCGCAGACTCGCTGGCTCCGTTTTGTCCCTCAACAAACGTTCCGGACTCTCCGTTTGTACTACATCTTTCAAATGTCATGCACTTGGCCACCGATGTAACAGGGGCTGTCGTTGATACAGTCAATCACACAGATGCGTTTGTAATTTTAGAAAAGCTTCATCCTTCTGCGGCAGTCTGCGGAACTCCTACAGCAAATGCATCGGAGTTGATTACCGAACTAGAAGGCATGTCACGAGGTCGCTATGCCGGACCTGTCGGTTGGATTGATTCTCGAGGAGATTGTGAACTAGGTATTGCACTTCGTTGTGGCCAAATTACTGGGGATGAGATTCGACTCTTTGCTGGTTGTGGAATCGTGACAGATTCTATTCCTGAAAAAGAATATGCTGAGAGCCAAGTGAAATTCGTTGCAATGAAAAGTGCTTTACAGTAATTCTGAATACAAATTTCTTAAAGTCATCGCATTTTCTTCTCTGCTTGGAACTTCCGCAACAATGACCGATAAACCTTGAATTGGCTTTCCCATTTCCTTGGTGAGTTGCACTTCATCCTTCACTGTCACCGCCGAAATACCCATAGATTGCGCAATCGCTGCCGGATCTAATCCATGTGGTGTCCCGAAAATCACTTCGAACCCTGGGGTACCCGATTGCGGCAAAGTCGAGAAAATCCCTCCCCCATCATTGTTGATTACTAAAATTCGACAGTTAATTGCCTCTGCTCCAATCAGGCCAGTCATATCGTGCAGAAAAGATAAGTCACCAACAATTGCAAATGTGGATGTACGTTGGGTTGCAATCCCAAGGGCAGTAGAGATATTCCCATCAATGCCGGCAAGCCCACGGTTAGCAAAGGTTTCAACACTCTCGCGCGCAGAGGCAAAACCTTCAATATCTCTAATTGGACGAGAGGAAGAGATAAAGAGCGCGCAGTTCTTTGGCAGCTCGCGCGAAATATTCCTAGCAATACTTGCCTCACTCCACGCGGGTAACTTTTCAATCAAAGCGATAGTTTTTTTGCTATAAGAATTCCACAGCTCTCGCCACTGATTATCAATTGGTCCTCCTACGCTAACCGTTGGAATAGTCGAGTAGAGGTGATCTGCGCTTCGCTTGGTATCGACATTCTTGATACGAGGGTCAAGAACAATTTCTACACCTGCAGATTTGACTAGAGCATTAATTGAGCGTGAAAGTGTTGTGCGCCCGATGACAATTACCGCATCGGGTTTTAGGGTCTTGCGTGTATTTTCGGAAGTTAAAAACAGTGACGCATGCGCAATGGAATCCGGAAAAGTCAAAGGGTCCTCTGCCACGACTGGCCAACCAATTTCTCTTGCAAAATTAGAAATTGCTGCGGGGTCGAATCCTCCGCGATCGTGCCCAATCACTATGACGCCACGACCCGTCTTGATCTCAATCGTTGCGTTCTGTGTTGATGGAAGCCAATCAAACGCTGCCTTCTTAATCTGGTTTAACCATCCGTCATCGTCGTCAGGTAATAGGGGTTCATCAAACTGAACGTTGAGGTGAACTGGACCTATGCGTAATCCAGCAAAAGCTTGAGTTAAATCGAAATTAGAACCTGCGACATCTGCTGAAAAGGTTGTCGCACCACCATAAAGTCCCATTTGCATTGTGGTTTGGTTAGCTCCAGTTTTACGCAGATGCTCTGGGCGATCGGCAGTTATTACAAGTAGGGGCACTTGTGAATGGTGAGCTTCTAGTATTGCGGGATGGTAATTAGCTGCGGCTGTACCGCTGGTGCAAACAACTGCGACTGGCTTATTCGAAGCTTTCGCAATTCCTAGAGCGAAGAAAGCTGCAGTGCGCTCGTCGATGCGAACGTGCACTTCTATAAGTTTTGCTTGTTGCGCAGCAAAAAGTGCTATCGATAGTGGAGCATTTCGTGAACCTGGGGACACAACCACGTTAGTGACACCGCCAGCAATCATCTGTCTTACAAGATCGCGTGCAAGCTGCGTTGAAGTGTTCACCAAGCCCACCCTTCACGCTCTACCCATTGTTGAGAACCTGCTAACCAAGTATCTCGTATTCGCCCTCGCCACCAATCTAATCTTTCTTGAGAAACTGCAAGAGAGGCAAGAAGTTGAGTAGATGGCTCGACTACACCAACTTTCATGGACCCTTGGGCGATGAAGGATGCGGCAACATCTGCACGAAGGAGGGCGCCCGTCGCTAGGCCACAGGCGTATTGCGATTCCAATGTAGCCGATGCGAGTGCGAGTCCGTAAGAAATCCCAACAGCAGATTCCAGCGCGCTAGAAACAACAGTAGGAAGAGAATGTTTCTTTGCAATCTCAAGTGATCTTTTTATTCCTCCAAGAGGAGCAACTTTAAGAATCACGATATCAACGGCGCCAGCAAGATTGAGTTCCATCGGATGCGAAGCTTTTCTCACTACTTCATCTCCGGCAATCAAAACTGTGGGCGGCAATTTCCTTTTTAATTCACGAAGCTCATCCAAAGTCGAGCAAGGTTGCTCTACATACTCAATGGAGCCGATTTCAGATATGGCTCCGATCGCCCGAAATGCTTCGTCTACGCTCCAATTTGCATTCACATCTATGCGAATCTTTATGTCCGGAGCGAGTGTTCGAACAGAGCCAATACGATCTAAATCTTGAATTAAATTGCCACCCACCTTTATTTTCACGGTAGTGCACCCTGGGTACCAAGAAAGTACTTCAGCAATTTCGGCATCTCCGTTGATTGCTGGCAAGGTGGCATTGACTTGAATTGAATCTCTCAGTGGAGTGGGCGGTGAAATAAGGGCTGCTTCTACTGCACTTACCAGCCAAGGGACAGATTCTTTGGGGCTGTACTCAAGAAAAGGGGAGAACTCACCCCATCCAGCGGGACCTTGAAAAAGAGCAACTTCGCGAGAGGTGACTCCGCGAAAATTAGTTTTAGTTGGAAGATCAACGACGTGAAGAGATTCAAGAATTGAATCCAGCATTTAAGGACGCCTTGGAAATTTCCCAAAATCTGGTGGTCGCTTTTCATTAAAGGCGTTTCGTCCCTCTTGGCCTTCTTCTGTCATATAGAAAAGCAAAGTTGCATCCCCTGCTAATTGTTGAACTCCTGCCAGACCGTCATCTGCCGCATTCAAGCTGGCTTTGAGCAAGCGAAGTGCCATTGCCGAATTACGCAACATTTCTCGACACCAGGACACTGTTTCGGCTTCTAGTTCTGCAACAGGCACAACGGCGTTCACTAACCCCATTGCGAGCGCCTCTTGTGCATCGTATTGGCGAGTGAGGAACCAAATCTCACGTGCTTTCTTCTGTCCAACATGTGCTGCGAGTAAACCGGCACCATAGCCGCCATCAAAAGAGCCCACCATTGGACCTGTCTGTCCAAACTTAGAATTATCTGCTGCGATGGTTAAGTCACAGACCACATGAAGAACATGTCCTCCACCAATCGCCCAGCCCGCAACCATTGCTACGACAGGTTTGGGCGTGCGGCGAATTTGTACTTGTAGATCTAAAACATTGAGGCGACCAATTCCTTTCTTAGCTAATGAGTCATCTCCAAGATATCCGTCATCTCCGCGTACTTGCATATCTCCACCGGAACAAAAGGCTTCGGTACCTGCACCAGTAAAAATAATCACACCGACTTTTTCATCATCTCGCGCAAGTGAAAATGCACTCTGAAGTTCAATAATTGTTTGAGGACGAAACGCATTGCGTACTTCTG
This sequence comes from Actinomycetota bacterium, assembly GCA_009698615.1. Taxonomy (GTDB): domain Bacteria; phylum Actinomycetota; class Actinomycetes; order Nanopelagicales; family Nanopelagicaceae; genus QYPT01. The sequence goes on along the minus strand of WLPU01000001.1, from coordinate 180,002 downwards.
GTCGGTTAATTGTGATCTTGGCGATGGAATCAGCAACTTCATATATAACGTCAGTGAATTTCTCTCCGCCCGCAGCTTTTTTCCAGCCTGGGATTGCGCGGCTACCGAACTCACGCTTAATTGGCTTGCTCACATTTCCTCCTGCACGGGTCTGAGCACTAGCCTACGTGGGCAATGGATATGTCGTCACAACGAGAACTGCTACACGTAGGCGCAGCGTGCTCGATCCCCCAGGTAATGATCGATTTGGCATCGGCCATTTCGGGAGCTGGGCCGGCATTGGGATTTGGTGAATGTTCGACCACCTCAGTCTCGCCGGAAATCTGCGTCGTAATCGGAACAAGTGGATCCACTGGCAGCCCAAAAGAAGTTGGTATCAGCGCATCGGCTCTGGTTGCATCAGCCCGTGCTTCGCACAAATTTCTTGGAGCAAAGCCAGGGCAACAATGGTCGCTTCTCTTACCGATGATACACATTGCTGCAGTGAATGTATTAACACGCAGCGTTGAACTTGGTACAAGTCCAATCGATCTTCGTACTGCAGATAAATATATGGATGCAGATTTTACCGCCATAGTTCCGACTCAACTTTTCCGCGCACTTAATGGTGATGCGCTATTACTCAATCATTTACAGAAATGCCAGGCAGTACTCGTAGGGGGAGCCGCCCTTCCTGATGCAATCCGTAAACAAGCCACTGAATTAGGAATTAATCTTGTCTCCACGTATGGAATGACTGAAACGACTGGCGGCTGTGTTTATAACAACCAGCCTCTTGATGGAGTCGCACTTAAAATTTCCTCACAAGGGTTAATTGCAATCAGCGGACCAGTTCTCGCATCAATTTACATTAATGATGAAAAGTCATGGAACCGATCTATTGTGGATGGTTCTTTCATCACGAGCGACTTAGGTACCTTCACTGATAACAAGCTCACTGTCGATGGAAGAGCTGACGATGTAATCATTAGCGGCGGAGAGAAAATTTCTTTAAGCGCCGTTGAAAGTGCTCTTCAATCTCGCTTTCCAAATATTGAATTTGCCGCGTTTGCGATTGCAGATGCTGAATGGGGCTCTGCACTACATGTCGCAATCGCTGGTGAATCAACCGTCTCTACAAGTGAGATCACCGCATTCCTATCTAGTTCATTAGGCGAAATTGCTAAACCAAAAGGATTTATTTCCTTACCTTCATTGCCCCTGATAAGTATTGGAAAAGTTGATCGTAAGGCTTTATCCCTCCTCATGATCCATGAAAGACAAATGCAATGACAACGGTTTCAATTTGGATTCAGGGAGCCCGCCCCCGCACTCTTCCCGCAGCAATCGCACCGGTGTTAGTTGCATCATCTCTGGCAGGTAGTGATTTCAACTGGTTTCGCGCAGCACTGGCTCTCAAGGTGGCCATCTGGCTTCAGATCGGCGTGAACTTTGCAAATGACTACTCCGATGGAATTCGCGGAACCGATAGCGACAGAGTCGGACCCACGCGAATTGTTGCCAGTGGATTAGCAAGTGCGCAGGCCGTCAAGCGCGCGGCTTTCGTCTCATTTTTTATCGCTGGAATCGCGGGTTTAATTTTGGCCTCGATGACTTCTTGGTGGCTCATAGCAATAGGTGCAGTCGCAATGTTTGCCGCATGGGCTTACACCGGGGGCAAGAGTCCATACGGGTACAGCGGCTATGGAGAAATTTCTGTCTTCATTTTTTTTGGCTTGGTTGCGACGATGGGCTCGTTTTACGTTCAAACCGAGACGATCACTATTGCGAGTTTTATAGTTGCAGTTCCAGTCGGATGCATTGCCTGCGCATTGCTTGCCATCAATAACATCCGGGATAGAGAAAAGGATGCTCTTTTTGGCAAACGCACACTCGCAGTTCGCCTGGGAGATCGAAACAGTCGAAATTTCTTTGTTGCGCTATTAGTGATTGCGCATACTGCTGCTCTACTCACGCTGACACCGTGGGCGCTGATCACGCTTGCTCTACTTCCCCTCACTTTTCGATTAAGCAAACTTGTGCGAAGTGATCGGCAAGGGCTTGCTCTCATTCCTCTGCTAGCCAAGACCGGTCAGCTGCAATTGCTCTTCGCCGGCCTGTTTGCAACTGCGCTGTGGCTTTCTTGAGAATGGAATAGACTCCGCTCATGCTACGTGGATTACTGATCGTTCTGCCTATTATTTTTCAGATTTACACACTTGTAGATTGCGCCAAGACAGATACTTCTCAAATTCGAAATTTGCCCAAGTGGGGATGGATCCTCTTAATAGTTGTTTTTTCAACGATTGGGTCTATTGCTTTCTGGATAGCTGGTCGTCCACGTCGCACCGGAAAGAATCGCAGGCCGCAACGCAGAATCTTGCCGCCAGATGATGATCCAGATTTTCTACGTCAGCTATAAAACTTTCTTTAAAACAAATCTCTTTAAAGTTTTCTTATAAGCCAGAGTAGGTATGTTTTCCAGTTCCCCAGATATTTACATAAACATAGTTAAATAAGAATGTTGAGCCAGCAAATAAGCACAGCCAAGCGGCTTTACGACCTCTCCAACCAACGGTTACTCGCGCATGTAAATACGCCGCATATGCCACCCAGGTAATGAATGCCCACGTCTCTTTAGGATCCCAACCCCAGTAGCGACCCCATGCGTGCTCTGCCCAAATTGCCCCTGCAATAACAGCAAAAGTCCAGAGGGGAAAAACAAATGCAATAAGTCGGTAGGAGAGTTGATCGAGAACTTCTAGGGAAGGCAAACGTTTTGCCCAGGCTTTTCTTTCACCTTTTTGCTCCATTGAATCAAGATACAAATATGCCGCAGCTATTGTGTTTGCGAGAAGGAAAACACCGCCTGAGATGATTGCGGCCGATACGTGAATTACTAACCAGGTGGATTTAAGTGCAGGAACAAGTGGTGCACTTGGACGGTAAAGAACGGTGATCGCAGTACCAAGTGTTAGAAGCACCGCTATAGATACAAGCAGACCCAACCAGCGCAAGTCATATTTGCGAAGGGCCGCTAGATAAGCGCCGCAAAAAGCTAGCGCGCCAGTAATTGAAAACTCATACATGTTTCCCCAAGGGACACGTCCGGCAGAAATTCCACGAGCGACTACGCCAGCGAACAACAGGAGAAATCCCAAGATCATGAATGCTGTAGCAATTCGAGCCACTTTTTCGGTGCGCGAGTAATCCAATGTTTTTGTTAACAAGTTCCCTTGGGTAGGTTCTGCCGCAGGGCTACGAACAGCCCAAGCAGTTTCATACGCATGCGCAAAAAAAGCCAAGGTATACACGGTCATCGCGGAGTAAATCAAATAGTTTGAAACGTATGCCCACGATGAATGTGTCATTTCTCCACTTTCTTTAGATGAGTTACAAAAGCTGCAATTTCTTTATCTAATCCTGGTGCACCATTCTTGGCTAGACCTGCTACTTCTACTTGTGAACTCTGATTTACACGGATCCAGATCCGGCGACGTCGAGTAAACAATGAAGCTAGCAAACCGAGGATCGCCACAATACCGCCTAAAAGCGCATACAGCTTGCCGGGATCTCGAACGACTTGAAGATTGACCCACGGAACAAAACCATCAAAAGTTATTGACCCTTGGGAAAATACGAAAGTTTCTCCAACCTTCAATGAATGCAATCCGATTTGCTGCATTTTTGAAGTATCGATCCGATAAACAGATTGTGGGATCCCGCGATCAAGCCCCAGATTTCCTTGCCACACTGAAAAAAGAAGTTTCGGGTCGAGCGCCTCTGGAAAAGCCGAAATTCCACCCCGCACTTTATCGCGAGAGGCGGTTGGTAAAAATGATGAGACGAAGCCAATTTGTGGATCTGAATCCGGAACTTTGATTGCACCAATCGATGTGAGGTTGGCATCTTGAGGCAAGAATGGTGTTGGCCCTTGTAAAACTACTGCGCCATTCTTATCTCTTACTGTAACAACGGGTGAATATCCATTGGCCTGTAAATAAATATTTGTAGATCCAAAGCTCAATGGTGCATTGACCTTGATGACTTTGGATTTAGCTTGTGACCCAGGAGATTCAATTGCTGAAACCCGCAATGTGTAATCTTCTGGAGCGTTTGTGAGAGGATCATATTTAGCTTGAAAATCTTCGATCTTGAGAGAAAATGGCGCTAGGGATGCATCATTGAACAATTTTCCGTAAGACAAAGAGTCGTAAGTGGTAGGAATGTTAATGAACCGTTCGCCAACATTTACAATTGCTTCACCTTTCATTCCAAAAAGCGCACCGACGCTTACTCCGACTAAAATTAGAATGAGTGCTAGATGAAAGAATAGATTTCCAGTTTCTCGCACATAGCCTTTCTCGGCAGAAATTGCGCCCTCAAATTCACGGATCCGAAAGTGCTTTTGCTTGAACCAAGCTCGCGCCGCGGTCAACTCATCTCCACTGCCTGCCCAACTTTGATGCAACTCCATTCGATCTAAATTCTTTGGAGTCAACGGAGGAAGCGCCCTGACAGCTCTCAAGTGTTCGAAGGAGCGAGGTAAAACGCAACCAATTAATGAGATAAATAGAAGGATGTATATCGCGCTAAACCATGCCGATCCATAGACGTCGAAAAGTGAGAATCGATCCATCCAAGAGGCGACAGAAGGATCATCAATGAAATAGTCGCGAACTTTCATTGGATTTTGAGTTCGCTGCGGAATCAAAGAGCCAGGAATCGCAGCGACTCCTAAGAGAAGAAGTAAGATTAACGCTGTGCGCATGCTTGTTAGTTGGCGCCACAAAAATCGCAACAAACCTACTCCACCAAGTTCGATAGTTTCGATTGGAGTATCCACTTAGACCACCGGAATAAAGTTTGAAATAAGCGACCGCATTGAATTTATAATCTGACTCCAGATACCAAACACCTGCATCAGTCCAATGATGATTAACATGATGCCACCAATATTTGTTACCACATCGCCCTTTCGAGATATCAAGCGTCGCAATCGTGCTGAGCGATCCAAGAAAAGCCCTGATGCGATAAATGGCAGCCCTAACCCAATGCAATAACCCAGAGAGAGAATTGCACCTCTCATTGCCGTTCCTTGCTCAAAGGCCAATGTCTCCACTGCAGCAAGGGCCGGCCCAATACAAGGAGTCCATCCGACACCAAACAAGAATCCCAATATTGGTGCACCGACGAGTCCACCCGTTGTCGATATCGCAGGTCGATAGGTGCGCATCATAGGAAATTTACCCATAAAAATAAGTCCAAGTGCGATCGTAATGAAACCTAAGATTTTCGTAATTAAATTTTCATGTGCCAAAATTCTCGAGCCTAGGCTCCCGAAGAGCGCTCCGTAAGAAATAAATAGCACGCTAAAACCTGCAACAAAAAGGGTGGAGCCTAAAAATACTTTGCCTTTGCTTTTGGAAGCACCGGCTGCATACGAAAGGTATCCAGGAACAAGAGGTAGAACACAGGGAGACAGAAAAGATATTAGTCCCGCAATAATTGCCATTGGAAATGCGGTAATCATTAACCCATCGAAGATTTGATTGACAAAGAAATCTTTCATTCTGCCACTACTCGTTCAATCAGTGCGCTCAGTGATGCAACAGTGACTTCTCCAGAAATTCTTGCCGCTACCTTGCCGTTCTTATCCAAGACAAACGTTGAGGGAATGGCATTAGCCACGAGAGATGAGTGAAAGCCCAATAAGACTGCATCATCTATTAAAGTTGGATACGGCATCCCAAATCTTTTAACGAAAGAGCGAGCTGCCGCCGGATTATCTCTAGTCAATACTCCAACAAATTGTGTCTCTGGATATTTTCTGGAAAGTGCCGCAAGCGTTGGTGCTTCTGCTCGACACGGGGCACACCATGAAGCCCAAACATTCACTACGGTAACTTTGTTTACCTGCTGATTGAAAGTCGTCTCTTCAATCGTTTTCCCCTGCAATTGAGGCGCTGGAGCACGCTTATCTAGAGAAATAAATGTCACGGCCCCATTTCCGGCTATGAAACTTTGAGATGCGTTTGTTGAAACTCCACCTCCGCAAGATGTGAGCGCTAGAGCAAGGGCAAACCCTAAAGGAATCAAAAACCGAAGTCGTTGCATTACTTCTTCACGGGCAGTAAGTGCTTGGCAGGTTGCGAATATGTGACACCAGAAATCACGTTATCGGTGTCAAAATGAATGCTTGTAACTGAAGCTAAGGAGCACTCCCTCTTGCGAGGGTCATGTAAAAGACGACGCCCCTCAATTGCGCTACGCAAAATCCAAATCGGTAATTGGTGCGATATACAGATGGAGTCCTTGCCATTACCTGATTCATGAGCACTAAATATCGCTGCAAGCATCCGGTTAATTTGTTCAACATATGGCTCGCCCCACGATGGTCGCCATGGATTCCATAAGTGACGCCATGCTGAAGGATGCAAAAGAGCGCCATCGCCAATTCCAAATGGTTTGCCTTCAAAAACATTTGCGGCTTCGATCAATCGATCATCCGTAGTAATTGAAATCTTGTGCGCAGCCGCGATTGGGGCTGCCGTTTCTTGTGCGCGCTGTAGCGGTGATACATGCAATGCGCCAATTTCTAAAGATGATGACCACTGTGCAACTGCTTTTGCCATCTCTTGTCCGCGATCTGAAAGTCGCCACCCGGGCTGGCGACCGTAGAGAATCTTGTGTGGATTCTCTACTTCTCCATGTCGAACAACGTGAACAGTGGCCATGGTTAAAGCATAAAGCGTCCGAGCCACTCATCAATCGCTAAGGTTGAGTCATGGCGCCTACCCGCAAACGCGCGGCCTTTTTTGATGTCGACAACACGCTCCTACGGGGCTCGACTCTCTATTTCCTTGGGCGAGGAATGTATCAACGAGGGTTCTTCTCTAAAAAAGATATCTCTCGATTTGTCCTTGCAAACTTGCGCTTTCGTCTGACGGGTAAAGAAAATGGCGCAGAAATTAAGCGGTGGCAAGACGCGGCAACAGATTTTATTGGTGGCCATAATGTTAAAGAAATTGAGACGATGGCTCAGGAAATCTATGACGAATACGTTTCGCCGAAGTTGTGGCAGGGCTCTATTGAAATTGCCCAAGCCCACCTTCGAAACGATGAAGAAGTGTGGCTTGTCACAGCAGCACCTGAGGATATGGCTCACTTAATATCACAGCGTCTAGGTTTTACCGGAGCACTTGGAAGTAAAGCTGAAACCAGCGATGGGAAATACACCGGTCGCATGACTGGAAATCTTTTACACGGAAAAGAGAAGGCAACTGCAATTATTCAATTAGCGCAAGACAGAAATTTTGACTTGAAAGATTGCTACTCGTATTCAGATAGCCACAATGACCTTCCACTACTGCTTGCGGTTGGGCATCCCAGCACAATCAATCCAGATGCAATCTTGCGTCTGCGAGCATTGCGCGATGGTTGGCCAATTCATGATTTTCGCCGAGCTCGAGTCCTTAACCGACTCCTTGGCCCAATAGTCAGCCGAGTTGCCGCTTTAGGCGCACTGGTTACGCCGAGATGGGGGCGCTCTAAAGATCGGTAAACGCATCACCTTAACGTCCAGTAATGTTGGCAAGTTATGGAAACGCGATCTTTCACAGACTACCTTCGTGGGCTCGATGACGATGCCCTCATTTCTTTATTTGCCGCGCGACCTGATTTAGTTTCTCCAGTTCCCCCAGACCTAGCCTCACTTGCGGTACGAGCATGCTCTGCTCCCAGTTTGGCCCGCGCGGTGGACTCGCTCAACGAATGGCAATTCGAAGTTCTTGAAGCATGCTCTGCTGTGAATGAGCCAATGAATGAGAAGGAAATTGTTGCTCTCACTGATCTTTCAGCAAAATTTGTTATTCCACATTTGCTTGAATTAGCCCTCCTATACCGCTCTGATGATGGGCTTCGCCTTCCAAATTCATTACGTGAAGTACTCGGCAATGAACCTGCTGGTCTTGGACCAGCATCCATGGTGAAACTTTCCACGAAGAAGATCACTGAAGCGCCAGAGAGTGCTCAGAAAGTTCTCGAACGTCTCACGTGGGGTCCGCCGCGAGGCAGCGTTGGGGATATTCGAAATCCCGGACCCGGAATTGCGTGGTTGCTTAAGGAAAATTTCTTGGTTCCGTTAGATCAACGCACGGTCGTATTACCGCGAGAAGTTGGAATTCATTTACGCGGCGGCAAGATTCATAAAAATCCGCAACCAAATCCTCCCATCGTCTCTGGCAAAGTGGTAGATGCCGCTGCAATCAATCGTGCAGCAATAGCCAACGTTGCAACGGTGTTGCGATGGTGTGAAGAGATTCTCAATTTTTGGTCTGAAGAGCCACCAAGTGCGCTACGTGCCGGAGGCATTGGAGTGCGCGATCTCAAGACAGCGGCAGAGCATCTTGGAGTTGACGAGAACTGCGCGGCATTTATTTCTGAATTAGTTTATCTGGGCGGCCTTGTCGTTATCGATGCCGATGACAGGGTACTTCCAACTCATGCCTTTGATCTTTGGTTAACCCAAACTCCCGAACTTCGCTGGCGAACTCTTGTAGCTTTATGGCTAGTGACTTCTCGAGTCAGCGGATTAGTCGGTCGAGGTGATTCCAAACATATCGCAGCGCTAGGCCCAGAACTTGATCGCGTCAATGCTTCATCAACTCGCAGATTAACACTAGAGATACTTTCATCTCATCCCGGAATTTCTCTGGAGCTCGAGTCGACTCTTGCGCACATGAAATGGCGATCTCCTTCTCGCAGAAATCCAGGAATTCAAAGTGACTTAACGCAATGGACTTTGCGCGAAGCAGAATGGCTGGGTATTACGGGCCAAGGAGCGCTCTCAAAGTACGGTGCAGCCTTTATCCAAGAGCAAGAAGAGCTTGGTATCAATCAGGATCTTCCTCGCACTGTTGACCATATTCTGATTCAAAGCGACAACACCGCCATCGCGCCAGGACCCCTAGAGATTGATGTTGCTCGCATCCTTGACTCAATCGCAGATATTGAAAGTCGCGGTGGGGCAACGGTTTATCGGTTTAGTGAAGCCTCAATTCGTCGTGGATTAGACCACGGAAAAACTGGGGAAGAAATAAAAGAGTTTCTTCGAAAGACTTCAAAAACTCCCATGCCTCAACCTTTGGAATATCTCATCGCGGATGTCTCTAAGCGGCACGGAAGATTAAGGGTTGGAAATACCAATGCTTATATTCGTTGCGAAGACCCTTCACTTATTGCACAAATACTGAGTGATAAGAAATTGGAGGGCCTTCCCCTTCGACGTATTGCTCCGGAAGTTTTGATCTGCGAATTAGATGCAAACGAAGTCATGGTCACCTTACGTGCGGCCGGTTACATGCCAGCTGCTGAATCCATCTCCGGAGTAATCTTGACTGGAGTTCGATTGAATCGCGCAAAATCAAGACCGCGGCCACCTCGCATCATTGGAGAGCTTGAATCTCCAACCCCAGAAACTCTCAGCGCTGCACTTCGTTCTATTCGCGCAGGCGAGAAATCTAGTCATAAACAAAGTTCACTTCGTGCTTTATCAAGTAATGCTTTTGGATCACTTCCTCGAACTACCGCAAATGAAACACTCGAGATTCTAAATAAATTCATTAAAGAACAACGCACGCTTTCAATTGGATATGCCGATAACAACGGATCTGCTACGCATCGCATTATTGATCCGTTAAGTATCGCTGCCGGCTCCCTGATTGCTCGAGATCATGGCACTGGAGAAGTGCAAACCTTCAGAATCCCGCGTATTACAGGTGTGGCTCCACTATGACCTCCCAGAGTGAGAACAAATACGGCAGAATTGAACCCATGCTCACCTCCTTGGAATCCTTAGTCAGATGTGAATCTCCGACTGAAGATCTGGAAGCATGCAAGGCAGTAGTACAACTTGCTAGCGATCTAGCCACGCAAGTTCTTGGCTCTCCAGCAACAATTCAAGAAGTTCAGGGTCGCCCCGTTTTCTGGTGGGGCGATAAATCACCTGATGTAGTTCTACTTGCTCACCTAGACACAGTCTGGCCGCACGGTTCTTTTTCTCCATTATGGAGCGTCGAAGGTGATGTTGCGCGAGGACCTGGAATCTATGACATGAAAGCTGGATTCATTCAAGCCCTTTATGCACTCAAGGGAGTTTCGGGATCCGTTGCGCTTATTGCAACAACAGATGAAGAAACCGGAAGTGCAACTTCTAAGGATTTTATTGTCGAGATTTCTAAGAAAGCAAAAGCTGTTTTGGTTTTAGAAGCAGCCAGTGAAGGAAAGGTGAAGACGGGTCGAAAAGGCACAGCGATGTACCACATCAATATTCATGGAAAGGCAGCACATGCTGGCCTTGAACCTGAAAAGGGGATCAACGCCACTGTAGAAATTGCCCACATCATTTTGCAGCTTGCCGCCCTAGAAAATCGCGAACATTCCACAACAGTCGTTCCTACTTTATTGAAATCTGGAAACACGGCAAATACTGTGCCCGATCATGCAGTTCTCGATGTTGATGCACGCTCTTACTTGCAAGCAGATTTAGTTCGCGTTGATGCAGCGATCCGCGCACTGAAACCTTCTCATCCAGGTGCTCGAATTGAAATTTTGGGAGGACTTAATCGCCCTCCCATGGAATTGAGTTCAACAAAAGAGTTGTACGAGCGGGCCAAAAAGGTTGCCGCAACTTTAGGTATGGACTTAGGACATGTCTCTGTAGGTGGAGCAAGTGATGGAAACTTTGCGGCTGCCGCAGGAGCCAAGGTGCTCGATGGACTTGGCGCTGTTGGCGAAGGTGCACATGCACATAATGAATGGGCCAGCGTCAAAGCACTTCAAGAACGTTCGGACTTCTTGCGCGCCTTTGTTCTGGATTTACTAAATGACTGAAGGACCGCTAATTGTCCAAAGTGACAAAACACTTCTCTTGGATATCGACCATCCACTTAGCACTGAATGTCGACGAGCAATTGCTCCCTTTGCAGAACTAGAGCGCTCTCCAGAACATATTCATACCTATCGCCTCACATCCCTTGGTTTATGGAATGCCCGAGCCGCCGGCCATGATGCAGAACAGGTGATCGACACACTCTTGCAATATTCGAGGTACGCAGTTCCTCACTCCATTTTGATAGATGTCGCCGAGACGATGTCGCGATATGGACGTCTGCGCCTTGAGGCAAATCCGATTCATGGTCTTGTCCTTATTACTACTGATACTGCGGTTTTGGAAGAAGTCATCCGTTCAAAAAAGATTGCACCGCTTCTGGGACCTCGCATTGATCCGGAAACTATTGCCGTGCACCCCAGCCAGCGTGGACATATCAAACAATCTCTCTTGCGTCTTGGTTGGCCGGCAGAAGATTTTGCTGGTTACGTTGATGGACAACATCATGAAATTGATTTGGTTCAAGATGGTTGGAAAATTCGCCAGTATCAAGAATTGGCAGCAGAGGGTTTTTGGCACGGTGGTTCGGGTGTTGTCGTGCTTCCCTGCGGTGCCGGAAAGACAATTGTTGGTGCCGCTGCAATGGCTCACGCGAAAGCGACTACTTTGATCTTGGTGACCAACACAATTGCTGCCCGTCAATGGCGGGAAGAATTACTTCAACGCACGACTTTAAACGAAGATGAGATCGGCGAATATTCTGGATCCAAAAAAGAGATTCGCCCCGTAACTATTGCTACCTACCAAGTAATGACAAAAAAGAAAAATGGCGTTTACTCTCACCTTGATCTTTTTGACACTCATGACTGGGGCTTAATCATTTACGATGAAGTCCACTTATTACCAGCGCCTATCTTTAGATTTACTGCAGATATTCAATCGCGCAGGCGCCTTGGCCTCACCGCTACCTTGGTTCGAGAAGATGGACTTGAGGGCGAAGTGTTTTCATTGATCGGGCCAAAGCGTTTTGATGTTCCATGGAAAGAAATTGAGGCGCAAGGGTATATCGCACCGGCCGAATGTATAGAAGTTCGAGTCACCTTGACTGAAGCAGAACGCCTGGCGTATGCAACGGCCGAACCGGAAAATCGTTACCGTCTCTGCGCAACCACTCGAACAAAGAGAAATGTTGTCGAAGAGTTGGCTAAACGCCATGCCGATGACCAACTCTTGGTTATCGGGCAATATATCGATCAACTCGATGAACTCTCAGAAGTTCTCGGCGTTCCACTCATTAAAGGAGATACGCCAATCAAAGAGCGCGAACGCTTGTTTGGCCTCTTTCGAACTGGCGAAATCAAGTGCTTGGTGGTTTCAAAAGTTGCCAACTTCTCCATTGATCTTCCAGATGCAACAGTTGCGATTCAGGTTTCTGGCGCATTTGGCTCTCGTCAAGAAGAAGCCCAGCGACTTGGCCGCATCTTGCGCCCTAAAGCCGATGGGCGCACTGCACGTTTCTATTCGGTGGTATCTCGAGACACCATTGATCAAGATTTCGCACAAAACCGCCAGCGCTTCTTAGCTGAGCAGGGTTACTCTTACAAAATTATTGATGCTGACGATGTTTTTCAAGGGAAGATCTAAACCTCACTGGATCCACTCTGAAAAAATCATGTTGTTTTCCGTCTATCAAAATAACAGGAACTTGCTCCCCATATTCTTTTTCTAATTGCGGGTTTTTATCAATGAAAATCTTATCAAGATCAAAATCTAATTCTTTCTGAAGTTGCTCTAACTGTGTCAACGCGACATCACACAGGTGGCAGTTTTGGCGAGAGTAGATCGTAATTACGTTACGCATTACTTCTTCTTTCGCTTAGTAACCGCGCGATCAATTAACTCTTGTGCAACTAAAGTAAAGTCACCTTTTGCTCTATATAGATTTGATTCGAGATCTTTAAGAACCGAGACAACTGTAGTTTCGGTAATCGTCCCCACCAGTGGTCCAAACTTTTCAGAAAGTGCGCCATGAGTAATTCTGCTAATGGCCCGTGCAAGATCGGCCCGGGCTTCGTCCAAAGTCACTTGCGAAACGTGAGAATCGCCTGAGGAGTCGAAAACGGGTGAAAGCTCTCGTCGCACTCTGGCAAATACGTCTTCGGAATCGGTGGCCATGGACTGATCATCTCATCCTGATACGGTTCGGCAATATGAAAATTAGGCGCTCCCCCTCAATTCCCATCAAGGTCGCACTCGTTGCCCTTCTTGCGGGAATTCTTAGTGCGCCACAAGCAAGCGCTCTTTCTCAAATGCACGAACGTCCCTCAACTGTATGGGGACATGTTTACGCCGGACCAGCCACTAAGACCGCTTTAGCTCGTACATCCGGTGGGGTGCATCTAGATCCAAAGAGCACTTTCGTCGTTAACTATAAGAACTTTCCGGTGTGGGCAAAGAATGATGTCCAAGCTGCAATAGATATTTGGTCTGCGAATTTTGTTTCTAAAGTCCCCATTAGCGTCGATGCAACGTGGGGGCGATCATCTTCTTATGGGGTCCTTGGAAGTGCTCGTCCTGGAAACTATTTCTTAAATTTTGCCAATGCGCCAGATCCAACCCTCTGGTACCCCTCCGCACTCGCTAATGCGTTGGCGGGACAAGACCTCGATAAGAACAATGCCGAAATTGTCATACAAGTTAATTCATCTGCAAATTGGGACCAGCGAAATGATGGTGCTCCAACTAAAACAGAGTACGACCTCGAATCAGTTTTTATTCATGAACTTGGCCATGGCCTTGGTTTTCTATCCACTGATTCTTACGACACATACTTCAGATATGGAAGCATCGATCAGCCCACTGCATACGATGCTTACGTACAAGTGCCGGATGCAAGACGTTTATCTGACTTGCCATCACCATCACTTGAACTCGGTCTTGCCCTTACTGGTCCATTGGTTTGGTCGGGCCCGCTCGGCATCAAGGCCAACGGTGGAGTGAAGCCATTGTTGTATTCGCCTACCCGATATGAAGATGGTTCTTCAGTAAGTCATTTAGATGAAAAAACATATTCATCCTCGGGGCTAGATTCTGTAATGACACCAAACTTAGATGCCGGCGAAGTCTTTCAAGGCCCGGGTCCACTGCTTCTAGCAATGATGGATGACTTAAGAAATAAGCCGCCAGTTGGAATCGCAATCATGCTTCCATCGCCACCGAGAAATCCTGTGGCCATCATTGGTGATAAATCCGCCGTAGTTTCATTTGATCTTCCAGCCAATGTCCGGACAGCTCAAATTAGCGAATATCTTGTTAAGAACACCAAAACAGGTGAAGTCGTCACGACTACATCAAGTCCTGTTCTCATCCCCTCACTCAAAAATGGCACCAGTTACTCCTTTTCAATTACCGCTAAGAATTCATTAGGGCCTTCAGATCCTGCCCTCACAAATGCTGTAACACCACAAGCTGCGCTTGCTGTGACAGCTCTGGACTCCTTGGCAGATGGAAGATTTAACGTCGTAACTTCCTTTCGAAATCAACCAGCGATTGTTTACACGGATAAGAAGAGTGGCACTGTAAAACTAGCGCTCTGGACAGGCAGGGTTTGGAAAAAAGTTCTAGTCGATGGTCGTGGCGGGACTGCAGGCCGCACCGGACACGATGTATCAGGTCCAGTCTCGGCTTGCATTAGCGGAGTTGGAACAAAGCAAATCTTGCACATCTTTTACTCTGATTTAATAGACAAAGATTTGCGCTATGCCACCTATGACAATCTCGGATTTAAATATGAAATTGTTGATGGAAATGGTCCGGTCGTTCAACCCTACGATCAACCAGATCGCGTGCGCACCGCAAGTGATGTCAGCGCAAGTAATGCTTGTGCAATCACTGCCAGCGGAATTCAGGTTTTCTACCGCGATGAAAGTCAAGGCATTCTGTTGGGAGCGGTCAAAGGTTCAAGTGGACAATGGATCTATGACCTCGTAGACGGAGATCGCAAAACTGATGGACGCACAACTGGAGATGTAGCGTTTCATATTCGTGCGGTCACAGTGGGTGCGAAGGTTTCAGTTCTCTACGACTCCGTAATCGGTCTCAATCAGCAAAAGGTCATGATCGCCGGAGAAATTCGACTAGCAACGCGAAGTTCGGCTTCAAAGTTGGATTGGTCCTACCAAACTTTAGATACTTCAAGCGTTGAAACCGCAGTAGTCGGATATGACGTCTCGCTGAATAAAAGTGCTGATGGCATCATCGCTGCATGGCTCACTGCTTCGAGTTTAACAATTCCAAACCCTAATCAACTGCGTTGGGTTAATTTGAATAACCCATCGGTGATGACGACGGTGACCGCTGAAGGTTTCGGTGCTCCTACATTCCCGATGAGCGTTGATGCCAAAACAATGCTCTTTGGATGCCAAAATAGACTTTGCGCTTTTGACTTAGTTCCCCAACTTTCAAAGCCTTCAATTAAATTTATTTCTAGCGCGCTTGACGCTCAACGAATGCAAAGCAATTGGGTGATAATAAATAAGGACCGCTTTATTGTGGCGTCAATTGCAGGAAAGCTCTCTTTAATAAAGGTCTAAGGAAAAGAGAGTTACTTCTTGGCGTTACGACGCTGGATGCGAGTCTTTTTCAGAAGTTTCTTATGCTTCTTCTTAGCCATCCGCTTACGTCGCTTCTTGATTACTGAACCCATACGCCACGATCTCCTTCTACAGTTAGAGCCTCGAGCCCTAGGGAGGTTAGGTTACCTTGTAAGTGCATGAAAAATCGAAACGCCAAATGCGCCTGATTCGAGCACGACAAGACCTAAATCATTACTAAAACCCGCATCAATCGGGTTTGAAAGAAGCAATGAGCTATATGCCCCTTTCACAGCCCATTTAGCATCATAAATCAAAGTCACCGTCTGGCCCTTACTTGGCTTCCAACCTACAACACCCGGAATGGCACTTATTGACGAAAAGGTCATCGCGTGTGAAGTCGCAGATACATCAGTTGTAATTGCGGGGCCTTGAGCTGGAAAACGTACCGTCCAAGTCGGTACAACCCCGTTTGCATTAACGGCAAATTTTGTTGCGACTGCTTCATTTTTTCCACTTGCGGCTGCACTACCGCCAAAAAATAATGAGTTTGAAGTATTTTGCCAGGAGCGAGTCGCTTTAATGTTGGAGCTTCGAACTACTGAAACAATCTTATTCTTGACGATTCTTACAATGACTCCATCGCGAACCCCTTTCAGGGATTTTCCGCCCAAGACTTCACTGCTAGCTCCCGCAAGCACAAATGATCCATCTGATCTTTTCGCTAAAGAATTTATATCTGTGTCAGCTTTTCCGATAAACAAAGGCTTAGCAAAGTTTCCGATTGCATCGGACTGAACGAAAAACCCGACACTACCCATGGTGGTGGTCGTTAAACCAACAACTGAGACCGTTCCTAATGACTCCACTGCTGCGCGCGCTAATACCGGTTGGCCAAAATCGGTAGTAAACGTGGAGAGCAATACACCCGTCGGTGAAACCTTCCAGGCAACCAAAGTATTCAAGTCGTTGCGCAACGCAACTTCTGGATCTAGCACCACTCCATCTGGGTTGAGGAGCGAAGTCATAGTTGACGCACTGGCAGAAGGAGTTTGACTTGGGGTTGGGCTTACTCCACTAGTTTTGCTCGCACTTCCAAAAACCCAAATATTTCCTGCTGTATCTCGTGTTACAGCGGTCGATATTTCATCTGCTCCTGTATCAAGGGAGAGTGTCCAATTAACAACGCCTTGGCCATCTATTGAGCGCACAAAGGCGTTGCTGCCAGAGGTGCCATAAATGTAAATAAATTTACCTGCCACTAGCATTCCTGCAACATCATCTCCAGTAGGTATCACAGCCAACTGTGCCAGGGGTGTAACCGAGACTGACTTGAGAGCGGCGTGGGCAGGTGCAACATAAAACAGCAGAGCGAATATGACGAGAAGCAATAACGGAGTGCGCTTCACTGCGAAACTTTTACGCTAATTCTTGCGAACGATTTCGCGCCGCGATCATTGCTTTCTTAACACTATCTTCAAGTTGAGATTGCGAAAATGAGGCAAGCGCTGCGGCAGTTGTGCCATTAGGACTGGTGACGTTCTCACGGAGCGTAGTAGCTGATTTTCCCGATGTAGCTAGCAGTTTTGCAGCTCCTACCATTGTCTGTACTGTGAGTTCTGTTGCAACTTCGGGCGAAAGTCCCATGTCAATGCCGCCGGCAATCATGGATTCAACAAATGCAAAGAAATATGCAGGACCTGATCCACTTACTGCGGTTACGGCATCTTGTAATTGCTCAACGACTTCGACAACTCGTCCAGTTGAGGCGAGGAATCCCCTTACAAAATCAGATTGTGAAGCACTCACTCGATGGCCGATTGACATTGCTGCCATACCCTCGCCAACTAAAGTCGGGGTATTTGGCATAACTCGAATAATGGGGTTGCCCCCACCTAGACCTTCATCGATGAAAGAGATCTTTTTGCCTGCAGCAAATGAGACGACCAGGGTTTCGGGTCGAATGGACGGCGCAATCGCAGCAAGTACACCAGCCATGTCTTGCGGTTTCACAACGAGTAGCAGCGCATCACTCGATTTCGCAACGTTCTCCAAGGGGGCAAGTGAAATTCCATAGCGAGCGGTGAGTTCATCTGCACGTTCTTGTCGTTTTTCTGCGATGGTGATCGCTGAGGGACTTACTCCAGATAAAATCAAGCCGCTAATCAGCGCTTCGCCCATGATGCCGGCGCCAATAACACCAATCACTTGAGGTCTTGGATGATTCGTCATGAAGCAAGGTTACCCGTAACGGATGTGCGTATTAACTCAATAGCCCGTAGGCTCTGAAACTATGTCTGAACTAAAGTCGGGATTTGCCCGCGATTGGATTGAGTTTGCTGACCCCAATGACGAGGCTGAGATCTTCAAGTGTGACCTCACTTGGTTGACCTCATTTTGGACCTGTATTTACGGAGATGGCTGCAAGGGTGTATTTGCCGATCGCCCCAATGATGGCTGCTGCACTGAAGGTGCAATGTATTCCGATGAAGATGACGAAGAGCGTGTGATGAAAGCTGCTCGCGATCTCACACCAGAAATGTGGCAATTTTATGCCGAGGCACAACCAAAGAAGTCTGGTGGAAAATTACAAATTAGCGATAAAGATAGCGATGGAGAACGTAAGACTAAAACTATTCAGGATTCTTGTATTTTCCTCAATCGAAAAGGTTACACAGCCCCAGGTTTCACTGGATCTTTTGGTTGCGTGCTCCACCATTTAGCTGAAAAGGAAAACCGTCACTTTGTAGATACCAAACCCGATGTGTGTTGGCAGCTTCCACTTCGTCGCAGTTTTGAAACCCGCGAAGTTGGCGAGCGCGAATATTCCATCACCGTCATTGGTGAGTATGAGCGCCTTGCATGGGGCGATGGCGGCGAAGATTTTGATTGGTACTGCACCAGCAATACTGAGGCACACGTTGGCATCAAACCTGTCTATATATCCAATCGCACCGAACTCATTGCCTTGATGGGTCAGGATGCATACGACATTTTGGCTCGCTATTGCGATGCTCGAAGTGCTGCAATCGCCGATCTCGAGAAGCGCAAACTCCCCCTCTTTGTTATTCAACACCCGGCTACCTTGGCCGCGAAGAAATAGTCAGTCCTTCGCTCTAGGCTCTACCCATGGCCAAGCCCGAAAAAGATCCATTTCGCTGCGTTGAATGCGGCTGGACCTCGCAAAAATGGGTCGGTCGTTGTGGCGAATGCCAAGCTTGGGGAACAGTCGAGGAAATATCAGCACCGAAAAAACTCTCACTTGTTCCCGGTTCGGTTACCAATAAGGCAACACCCATCGGTGATGTGGATTTATCAGCAGCACATGCACGCCCGACAGGAGTACTAGAACTAGATCGAGTATTGGGCGGCGGCTTAGTACCTGGAGCTGCAATTTTATTAGCAGGCGAACCTGGGGTCGGTAAATCAACGCTACTTCTTTCAGTTGCTGCGCAAACTGCCTCTAAAGGAATACCGGCTCTCTATATCAGCGGAGAAGAATCAGCATCTCAAGTTCGACTTCGAGCAGAACGCATAAAGGCCATAGACCCTCAACTTTTTCTTGCTTCCGAAACTGACCTTGGCGCTGTAATCGCGCACATTGATGCGGTTAAGCCGCAATTGGTGATCATCGATTCGGTGCAAACCATTGGCAGTGCAACTGCCGACGGATCACCAGGCGGCGTAACCCAAGTGCGCGAGGTTGCCGGTGCGCTAATTCGAATTTGCAAAGATCGCGATATCACTTTGCTCTTAGTCGGACATGTAACTAAAGATGGTTCGATAGCCGGACCTCGACTTCTCGAACACATCGTGGATGTAGTTTTGCAATTTGAAGGCGAACGACATTCCAGACTGCGTCTGATTCGCGCAATCAAAAATAGATTTGGTGCATCTGATGAAGTTGGATGTTTTGACTTAAGTGATACTGGCATCGAATCTGTTTTGGATCCCACCGGTTTATTTACATCTCGCCATGCCGAGCCAGTTCCAGGCACATGTGTCACTGTCACTCTCGAAGGCAGACGCCCATTGCTGGCTGAAATTCAAGCCTTGGTCAGCCAAGGTCGCGAAAATGATTTTGGCAATGCACGAAGAGTTGTCTCTGGCCTAGATTCTGCGCGGACTTCAATGACCTTGGCAGTCTTAGAACTTCGGGCTCATGTAAAAGTTGGCGGGCGCGATGTTTATGCCGCAACTGTTGGTGGAATGAAAATGACGGAGCCCGCCGCCGACTTGGCGCTTGCACTTGCTGTTGCCTCAGCGGCGAAAGGATTAGCTCTTCCTAGTGACCTCGTTGCTATCGGAGAAGTTGGATTAGCAGGAGAAATTCGAAAAGTAAGCGGTGTAAATCGGCGACTTCAAGAAGCGTTTCGCCTTGGTTTCAAACGTGCCCTTGTGCCTCTGGGTAGTGATGCAAAAATCGAGGGAATGGAAGTTGTAGAAGTTTCTAGGTTGGACCAAGCACTCAGCCGGGTAAAGATTTCTGGAGAATGAACGCGCTCGAAAAACCGATAATTGCCTGGTTTGCAGAAAATAAAAGAAAGCTTCCTTGGCGCAACACAACGCCATGGGGTGTCATGGTCAGTGAATTCATGTTGCAACAAACCCCTGTTGTTCGGGTGCAACCAAAATGGGAAGAATGGATGCTTCGATGGCCAACACCTGCATTGCTTGCAAAAGCAACACCAGCAGAAATAATTACAGCATGGGGGCGCTTGGGCTATCCACGCAGGGCCCTTCGCCTGTTTGAAAGTGCCAAGGTCATCACGCGAGATTTCAAGGGCGTGGTCCCAAGAGATGAAATCTCTCTTCGAACTCTTCCTGGTGTTGGTGATTACACCGCCGCTGCGATTGCAGCATTTGCATTTCAAGAACGAAGTGTTGTCCTCGATGTTAATATCCGCCGCCTATTTTCTAGATCGATCGATGGGAATGAGTTTCCCACCTCATCGCCTAGCAAAGTTGAGCGGCAATTGCGTGAAAAACTACTACCGCAAGAAGGAGCACATCTGTGGGCTGCGGCAACAATGGAACTCGGAGCACTCATCTGTACGGCGAAAAATCCCAAGTGTGAAAGTTGCCCAATCAAGGCACAGTGTTTATGGCGTAAGAGTAGTTTCCCAAAATCAACAAAGGTGAGAAAGTCTCAGAGTTGGCATGGAACAGATAGGCAATGCCGCGGAACGATTGTGCAAGCTTTGCGCGAAAGCCCATCATTGACCAAGAAAGAATTAACGGCACTGTGGCATGAAGATTCACAAATCGAGAAAGCCCTTGCATCCCTTATTGTTGATGGCTTGATTGTTAAAGAGGCATCGCTTTATTTGCTCCCCCACCTATAAATTCCTAATTAAGCCAGTTGAACGCCTGGCCCTTAGTATCGACAACCTCGCAATTAATGGTGACGTGCCACATTGACGCTAAGCAAGATAGCTTATCCAACTTTCTTTTACTTAAGTCGATCCTTGATCGTTCCAATAATGTGCCATTCCAGGGCTGCATCAATTTTCTTCACTTCACCAGACAGAAGTGTCTTCAAGAGCTTTCTGTGCTCTGGGGCTTGACTAGCCAAAGTTGGGCTTGGCCCTACTGAGTAAAACTCTAACCTGATACGAGAAATTACACTTTTCCATAATTGCAGAGTTTGTTCAGTTGCAGCAGTTTCCATTGTGATTGTATGAAATTTAATATCTGCCTCATGAATAACCTTAATATTTTTCTTCTTGGCTCCTTGAGACATTAAGTCAATTTGTTTTTCGAGTTCGGCTACGACCGTCGGAGTAAACTTTGCAGAAGATTTTCTGAGCGCAAACTTTTCAAGGAGAAGCCGAGTTGGAGATAACATTTCTAAAAACTCTTCGCTGCTGATTCTCGAAACGAAAACTCCACGGTTATGAATGTGCTGTAGGAGTCCTTCGCTTTCAAGGTCCCGCATTGCTTCCCTTACCGGTCCAGGGCTACAGTTAAACTTGGCCCCGATCTCATTTTGCTTCAATTGCGTGCCTGGAAGTATTTGCCCCGAAATTATTGCCTCGCGTAATGAGTGCGCAACATTCAAACGTTGCGAGGAGCTCGGCGAGGATGGCGTGCGAAGAAATCGATCTGACATTTGCGCTAACACATTCCTCTCATTCTTCGTCCAATGGTCGAAACCAGTTCATGACATTAACTTGACTATCCACTAGCCGCTGTATGCATCTCGAATCTTGGGATCAATGATCAAAGCGCAGATTAAAACTGAAATCCAATCCGATTTCCTCCAAAGCTCCTCAGCGCCAATTTGGCTGCTTAAGGTGCAGGCATCTATTTCCTCTTTCCGCAACGAGGGGGTTATTCCAACTGGTGGAATAAGCGACAGATTTACCTTGGGCACCTCAAAAGGCAGGAAAGGCCACGGCGCATACCGTTGACAGATAATAGATAATCTGTAAAACTCTCGCAACTCTTCGACGAGGGAGACCAAAACTAGGTACTGTGCCATATTTCCGAGCGTTCCCCAACGTAATAATTTCTTGGTTGGCACTGCACCTTCAAAGCGAGAAAATAGGGGGGAAATATAGATGATGCTAAAAAGATTCAAATCTAAGCGTTCTGCAATTGCGATTGTCGCGACTGGACTCATCGGATTCTCAACACTTTTCACTGGTGTAGCGAATTCTGCTGGCGGCCAGGCTGGCCAGATCGATTATGCATACTTCACGGCAATGGGATGGACGCCGATAACTGGCACGTTGCCAAACCAAGCATGCCGTGACAACGCATATGGAAAAGCAGTTTCTTCCGGGGTCAAACTTGGCGTTTACCAAGCTGCGCCTTATATGTACACGGGCAAAGATGGAAAGATGACTGGTATTGACTACGACATCAATATCGCAGTCTTGAAATATCTTGGTATCACCAAGCACACAGATGTAGCACTTCAGTGGCCAGAAATGATTCCAGCTTTAGTGTCAAAGAGAATTGACGTAATCGCTGGAAACATCCATGAGAATCCAACACGCCTCAAGACCATCATCTTCACATCACCAGCCTGGTGGTATGGAACAGCGCTCACCGTTCATCCAGACAACCCAAAGAACGTTCAAACATGGGCTGATCTACAAAAGAGTGGCGTTAAAGTCGGAGCAATCAATGGTTCGTTTAGCGCTCAGTATCTCTCTGCATTAACGAATCCTAAGGTTGATCTGACGGTTTTCGAAAGCGCTGACACCGAATTCCTCGGTCTTCAGGCTAAGAAAGTTGACGTCTTACTCGAGGACACACCTAAAGTTGGCTCATTCAACCTCTCCAACCCAACTAATAAATTGAAGGTCCTCACCAAGGCTATTGCGCCTGCTGATTTCAAGGATGAATATGGCAAGTACGCCATGCGTCCTGCCGATTGCACACTCGCCTCAGCGTATTCGCGCGCTCTTGCAGAGTTACGTGATCATGGAATCGTCACTGCTATCTTGGTCAAATATGGTCTCACTTCAGATGCCCTGTTTATGCCAGATTACCTGCCATAAATCGATTGAAATAGTGTTCGCGGTGCGGTGCTAATACCACTGCACCGCGAACACTTTTTATTTGAAAAGGAGTAAACGTGGTTTTCAATGTGGTAAACGCGAAGGCGGCTTTAGCTGGCCTGTCCATGGGTCTATTGATGACAATCGTCTTAACTTTTCTCTGTGGAATAACAAGCTTAACGGCAGGTATCTTTGTTGCCCTTGCTAAGATGTCAAAAATTCGCATTCTTAGATTCGCAGTGACCTGCTATGTCACCATTATTAGATCGACACCACTTTTAGTTCAATTAATTTTCATTTACTTCGCCTTGCCATTTGTCGGAATCCGATTTGGACCATTCATGGCAGCATATATTGGACTTTCACTTAACGTCACTGCATATCTTTCTGAAGTTTATCGCGGAGGAATTGAAGCGGTTCCAAAGGGTCAACATGATGCCGCTGCCGCAATTGGCATGACTAAATCAACGGCCATGGCCAGAGTCATATTCCCTCAAGCATTTAGGACTTTGATTCCTTCTTTAGGTAACTATGTTGTGTCCTTATTTAAAGATACTTCTTTAGCATCGACGGTAACAATTCAAGAATTGATGTTTAAGGGGCAAATTGCTGCCGGTGCAACATATGACTATATGACTATTTACATAATGGTTTTTGTTATGTACTTCATGGTTGGATTCCCGGCAATCCAGCTTGTAACGTATTTAGAGAAGAGAATGAAGAATGGGTACGCCCGCAAGAAGATGACCCCAGAGAATGGTGAGGTTTCAGCATGAGCACTTCAATGGTCGAGGTTGAGAACCTTTCCAAGAGCTTTGGAGATAATCTAGTTCTGGATTCCTTCTCGATGAGCGTGGCCAAGGGCGAAGTGATTGGCATTATTGGGCCCTCGGGCAGCGGTAAATCAACCCTTCTTCGCTGTATCAATTTTCTCGAAAAACCTAATGCCGGGGTAATAACTATTGATGGCGAGAGAATCACCATTGACAGTCATAGCCCCTCCAAAATCTCTGGCAACAAGATTGCTCACTTGCAATCAAAAGTAGGAATGGTTTTTCAGCAATTCAATCTTTTCCCTCACATGACAGCCAAGCAGAACATCATGGCTGGTCCCAAATATGTACTCAAAGAGAAAGTTGAAGTTTACGAAGAGAAAGCAATGCGCTTATTGAAGCAAGTTGGACTGCCTGAGAAGGCTGACGCGTATCCGGAAGAGCTCTCAGGCGGGCAACAACAAAGAGTTGCAATCGCTCGCGCCCTTGCCATGAATCCACAAGTCATGCTCTTTGACGAGGCCACGAGTGCTCTTGATCCTGAAATTGTTGGAGAAGTTCTTGCAGTCATGCGAACTCTGGCAAATGACGGTATGACAATGCTCGTTGTAACCCATGAAATGGGATTCGTTCGCCAAGTAGCAGATCGGGTGATTTTTATGGATCAAGGAAAAATTGTAGAGCAAGGCGATCCTGCGATTTTGTTTGACAAACCGACGCAACAAAGGACCCGGGACTTCCTTTCTGCAATCTTGTCTCACACGGATTGATATGTTAGATCTAGCAATCCGCAACGGATGGATCATTGATGGCACGAGCAAAGCAAGATACCGTGCAGATATAGGAATTGCTGGCGAAACAATCGTTGCAATAGGAAGAGTTCCGTCGGCAAGAGTTGAAATTGACGCAACTGATCTCATTGTTGCTCCTGGGTTTGTCGATCCTCACAGTCATTCAGACTTTACTTTGCATTCAAATCGAGAGTCTCACAGTTCAATTCGTCAGGGAGTTACAACTGAGATAGTTGGCAACTGTGGAATGTCCAACGCTCCCTACTCTCCCGAATCCGAGCATTTGATCGCTGCCCGTATGCGCGCATATGCATTCGAAGAGACATTTCACTGGCCAACTTTTGGGGAGTACTTGCGAAGCTTTGAAGACGGTGGCATTTCGGCAAACGTTGCCTGTTTTGTTGGACACAACACCATTCGCTCTGCGGCTGGTGTATTTGCAAAAGACCAAGTTACTGACCTACAACTCAAGCGCATGGCTGGGTACATCGCAGAAGCCATGGAAGCCGGTGCTTTGGGTCTTTCAACGGGGCTGGAATTTACTCCTGGAACATTCTCTAAACAAAGCGAATTGGAATATCTAGTAAAAGAGCTCGGCCGTCACAATGGTATCTATACAAGCCACGTCCGTAATCGCGATTCGAGGCTTTTCGAAGCAATTCAAGAATTGCTTGACTTGGCCAAGATTGGAAATGTCGCCGCGCAAATTTCGCACTTCAATGTTCGTCATGACACTAATGCGCCAGAAAATGGCTGGGCGCGAGCAGTCGACATGATGATGAAGGCTAAAGATCAGGGAATCGATGTTTCTGCAGATACAACTCCATTCAAGTATGGCCTTGGTGAACTCGCTGCAATCTTCCCTGAATGGCTTATTGAGGATGGTTATGCGGAGGCCGCTCGAGCCCTTAAAGATAATTTAGTTCGAGACCGCCTTAGGACAGATTGCGATCGTTACTGGAGATTTATTCATAAGGGTCAATGGGATCGCGTTCGCTTATCAGGGGATGCTAATTTTCCAGAATTTAGCGGAATGACGATTACCGCCATCTCAAAAATTGTGAAAAAAGATGAATGGGATACTTTTTTTGACATCATGATGGCCGCAGGATCTGAAATGAACGACTTAGTGAGTATCGGCGAGCTATTTACCGAAGCACATCTTGCTGAAATGATTTCTCATCCAGAATTTAGCTTGGGAGTTGACGGCTATACCAGCATTGATCATGGACCTTTGAGCGATATCACGATGAGCCAGCACCCATACTCTGGGCATATCGAGTACTTAGCCCATCACGTGAGGGAGAAGAAAACAATCTCGCTTGAGACGGCAATTCATAAGATGAGCGCTAAGCCTGCAATTCGCTTCGGAATTAAAAACCGAGGAATCCTGCAAGAGGGATATTTCGCTGACATAGTTGTTTTTGACGCGGATAAAGTAAGAAGTAAAGCCACTCCGGAAGTGCCAAGGGTCTACCCAGAGGGAATTCGCCTAGTCACGGTAAACGGAACCATAGTTGTTGACAATGGATCTCACACTGGTGCCCGAACTGGACGCGTGCTGCGCAAAACCACTTAATAGTTTTTCGCACGGACGAAAAGTTCACTTTTTGTGCAACTTCCAGGGCATTGCGTTCTTGAACGAAAGCTAAAACCTAGATGGTTGGTGCCTGCGTCAAATCGCCAGGAGTATCTGGTGTCAGCACTTTAGGTGAGCCAGCAAAAGTAAATTTAGCCTCTGCTTCTACGCCTTCAACATCAACAACAATGATCTCGCCTGCCTTGAGCTCACCGAAAAGAATCTTCTCTGAAAGAGCATCCTCAATCTCACGTTGAATGGTGCGACGCAATGGACGTGCTCCCATCAATGGGTCATAACCACGGGTAGCCAATAATTCCTTGGCTGCAGGGGTTAATTCGATTCCCATATCTTTCGCCTTGAGGCGATCATCAAGATTGGCGATCATCAAGTCAACAATTTGAATGATCTCTGGCTTGGTTAACTGGTGGAAAACAATGATGTCATCGATGCGGTTGAGAAATTCAGGACGGAAATGTGTCTTGAGCTCATCGCCAACCTTTGCCTTCATGCGCTCATAGTTTCCGAGAGCATCTTCAGAATTAGCAAAACCAAGGCCCGCGCCCTTTGAAATGTCACGAGTACCGAGGTTGGTCGTCATGATGATGACGGTATTTTTGAAGTCAACAACGCGACCTTGTGAATCTGTCAGGCGCCCATCTTCTAACACCTGCAATAAAGAGTTGAAAATATCTGGGTGCGCTTTTTCGATTTCGTCGAAGAGAACCACAGAGAAAGGCTTGCGGCGCACTTTTTCAGTTAGTTGACCACCTTCGTCATATCCGACATATCCGGGAGGTGCACCAAACAAACGAGAAGCTGTATGGCGCTCTGAGTATTCAGACATATCAAGCTGGATCAACGCATCGGCACTACCAAATAAGAATGCAGCAAGCGTGCGTGAAAGTTCCGTCTTACCGACGCCAGATGGGCCAGCAAAGATAAAAGATCCGCCAGGGCGCTTTGGATCTTTCAATCCAGCTCGCGTGCGACGAATTGCTTGTGAAAGCGCCTTAATAGCTTGATCTTGACCAATCACGCGACGATGGAGTTCATCTTCCATGCGAAGCAAGCGAGCAGTCTCTTCTTCGGTCAGTTTGAATACAGGAATACCTGTGGCGATTGAAAGAACTTCAGCAATGAGTTCTTCATCTACTTCGGTAACGACATCGAGGTCGCCTGCTTTCCACGTCTTTTCGCGCTCTGCTTTTTCGAGCATCAAATTCTTTTCAGTATCGCGAAGGCTTGCAGCTTTCTCAAAATCTTGCCCGTCGATTGCAGACTCTTTTTCCTTACGGACTGAAGCGATCTTTTCATCGAATTCGCGAAGCTCTGGTGGTGCAGTCATACGGCGAATGCGTAATCTCGAACCAGCCTCGTCAATGAGATCAATCGCCTTATCAGGCAAGAATCGATCTGACACATAGCGATCTGCCAACGTTGCTGCCGAGACTAGTGCAGCATCTGAAATCGAAACACGGTGATGGGTTTCGTAGCGATCACGAAGGCCCTTGAGAATTTCAATGGTGTGTGCGAGTGATGGTTCTGCAACTTGGATTGGTTGAAAGCGTCGCTCAAGAGCTGCATCCTTTTCAAGGTGCTTGCGATACTCATCTAGCGTTGTTGCACCAATAGTCTGGAGTTCCCCGCGCGCCAACATTGGCTTCAAGATGCTTGCTGCATCAATAGCGCCTTCTGCAGCACCGGCACCCACGAGAGTGTGAATTTCGTCGATAAACAAAATGATGTCTCCGCGTGTGCGGATCTCTTTCAATACCTTCTTAAGACGCTCCTCAAAATCTCCGCGGTATCGGCTACCGGCAACAAGGGCACCGAGATCGAGCGAATACAGCTGCTTATCTTTAAGCGTTTCAGGAACATCGCCCTTAACAATTGCTTGGGCAAGACCTTCGACAACTGCAGTCTTTCCCACACCTGGTTCGCCTATAAGAACTGGGTTGTTCTTGGTACGACGTGACAAAATCTGCATCACTCGTTCGATTTCCTTTTCTCGGCCAATAACAGGATCGAGTTTTCCTTCGCGAGCAGCTTGTGTGAGATTTCGTCCAAACTGATCAAGGACTAACGAGGTAGAAGGAGTTCCTTCTGCCGGACCACCAGTGGAAACGGTTTCCTTGCCTTGATAACCAGAAAGAAGTTGAATCACTTGTGTGCGAACTCGTGCAAGATCTGCGCCTAATTTGATGAGCACTTGTGCTGCTACGCCTTCGCCTTCTCGAATGAGGCCAAGCAAAATGTGTTCGGTGCCAATGTAGTTGTGGCCTAACTGCAACGCTTCGCGAAGTGAAAGTTCTAGTACTTTCTTCGCGCGCGGAGTAAAAGGAATATGTCCACTGGGTGCTTGCTGTCCTTGTCCAATAATTTCTTCAACCTGCGAGCGCACCGCCTCTAAAGAGATGCCGAGAGATTCAAGGCCCTTTGCTGCTACGCCTTCTCCTTCATGGATAAGTCCCAGGAGGATATGTTCTGTGCCAATGTAATTATGGTTGAGCATGCGTGCTTCTTCTTGAGCCAGGACAACTACTCGTCGGGCTCGATCGGTAAAGCGCTCAAACATCTGGTGGCTCCTTCGTGTAACTGACTAGTTGCTAAGCCTAATGCCACGCGGGGTTGGGTTGCGAGGCGAGCTTTGGACCTTGCCTCTATAACCCTAAATATGGGCGATTTATGCCCCTACCAAGGCCATATCTAGATCAATCTCAGAGGTGTCTGAGCATCCTTGTATTGCCTAAGGTATTGGGCTTAACGCTTTCAAGGTCCAGGAACTCGGCGATACCAGTGTCATAGGAATGAAGGAGTTGGCTGTAAACCTCAGGTTCGACAGGGGTGCCTTGGATTTCCTCGAAGCCATGCTTGCCAAAAAACTCTGTTTCAAAAGTGAGACAAAAAATGCGAGATACCCCAATTGTGCGCGCACGATCTATTACCGCTTCGAGAATTTGATGACCTACACCTTTACGACGTAGGTGCTCAGCAACAGCAACAGTTCGAACTTCAGCCAAGTCCTCCCACAACACGTGCAATGCGCCACATCCAACAACCACTCCATTGTCAATCGCAACTGTAAATTCCTGCACGCTCTCATAAAGAGTTACGGTTTCTTTCGAAAGCAAGCGACGTTGTGGTGCGTAGGTATCGATCAAGGCACGAATGCCTTTAATGTCTGTTGATTTTGCCGGACGGATCTCCACCATTATTATTCGACTTCTGGTTTTACAAGTGGGAATAGAATTGTTTCGCGAATTCCAAGACCGGTCAGGGCCATCAATAAACGATCAACTCCCATTCCCAGCCCACCCATAGGAGGCATTGCATATTCCATAGCACGTAAGAAATCTTCATCAACGCTCATTGCTTCAAAATCACCTTTTGCACCAAGACGTGCCTGCTCTACTAATCTTTCACGCTGAATGACTGGATCAATTAATTCGGAGTAACCAGTTGCCAATTCAAAACCATCAACATAAAGATCCCATTTTTCTACAACGCCAGGTAGTTCGCGATGAGCGCGCACTAATGGAGCGTTGTCTATAGGAAAACCCATAACAAAAGTTGGCTCATTGAGTTTGCCGGCAGAAACATGCTCGAAAATCTCTTCGGCAAGTTTTCCCGTAATCCAATTGGGATCCATCTTTATGCCTAGTTTTGTAGCAATCTTCTTCAGTTCTTGCTGTGAAGTTAATGCAGTGACACTCTCGCCTACACCTTCAGAAATGGCGTCATAGAGTGAAATCTCTTTCCATGTTCCACCAAGATTAGATTCTCGGCCATCATGATGACGCGCAATGTGTGATCCATAGATCGCCATCGAAGCATCTTGTACGAGCGCACGAGCAAGATCCGCCTTGGTGCGCCAATCTGCATAGGCTTGATAACTTTCAATCATTGCGAATTCTGGAGAATGGCTGGAGTCCGCTCCCTCATTACGGAAGTTGCGGTTGATCTCGAAGACTCTTTCGATTCCGCCAACCACGCAACGCTTGAGAAATAACTCAGGAGCGATACGCAAGAAAAGATCCATATCGTAGGCATTGCTATGTGTTTTGAATGGACGAGCAGCTGCTCCGCCATGTTGCACCTGCAACATGGGAGTTTCAACTTCTATGTAATCGCGAGATTGAAAAGTATCACGCAACGATCGCATGACTGCAGGGCGCATCCGAGCGTTAGTCCGTGCCTCTGGTCGAACAATAAGATCGACATAACGCATTCGAACTCGAGTCTCCTCTGACATCGGCTTGTGATCATTTGGCAGTGGGCGCAATGACTTTGCCGCCAGCGCCCAATCATTTGCAAGAATCGAAAGTTCGCCACGTTTTGAGGTGATAATTTCGCCAGTAACGCTGACGATGTCACCTAAGTCAATATCGCTCTTCCAAGAATCCAGCGAGCTCTCGCCTACTTTATCGAGTGAGAACATTGCTTGGAGTTCTGTTCCATCACCTTCACGCAGCGTTGCAAAACATAATTTTCCGGTGTCTCGTTTAAAAATGATGCGGCCTGTAACACTTTCAATATCACCTGTAGCTACATCGATTTCCAAGGCAGCGTATTTAGCGCGCACTTCAGAAAGGGTTACTGTGCGAGCGACGCAGACTGGGTAGGGCTCAACGCCTCGCTCAATAAGCCCGGCACGCTTTTCGCGGCGGATGCGAAGTTGCTCCGGAAAATCATCTTCCGGTTCAACGATTGGAGTCTGTGCCATGGTGTCGTAAGCCTACCGATTTAAGCATTTCTCTCGTGAATCAAACGCAATCCAATTAGCGTTAGGTCCGGCTGGTGATGCTCAATTCGCTCGGAGATACCAATAACCAGAGGTGCAAGGCCTCCTGTTGCGATCACTGTCGGCGAATCTGGATAGGTGAGCTTTAACTCAGCGGTTATTCGATTAACAAGGCCGTCAACTTGTCCAGCGAAACCGTAAATCGTTCCAGATTGCAGCGCCTCGACTGTGTTTTTACCTATTACCGAACGCGGCAATACCAGTTCAACTTTGCGAAGTTGAGCCGCTCGAGCAGCAAGGGCATCGACTGAAATTTCAATTCCAGGAGCCAGCGCGCCACCTAAGAATTCACCTTTAGGAGAGACGACGTCCAAATTCGTTGATGTTCCAAAATCAACAACAATGGCAGGGCCGCTTGGATAGAGAGTATGCGCAGCCAGAGTATTGACGATTCGGTCTGCACCAATCTCTTTTGGATTATCCACCAAAAGTGGAACACCAGTTTTAATTCCAGGTTCAACTATTGTCGTGCGAATATTTGGAAAATAATCTGAAATCATTGTGCGTAGTTCTCGAAGTGTTGCTGGGACAGTTGAACAAACTGCAAGTCCATCGATGTCGTAGTCGCTAACTAGTGCACCAAACTGCAACCACAATTCATCAGCCGTGTTGCGCGGATCAGTCTTGACGCGCCATGAACGAACCAACTCCTCATTCTTAAATACTCCAAGTACAGTATTTGTATTTCCAACATCGATTGTAAGTAACATTTAGATCTCCGCCTTTAGGTCGAGTCCGATATCTAATACAGGCGCCGAGTGGGTCAGCGCTCCAACAGCTAAATAGTCAACGCCGGTTGAGGCATAACTCTTAGCATTTTCTAGCGTTAAACCGCCAGAAGCTTCTAGTTTTATTGCACCATTCACAATAGATACAGCGCTTTCGCAATCTTTAACGCTCATGTTGTCGAGCAAAATAAGATCTGGAGCAAGAGGGACAATTTCGCGTAACTGATCCAAAGTATCGACTTCAACTTCGACTTCTAGCGTGGGATACATCGAACGCACGCGGAAAAAAGCGGCTGCCACTCCACCGGCTGCTTCAATATGGTTATCTTTTATTAGCGCTGATTCGCCAAGGGTAAGGCGATGATTTACCCCGCCACCCATGCGGACAGCGTATTTTTCTAGTTCCCGTAATCCTGGAGTTGTTTTCCTGGTGTCACGAATCTGTGTTGTGGAACCAGCAACGGCATCAACCCAAAGATGTGTCAGGGTTGCGATACCGCTCAAATGTCCCAGGAAATTAAGAGCTGTGCGCTCTGCTAATAAGAGAGAGCGAGTATTTCCGCGGGCTCGCAATAGAACTTCACCAGCGCGAACCTTTTGACCATCTGATATCAATATTTCGACATCCGTGATGCCTAGAATTTCCAAAGTCTCCTTCGCGACATTTACGCCGGCAACAACGCCATTTTTTCTACTTCTAAATTCAGCTGTCGCGCGCTCACTCTCATCAACTGTTGCAAGTGAGGTGACATCTTCACCGCCGCCTAAATCCTCTGCAATCGCCTTTTTAATTAATTCTGTGTACTCCATTAGTTAACCACCGCCTGTGTTGTTGAGCTCCATTGCCCCAGAGCATCCAGATGTTGAGAGATTCGTTTTGACCATTGTGATGATTGCTCTGGAAAATCTTCACGCCAGTGAGATCCTCTTGTTTCTTGCCTTGCCAAAGCAGAGCGCACAATTGCTTCTGCCAAGTAATACAAGTTGGTTGTTTCCCATGCTTCAACGCAAGGAGTTTGGCTGAGATGCTTGCCGATTTCCTGTAGATCATTCTGTGTTTTATTTAGAGAGGATGCTGAACGAAGAACACCAGCCCCACGACTCATGCTTGCTTGAAGATCTTTGCGCACTCCTGGATCCAATAGAAACGTTGGTTCATCAAGGGCTGCAGGCGTTAAGAAGTTAGATTTGCTTGCAGCTATATCTGCTGCAATGCGTGCGCTAAAAACTAAACCTTCAAGGAGCGAATTAGATGCCAATCTATTGGCTCCATGTACGCCAGAACATGCTGTTTCACCGCAGGCATAAAGCCCAGCAATACTTGTTTTACCGTTAAGGTCCACCCTGACTCCACCTGACGCGTAATGCGAGGCAGGTGAGACTGGAATCAAATCTGTAAGAGGATTGATCTGATGTGCCAAACAAGAGGCATAAATAGTAGGAAAGCGCTCGGCAAAACCAACAATGTGTCTGACATCTAACCACACGTGATGTGCGCCAGTTGCATTCATTTGTCTCATGATCGCAATAGCTACAACATCGCGAGGTGCTAATTCGGCAAGTGGATGTAGTTCAACCATAAACCGTTTTCCCTGATCATCGAGTAAATATGCGCCTTCTCCGCGCACCGCTTCGCTAATCAATGGTTGTTGACCTTGGGATTCATCTCCTAACCACAAAACGGTGGGATGAAATTGAATAAATTCCACATCGGAAACAAATGCCCCTGCGCGTAACGCTAGAGCAACTCCATCGCCCGTCGACACCGACGGATTAGTAGTTTGAGCAAATACTTGACCGAGACCGCCAGTTGCCAAAACAACAGCACGTGCCATTGCTTGTCCGACACCATCCCTAGTGCCGGCACCAATCACGTGCAAAGTAACTCCGCACACAGCGCCATGTGCATCTTTGAGCGCATCAAGAACAAGTGCATGCTCGACAACTTCAATATCTGCGTCATTGCGGACAGCAGCAAGCAATGCTCGGGAAACTTCAGCGCCAGTTGCATCTCCACCAGCGTGCAAAATGCGATTACGTAAGTGTCCGCCTTCGCGAGTGAACGCTAAATCACCAGTTGCCTCTTTATCAAAAACTGCGCCGCGTGAAATCAGTTTTCGTACCGCTTCTGGGCCTTCGGAAACTAAGACTTTAACTGCCGCGCCATCACACAACCCTGCACCTGCAACAAGTGTGTCTTTTTCATGTTGATCTGGAGAATCTCCCGGCCCAAGTGCTGCGGCAATTCCACCCTGTGCCCATTTAGTAGAACCTTCATCGACTCGTGCTTTAGTTACAAGTAAAACCGAAAGACCAAAAGTTCTCATTTGAAGCGCGGTTGTTAATCCAGCAACGCCAGAGCCAACAACAATCACATCGGCGCGAGCCGTCCAGCCAGGGTTGGGTGCAAGTAATTTCATCCCGCAAGACCCGTCATTGTCATATTGTCGATCAAACGCACTCCATTTATCCAACCGGCAACAATTGCACGCTTATCCCTCGTCTGGCTATTGGCTAGATCAAAGGTGGCTGCATCTATGATCTCGGCATAGTCAATTGCAAACTTTGGTTCTGTCGCTAACGTTCTTCGCAGAGCTTGCTCGGCCTCAGTCAAAGTGGCTGCACGGGATGCTTCAAAGAGTGCCTGAGAAATAATAGTCGCCGCATCCTCAAACTCTTTGCCCAGACGGATATTCCTTGATGAAAGAGCTAAACCTTCGAGGGTTCGAACTGTTTCTACAGAGTGAATTTCAACAGCCAAATGTAATTCTTCTACCATCTTTTTGATCAGAAACAATTGCTGAAAGTCTTTCTCGCCAAAAACCGCACAGCGGGGCTTGGTTATTTCAAATAGCCTTTTAACGACAGTAAGGACTCCGCCAAAATGTCCAAAACGATGTGCGCCTTCATATAGTTCTCCGACTTTCCCGGCCGTTAACTTCTCAAGCGGCCCAGGATAAATTTCCTGGCTTTGCGCGAGCCATAACGTTGTAGCTCCGGCATCTTTTGCGATCTTCGCATCAACTTCTGGCGTACTTGGATAAAGTTCTAAATCTTCAGAAGATTCAAATTGAAGTGGGTTTATAAATACACTGACGATTACATTCTCACTGATATTTCTTGCCTGCTCAATGAGTGCAGCGTGGCCAGCATGAAGAGCGCCCATCGTGGGCACTAGTGCCCCGTGATGAGGTAACTCATTTGCGCGTGTAACAATTTTCATTTGCTCCAGTCCTTTCAGGGTACCGGGCTAAGAATGTGAGTTTACTAGGCAGGTGGTAATTGCACCAAAATCTCCGCCACTAAGCCATGGGTCAACAGGTGCGCATCGGGATCAATTTCTAACCACGGTTCCAGCACGAATCGCCTCTGGTGAGCAAATGGGTGAGGCAGCGTTAAATCAATATCTTGGCTGAGGAGCGTTCCATAGCTGATGAGATCTAAATCAATGATCCGTGGGCCCCATTTTTCTTCGCGCACTCTCCCCATACTTTTTTCAATACCCTGAAGCAAGTGCAATAGCTCTACTGCGGGCAAATCACTCTCCAGAATGCATACTGCATTCACATAATCTGGCTGAGCGGGCCCACCGACTGGTTTCGTAGTATGTAAAGAGGAGGCCGCAACAAGTTCAGTTGCCTGCTTGAGTAATTCAATTGCAAGTTCTACTGCTGCTTTTGGTTCATCCAGATTCGCGCCGATTGCAACAACGGCTCTCACCGCTTGCGCTCAATGGTTACTGAAATATCTAGTACTTCGAGCGCTACTGGCGCATGAGGCTTATGAACTGTGACCGAAACTGCTTTTAGTTGTGGAAATAATGCCAAAAGTAAGTCTCCGATTTGCCCTGCGAGGCGTTCAATCAACCTGAAAGGTGGGCCAATAATTTCTGCACTGACTAAATCGCACACTTGTGCATAATTAATCGTGTCAGGTAGTTCATCGCTTACAGAGGCCTTATAAAGATCAAGAGTCAATATGACATCGACATAAAAATCTTGTCCGTTTTTTCTCTCGTGTTCTAAGACACCGTGATACCCAAATCCATGAATTCCTTTGACTGAAATGAGATCACTCATGCGAACTTACCCGCTACTGCAATTGCATCCCGATGAGGTTTCACGCTATGAACTCTAACTCCCCATGTACCGCCTCTGGCAAGTAGTCCAGTTAAGGCAATCGTTGCTGCCTCTCTATCCTCAGGATTATCACTGCCGACTAAAGTGCCTAAGAATCTCTTGCGAGATGCGCCCACCAGCACCGGATATCCGAGCGCCTCAAGAGCGTCTAAGTTTCGAAGAAGCGCCCAATTATGTTCTGGTTCTTTAGCAAAACCTAAGCCTGGGTCAAGCACAATATTGTCTTTCGTAATCCCTGCTGCAAGAGCATCTGCAATGCGGGCACTGAGTTCTGAAATAACTTCTGCAACAACGTCTTGATAGGTGGCAAGAGAATTCATCTCTTTTGAGTTTCCCCGAGTATGCATAGCGATATAAGGGCAACCAAGGGATGCAACTGTGGAGAGCATCTGGGAATCTGAAAGACCCGCACTCACATCGTTAACAATCTTCGCCCCTGCTTGAATTGCAGCACTTGCCACCATCGAGCGCTTTGTGTCGATGCTGACAATGGCACCAGCAGCTGCAAGTGCCTGGATAACTGGAATTACGCGGTTTTCTTCTTCTTGAGGACTCACTCGATCGGCGCCTGGCCTAGTTGATTCTCCACCTACGTCGATGATGTCGACTCCTTCGGCAATCATTTCTAAACCACGTTCGATAGCTGTTACCGCGGTGTCATAGCGCCCGCCATCAGCAAATGAGTCTGGTGTCACGTTGATAATTCCCATCACAATAGTTCGATTAGATGGCAGCGACAGCTTTGAAAGCGACATGGAACTACTTGCGAGTGATGAGACTAATTGCTTCTGCGCGCGTTGTTGGATCACGCAAAATTCCACGCACTGCGCTAGTTACCGTTGTTG
The DNA here is from genome assembly GCA_009698615.1 of Actinomycetota bacterium. Taxonomy (GTDB): domain Bacteria; phylum Actinomycetota; class Actinomycetes; order Nanopelagicales; family Nanopelagicaceae; genus QYPT01. The sequence continues at coordinate 143,370 of WLPU01000001.1, read as the reverse complement.
CTTGAGTTTTTTTCACTCCACGCATCGACATACATAAATGTTCACATTCAACGATCACAATGACGCCTGCTGGTTGAAGAATTTCGACTAAGGCATCAGCAATCTGCGATGTCATGCGCTCTTGAACCTGTGGTCGTTTTGCAAAAAGGTCTACCAGGCGTGCGATCTTTGAAAGTCCAGTAATGCGCCCAGACGGAATGTATCCGATGTGTGCAACACCGTGGAAAGGTGTCAGGTGATGTTCGCAGTGAGAAAAAACATCGATATCGCGAATGATTACTAATTCTTCGTGGCCGATATCAAAGGTTGTCGTTAGTACTTCCTCTGGTGCTTGCCAAAGTCCAGCAAAATTTTCACCCAATGCCCTTGCAACTCGTGCAGGAGTCTCGCGAAGTCCATCTCGCTCTGGATCCTCGCCTAGTGCGATTAATAACTCTTTGACCGCTCGCTCTGCGCGATCTTGATCATAAGGATTTTTTGCTCGGCCATCTTGTGGACCCATTGAAATCGAATTGACATCACTCACTAGATTTTTTCGACTTTCGAACTTTCTTATTTGGAGCTTCTACTTCTGCAACACTCGCAGGATGAGTGGGGATTGGGGGAATCGTGGAAGGGCGGCGGGTAGGAGAACCGGTCCACGCTGGGCGTGATGGATACGCCTTCACGCGAGTAAATATTTTGGCGATTTCTTCCTTGTTAAGAGTTTCACGGTCTAGCAACTCAAGGACCATTTCATCAAGAACGGCTCGGTTTTCAGCCAAAATATCGAATGCTTCTTGGTGGGCATTCTCTATCAGGGTGCGAATCTCTTGATCGACAATCGCAGCAATGCTTTCGGAAAAATCACGGGTGTGTCCATAGTCGCGGCCCATGAATGGTTCTGTGGCATCGCTTCCTAATTTTATTGCACCAATGGCTTCGGTCATTCCGTACTGAGTAACCATTGCTCGGGCTAGTGCAGTTGCTTTTTCAATATCGTTACTTGCGCCAGTAGATGGGTCATGAAAAATAAGTTCTTCTGCTGCGCGACCGCCAAGTGCGTATGAAAGTTGATCTAGTAATTGGTTGCGGGTTGTCGAATACTTATCCTCATCAGGTAACACCATCGTGTAACCAAGTGCTCTGCCACGCGGCATGATTGTGATTTTGTGAACTGGATCGGTATGTGGCAACGCATGTGCTACCAATGCATGACCTGCTTCGTGATAAGCGGTAACACGACGTTCTTCCTCGCTCATCAAGCGACTCTTGCGTTGTGGGCCTGCCATCACTCGATCAATCGCCTCATCAAGTTCTGAATTACCGATTACTTTCTTCTCTTCTCGTGCGGTGAGAAGTGCTGCTTCGTTCAAGACATTTGCTAAATCAGCGCCAGTAAATCCAGGAGTCCGACGAGCGTAATTCAAGAGTTCAACTGACTCATCCAGCGGTTTGCCCTTGGCATGAACTTTAAGAATTTCTTCACGCCCCTTGAGGTCTGGACGCTCAACTGGAATTTGGCGATCAAAACGTCCGGGACGCAAAAGAGCTGGATCCAAAACATCTGGCCTGTTGGTTGCAGCAATAAGAATTACTTGACCATTAGTTTCAAATCCATCCATCTCAACAAGCAATTGGTTCAGTGTCTGTTCACGTTCATCGTGTCCGCCACCCATACCAGCACCACGTTGGCGTCCAACTGCATCGATTTCATCAACAAAAACAATTGCCGGCGCATTTTCACGTGCTTGATTAAAAAGATCTCGAACTCTAGAAGCGCCAACTCCAACAAACATTTCTACAAAATCAGATCCAGAAATTGAGTAGAACGGAACGTTTGCTTCACCGGCAACAGCCCGAGCCAAGAGTGTTTTTCCGGTTCCGGGAGGGCCATAGAGCAGCACGCCTTTAGGAATCTTCGCACCGAGCGCGACATATTTAGGAGGGTTTGCGAGGAAGTCTTTGATCTCAAGAAGTTCAGCAACTGCCTCTTGTGCTCCTGCTACATCAGCAAAAGTTGTCTTAGGTACATCATCGGTTTGAAGTTTTGCTCGCGAGCGACCAAATGAAAATGCACGATTGCCACCTTGGGCTTGACTCATCATTAAGAAGAAGAGGAATCCGATAATTAGTATCGGTCCGAATGAAAAGAAGAGCGACAGTAATAACGATTGAGAGGCGACTTTTACCGTCCACGACTTTGGTGGCGGATTTCCAGTAAGGGCGTCAACAATTGTAGGTTCTTGGCCAGTGATGTACGAGGCCTCGACTTTGCTCGAGCCTTCTATTGTTGATCCAGATTTAAGAATTACTTGAATCTTTTGTTCTCTATCTATCAGCAGAACAGACTCAACTTCATTTTTAGAAATAGCATCGAGTATTTCTGAGGTCTTTACATGCTTAAACTGATTACCAGCACTTGAAATTTGACCAAAGACAGTCACACCAAGGATTGCAACGAGAATCCAAAAAAGCGGACCACGAAGCAGGCGCTGAAAACGCGTTTGAGGCTTCTTACGTGACTCTTTTTTCTTTGGCTTGGCCATGATGTTTGGTTCTCTTTTCTTACGAATACGTGTGCTTGGCGAGTACGCCAACGAAGGGGAGGTTGCGATATTTCTCGTTAAAATCTAAACCGTAGCCAACAACAAAATCTGGCGGAATTTCAAAGCCCACATATTTCACTGGAACATCAACCTTTGCAGCTTCAGGCTTTCGCAGAATGGCAAGAATTTCAACACTTTTTGCTCCACGTGATTCAAGGTTCGCCTTAAGCCACGACAGAGTGAGACCAGAATCAACAATGTCTTCAACAATCAAAACTTCGCGCCCAGTGATGTCGCGATCCAAATCTTTTAGGATTCGAACAACTCCGCTGGATTTTGTTCCAGATCCATATGACGACACTGCCATCCAATCCATTTCAACATGGCGTTGAAGTGCTCGTGCAAGATCTGCCATCGCCATCACTGCGCCTTTAAGAACGCCGACTAGCAAGAGGTCGCGATCGCGATAATCTGCATCAATTCGCGCTGCCAACTCTCTAACTTTTGCCTGCAACTGTTCTTCAGTAACGATTACTCGTTCTACATCGCTACCAACGGCTGATAGATCCACGGTGCCTCGCTGTCCTTAGGTGTCCTCCAAAGCCCTTACGGCTTTGGAGGTAAGAGCGAAAGTCTGCCCGAAATTCGCTCAACCTTCACACCACCGGGCATGCTCAACGCTCCTTGACCGTGCCATGAGGTGATCAGGGCCTCAATTTCGCTCACATGCTCTGCCGTAATCGAGCCCTGAGGGGCTTGTGCCTCGTATAGAGCCATTCGGATGATGCGAGTGCGAAGGGCTCGAGGAAGCTTACTGAGGACTCCGATATCCATAGATTGTGATTCAAGCGTTGAAAAGAGCTCCTTGGCCATGGCATCCAAAGCATCTGCATCATCTCTTAAAAGAGCAGAACTTCGCGCAAGGGCCGCACTGACTCCTGGACCCATTTCTTTTTCAAGAACCGGAAGCACTTCGTTTCGCACTCGCACTCGTAAGAAATCCGAGTTTGAGTTATGTGGATCAGTCCAAAAATCAAGACCTTCTTCCTCGCAAGCGGCAACAGTTTGAGCCCGCGTAATTGCCAATAAAGGACGAATATATTTTCCACTCTCAATCGCCATACCAGAAAGTGAGCGAGTACCTGACCCTCGCGCAAGACCAAGGAGAACTGTTTCTGCTTGGTCATCTCGCGTATGCCCAAGAAAAACTCTACTAGCGCCATATTTGTCCGCTGCAGCATCCAAGGCTTCATAGCGTGAACGGCGCGCAGATGCTTCAACGCCATCAGTAATGTTTACGGCCACCTTCACGACTTCTGATTCTGCAATCCCCATCAGTTGAAGTTGCTCCATAACCCTTTGTCCTTGTTGCGCAGATTGTTTCTGAAGCTGATGATCAATCGTGATTCCGATAACGTGTAAAGCTAGTTTCTGTGCCTCTTTAATAATCGCAAAGCTCAAGGCCAGAGAATCGGCACCGCCAGAACAAGCAACAATTACTCTCTCTCCAGCTTTACACATTTCTAAATGCCCACGAACTGCACTTCGAATCGTGACCATTGCGTGTGATGGCTTATTTGAATTCTGGCTAGCGTCGTAAGGAGAAGATTCCGAAGTGCTAGGCGACATGAGCTAAGACTAGACCCGACCGCCAAATGGCATAAGCCCGTCAATACTGTACATATTTGAGTAGATCAAGCCTTTGCTCCTTGAATTAGCCTCCCACATCATGCCTCCTCCAGCATAAATTGTGATGTGGTGGATAGTTTGAATTGAAGGCTTATAGGAATAAAAAAGTAAATCCCCTGGAACTAGGTCGGCTAATTTTACGTGCATCGTCGCAACCGAATACAGAGCAGCGTTGAGTCGGTCCCATCCGGGATAACCCAGCCCGGCAGATTTATAGGCTGCGTAAACTAAACCAGAGCAATCATAAGAATTTGGACCCTGCGCACCCCACACATAAGGCTTGCGAGCAAGAACTTGCTTTTTCGCATAAGCCACAGCGGCAAGTCGTTGTGATTCAGTAGAGCGAATTGATGTGCGGCCCTTGAATCCAAGATCGGGCCACACCTTCATTTGTCCCGGTGTTTGCGCCGCTTGATTGGCTTGGCTTTCCTCAAGCAACGCAAGTTGACGTTGTTGTTCTAATGTCGTACGGACTTTCTTTGCACTCACTAATTCCTTCATCAATTGGTCTTGCACCGCTTGCAATTTATTTACTTCAACTTGCTGAGCGGCTCTAGCATCATCTGCAATCTTTTTTGCAGCAGCAACTTTTTCGGTAGCTCTTTGTTGCGCAGCTTTAGCATCATCGGCCTGAACTTTTGCAGCTTTGGCTACTACTTCTGCAGCCTTGTATCTATCAAGTGCCGTCGAATTCTGTGCACCTAATTTGCTCAGCGTTGAGTATTGATCGACTAAATCTTGTGGGCCCGAAGAACTCAAGAGCGGTTCAATATCTGCTAGCGCGCCACCCATAATGTATGCATTCGCCGCTAATTTTCCGATGGTTCGATGCGCCGCATTTACCGCATCAGCGGTAATTTGAGCGTGCAGCGCTGCAGCAATTGAAACTTTTATCGCTACTGCTAATTCATTCTGTGCCTGAACATATTTTGCCCGGGCATGATCTGCAACTGCTGTGAGTCCGCGCAAAGTTTGGTTCGCCGCTGCCAATTTATTCGCCGCCGCTTTTGCAACTGCAGCCTTGGCCGCCTCGGCTTTTTTAGCAGCATCGATTTGAGCAAGGGTTGGTTTTGGCGTCTTGGCGTAAGAAGGAGCAACACTAAACGACAACGCAAGTATCAGCGCTGTTGCCAGAACTCGATTACGTTTCACAGTGGTGCCTCCTGAGCGCTCAATAATAAAGCAGGAGTCTGGAAATTAACTCAAGTGAAGTCTTGTGTCCTTAATTAGATACATCCCGGCGACGAAAGAAGATAGCGACAATTATTGTTCCGACAGCCAAATATCCAATCAAGACAATAAAAGCATGTGAGTAGCTCGAATTGATGTCACCACCTGATGCGATTGTCGTCATGAGTTGTCCCGGCATCCATTTGCCTGAGTTCTTGACAGTAGCAGCAATAATGTTTTCGATAATGAGCAACCAGGCAACTCCCAAGGATATGGCGGTGATGGGGGAACGAAAGAGCAGTCCGAGGATCATTCCGACGGTTCCGTAGGCAATCACCGAAATGAATACATTTAAAAAGGTATGCGCTAGGGCGCTACGGGCATCAGAAGTGCTCCAAGCAGTTGTAACTATCTTGGCTTTGCCGGATAAAGCAAACGCTAAGGTAATACTCACAATTGCTGAGAAAATAACTGTAATCAAAGCAAATACTTTCATAGCCAAAAACTTGCCACATAATAAAGTTAGTCGTTTTGGTTGACGCACCAATAAGTTTCGCAAAGTCCCATATGTATATTCCTGTGCAGTTTGTGCAGCGAAAACACACAGCGCCACAAGTCCCAGTAGGCCAGCAGAACTACTAAATCCAATAGTTAAACCGTGTGGCATTTCAAGAGTTGCACGGGTGATCATCCGACCCTCGCGTGCATTCCCACGGGCAGAATCAAGGAGCAAGAAAAGAAGAGAAGTCACTAATGCGGTGACGCCCATAACTGAACCCATCGTCCCGAAAAATAAAGTTGGGCGACGAAGCTTTCTCCATTCTGCAAAAAAAACGCGAATCATTCGTCATCTCCGGTCATCTCAAAAAAAGTTTCCTCAAGTGACGGAAGGACTGGGGAAAGTTGCGACAAAGTAATTCCTGCATCAAATGCCAGCTTATTAAGGGTCGCCGCCCATTCGGCAGAGGCAAGAATGTGAACCGCTCCATCAATAACAGAGCCGTCATGGCCAGCACCTTGGCCGAGTGAAAGTAACTTTAAAGTGTCTTGTGGGTCTGCGCACTTAGCGATAATCACTGGTTGCTGGCGCATCAAGAGGTCTTGTGTTTTGCCAGCGAAAATCACTTTGCCTTTTCGCAGCATCACGAGTGAATCACTGATCATTTCAATTTCAGAAAGAAGGTGGGATGAAATAAAGACGGTCGTACCTTCTGTCGCTAGCGTCTTGAGCAACTCTCGAATTTCCTGAATTCCAGCTGGATCTAATCCATTTGTTGGTTCATCTAACATTAAGAGTTGGGGATTAGGTAGTAATGCTGCGGCAATCCCTAAACGTTGTTTCATGCCAAGTGAATATGTTTTGTACTTAGAATTTGCGCGATCACCCAGTCCTACGCGATCCAACAAAGCTTGTATCTGATCTGTGTCGAAGCCCCCCAGAGTTGCTAGGACCCGCAAATTCTCCGCACCACTCAAGGCTGGATAAAAGGCCGGCCCTTCAATCATGGCGCCCACTCGACTTAAATAGCGTTCAGGATGATTGATGGGTTCGCCAAGAATTGTGCCGCTGCCACCGGTAGGTGAAATCAAACCAAGCAACATTCTCATTGTGGTGGTCTTGCCAGAACCATTAGGTCCAACAAAGCCGCATACAGTGCCAAGGGGTACTTCAAAATTTGCGTGTGACACAGCCATGCGTTCGCCGTACTTCTTGCTGAGATCTTTAACGCTGATGGCTAGTGTGGGCATGGCACTCACCTTACACTTTCACCATGAGTAAACGCCCATGGGGATATCAGCCCCTAAATAAACGCCCAGATCCGCAATGGGCTTTGCATCCAGATACTCATGCCGTCCGCACTGGGCTTTCGCGCTCTGGCTTTGGAGAAACTTCTGAAGCTCTTTATCTCAACAGCGGTTTCACATATTCAACTGCCGAAGAAGCAGTTGCCTCATTCGCCGATGAAACCGATCACTTTGTCTATGGCCGCTTTGCTAATCCCACTATTGCAATGTTTGAGCAACGTTTAGCGGCAATTGAAGGAGCTGAGTTTTGTGTAGCTACTGGTTCTGGAATGTCTGCGATGTTTGCCTCGATCGCATGCATGGTCAAATCTGGCGACCGAATCGTCGCATCTACTGCAATGTTTAGTTCTTGCTACGTTGTGCTGACAGAAATCCTGCCTAAGTGGGGCGTCACCGTAGAACTTGTCGATGGAAATGATTCGAAGGCTTGGGCTCAAGCACTTTCCAAGCCAACCAGAGTTGTCTTTATTGAAAGTCCAAGCAACCCGATGTTGGATATTGTCGATATCAAATTGGTAAGCGACCTGGCTCATAAAGTTGGCGCCACCGTCGTGGTAGATAACGTGATGGCCTCGCCCGTATTACAAAAACCACTTGAACTCGGTGCCGATGTTGTCATGTACTCAGCTACCAAACATATTGATGGCCAAGGGCGCGTGCTCGCAGGTGCAATTTTAGGTTCGCGCGACTACCTTCAAGATCATCTCAGCCAATTTATTCGCCACACCGGACCATCCCTGAGTCCTTTCAACGCTTGGGTGCTGGTTAAATCTTTAGAAACAATGGGGATGCGTGTCGAGCGCATGAGCAATAGCGCGCAGCAGATTGCAGAATTTCTTGAAGATCGATCTGAAATTAAGAGCGTTCGCTACCCTGGCCTGAAGTCACACCCCGGATTTGAAATCGCAAAGAAGCAAATGTCCGGTGGCGGAACAACACTTGGCATTGAATTCAAGGGAAGCCAAAAAGATGCATTTGCCTTCATGAATCGATTAAGGATCATTGATATTTCTAATAACTTGGGTGATAGCAAGTCGTTAATTACTCATCCGGCTACCAGCACACATCGACGCTTGGCCCCAGAAGTCAGAGCAGAGATGGGAATAACCGATTCGGTTCTGCGTCTTTCGGTAGGACTTGAGCACTCATCCGATCTATTAAAAGATCTCAAGCAAGCTTTCTAATCTAGGACCTAATCAAGCCTTCTCATCCAGGGCCTGCGCAAACGCCTTAACTTAAGTCTTAAGCAAGATTTCTAATTAAGAAGTTGCGCCGCAACGAGCAATACTGAGTAAAGACTCAAATAACTTATAGACCATTGAAAAATCTTGGCTGCAGCCTTTGCGTAATTATCTGAACTCTCGCGAAGTTGCATCATCTGGCGAGCAAATATCAGTCCGAGAATGATCGTTAGAAATAGAGACCACAGTGGTAGTTGCGCAGTTTCGATCAACACGATCGATGAAATAATCATCGCTATCGTGTGAAACCACATTTGACGTTGCACATTTGCTTTGGTTGCAACTACAGGCAACATGGGCACACCTGCTGCTGCATAGTCATCTTTGTACTTAATCGCCAACGCCCAAAAATGTGGTGGCGTCCAGAAGAAGATCACCAGAAAGAACGTGAGCGCTGAAATTGATAGCGAGTTAGTCACCGCAGCCCAACCAATAAATACGGGCATACAACCTGCTGCTCCGCCCCAAACAATGTTTTGAGCTGTGCGTCGCTTGAGTCCCATCGTGTACACAAGAACGTAGAATGCAATTGCAATCAACGCCAACAAGGTTGCCAGCACCGTTGTGTAAATCCAAAATATTGCAAGGGAGATTATGCCAATCAAAGTAGAAAAGATAAATGCTTGAGTGTTGTTGAGCACTCCAGTCACTAATGGTCGCTTGGATGTTCGTGCCATCAAATGATCTAGGTCGCTTTCGATAATCATGTTGTATGCATTTGCAGATCCCGCTGCGAGTGTTCCGCCAACAATTGTTGCAACTGTAAGACCCAGAGGCGGTAATCCCTTGTGTGCCAAAATCATTGCGGGAAGTGTGGATACAAGTAAAAGTTCCACCACACGTAACTTCATCAAATCGATATAGCCGCGGACTTGCTGGCGGGGGCTCACACGTGGGGATGTAGTCACTAGGAAAGATTACTCAGCAACGTTAAGTGGTGTTCCCAGCCAGTTCCCAGTCAAAGAGGTTAATTTCCCTCTCATCGAGGCAGGGAGAAACGCACATGACACCAATGAAGAAGCCTGAATGGTTCCAGATGGCCGAGGCGGATGAGGCTCCACTGCGCTCTATGAAGCAAAGAACTCGAATTGGACTCTTGGTTGCACCTTTATTGATTGTGAGCGGCGGATTTGTATTTGCTCAAAGTCAAGATGGTCCACCAGCAACAGCAGATATGACGGTTACGTCAGCTCAATCACAATCACCGGTGAGCGCGCCTTCATCTCAAAGTCCAAGTACATCTGCTGCGGTATCGGCTACACCGACAAAGGCTTCAGTCCAACAAGTCACTGCAACTACACCTTCGAATACCGTTTCAAGCAATTCCAATAACACTCCTTCAATCGCTAAACCGACTGCTCCCCAAGGTGATGACGACGCTGTGAACACGCAAAAGAAAACTCGAATCCCCCACACGCGCTCTGGCGGAATTCAAAAACCACCTACAGGCGGGCACGAGGGTGGCGAAGGTTTTGAGGGTGGCCAAGACGACTAGTCCTTTAGAGTATGGCGATGCGCAACCGCCTTATTTTCGCTTTCCTATCTCTATTAGTTGGAAGTCAGCTTTCGGTAGCAAGCGCCGAAGAATTTGCGCCTTCTGAAAACACTAAATTAGTTTTAGTTAAAACTATCTCTGGCGCGATAACTCCTAAATCTGTTCGAGCCTCTGGCACGGGCATAGTCAGTGCCCACAATATGATGTATCGGCACTCAGTGACAATCTACGATGCACATTCAATGTCACTGACGGCGACAGTGCCGGATACGGTAGTTCTTTCGGATTTCGGGTTTGATCAATTTTCTGGAACCTACCAAGGCGCACCGGTGGAAGGTGCATATTCCCCCGATGGCAAGTATCTCTATGTAACAAATTATGCAATGTACGGAAAAGGATTCGATCGGGAGGGCCACGACACCTGCAGCCCCGCTTCTAATTACGATAAGAGTTTTCTTTACCGTATTGATTTAAGCACCTCGGCTATCGATGCCGTATATCAAGTTGGCGTAGTACCAAAAGTTGTAGAAGTTACTCCGGATAATAAATACATTTTGGTCACAAACTGGTGCTCCTACGACCTCAAAGTGATTTCTATTGAGAGCCAGAAAGTCATAAAAACTCTTAAAATCGGGGCATACCCGAGGGGCATCGTTATTTCTCCCGATGCATCCACCGCATATGTCGCTCAAATGGGTGGCACCACAATTCACGAAATTGATCTCGCTACATTTAAGGAAAAACTCATTCAGATCGGAACTAACCCCAGGGCGATCGTACTTTCTCCTGATGGAACCAAACTTTATGCAACGTTGAACTTATCTGGAAAAGTTATTGGTTACGATTTAGTTAAGCGCAAAAAGCTGAAAACAATCACAACCGGCAAAGAGACTCGCAGCCTTGCAATTTCAAGCGATGGAACTGCACTTTTTGTTGTCAATTTCGGAAGTGCGACTGTTTCTAAGATTCGCACATCCGACTTCGCAGTCCTTCAAACTCTCAAGGTGTGTACTCAGCCAATCGGAGTGACATTCGAATCAACTACCAACCGAACATGGGTTGCTTGTTATTTAGGCCAAATCAAGATATTCGATAATCGTTAGCCTCAAGGCGATGGATTTGGCTACGGAGTCGGCTCTGGCGTTGTAAGAGCGCTTTGATCTTGAACTGGTTGCGTCATTGGCACATTAAGCAGTGGCGATGCAATTTTTCCAACTAGCGTATCCACCGTTGTGCGTGCGCGGTTAGTAGCTAGATATCCCTTAGGAATGCGATCGGCAATAATTACGAAAACGTACTGTCTATCGGCTGCATCAATATATCCGGCAAGGCTTACCGTGCCATCAAGCGTTCCAGTTTTGGCATGAATCAATCCAACAGCATCGGGCACAGTCTTGAGAAATCGATTCTCGAGCGTTCCAGAAACTCCGCCGACAGGCAATCCTTCGTACAAAACAGCGAATTTTTCTACGTTGTGCACTTTCATGAGTAGCTCTGCAACTAATTTAGCCGTCACTCGATCTTCTTTGGAGAGTCCACTTCCATCGTGCACAAAAAGCCCAGAATCATCTAGGCCAAATCTCGTTGCAACTTCATGGAAAACGCTAGAAACTCCTGCATCATCCATCGCAAAGCCTGCCTTGTGCGCAGCAGCCCGGGCTAGGCGTTCGGCCAATAAGTTATCGCTCCAAAGTAGTGCGAATTTAATCATTTCGGCTACAGAAGGGGAGGAAACGCTCGCAATTTCAGTGCCTTCTACCGAAGCAATGAGCTCTGAGGCAACAGGCTTTTCTTTAGATTTGATTCCTTTGCTGAGTAAATATTTATGCATAGCCAGAATATCTTGTGAATAGACTCCGTTGTATTCAATCGTCATGCTACGCAAAGTTTTTGAGCTATGGCTCTTTATTTCAGCAATTGCTTTATTGGCAATAAAATTAACCCAAACTCGGTGTTGAGATAAAGCGTCTTTATATTTTGAAGCCATCCATGGATCAAATTCACCGGTGATAAGAATCGTGTTTGGTTGATTCCCCAAAAATACTTTAGTTTGGAAAACGTAGGCAGGATCTAGATATTCTAAAGCGGCAGTTGCTGAAAAGAGTTTTTGCACAGATGCTGGTTTGCGAAGTGAAGTGGAGTCTTTTTCGAAAACAACTTCACCTGTTGTACTGTCAATCAAAATCATCGAAGGATCGGCCAAGGAGGGTGATTGGCTAGTCGCTGAAAATAGGGCAGGAATTCCGCTTCTTGCAAAAGCGCTTGCTGTAGTGATGCTTCCGACTACACAGCAAGTGGTTGCTAATGCGACAAGCGCAACTCTCTTCATTGAGATTACTTCCAAAATAGGGCGATAATAATATTTATTGCCGTTAATGCGATCATTACTAGCCACATGGAGTTCTTAACTTCTGGCTTCTTCGTGTTTCTATAACCAAGAACTAAAATAATAATCAAGACGGTTAATTTTGCACCGACCCAACCATTGTTAAGTTCTGGCCATTTATCAGGATTCTCGGTATGTAATGGGGTTCGAATTCCAACCATCACAAGTCCTGCTACTAATGCTGTAGCTCCAGCATGTAGAACTCCAGGAACTACTCGCCGTGGAGATTTATTGAATTGAAGAAGCAGAAGGCCAGCAAGTGCGACAATGCAGAGGATATGAACCAAGAGAGCAATGGAGTGGACCCATGCCAGAGCGGTCATGATTAATCCTTTCAATTCTTTCGAGGCGATAGTATTTCTAAGATAATCAGTTTAGAGTGCCCAGCATGCTTCCACCTGCAACCATCGGGCCAGGGGAATTTTTTCCTGTCGTGGGAGTCGGGCCCCATCCCAAGCCCTGGCCAGGGGGTAATCAATATGATCCAGAGCTTCTAGAGCTTGGCGATCGCCGCAATGTATTGGATAAGTATCGCTATTGGTCAGTGGATGCCATCGTGGCAGACCTCAATACGAAAAGACACCTACTGCAAATTGCCATTGAGAATTGGCAACATGATCTCAACATTGGTTCGATCGTTCGAACCGCTAACGCATTTAACGTCTCGCTTGTTCACATCATCGGAAAGCGCGATTGGAACAAACGTGGGGCGATGGTGACCGATCGATATCTCACCGTCATGCATCACCCTACTGTGGCCGATTTTGCTACATGGGCAAGAGTAAACGATGTACCTATTATTGGAATCGATAACGTTCCAACTTCTAAGCAACTAGAAGGTGCGCAAGTACCAGAAAAATGTGTTCTGCTTTTTGGTCAAGAAGGCGGGGGCATGTCTGATGAAGCGATAGAGATCTGCGCCGTTTTGTATGCAATTGAACAATATGGTTCAACACGATCTATGAACGCATCTGCGGCGGGTGCAATTGCTATGTATCACTGGGCGCTTCAACACTTGCCAAGGAGAACATGATGTCACGCTGGTTGACTCGTAATTTAATGATTCTCACTCTTGTATCACTTGCACAAGATGCAGCCAGCGAGCTTCTCTACCCACTATTGCCACTGCTACTCACCGGGGTTATCGGAGCGGCTCCTTTCGCCCTTGGCCTTATAGAAGGCTGCGCAGAAGCTGCTGCTGGCTTTACCAAACTTTATTCTGGAAAGGCAAGTGACAGATTAGGGCGAAAACCATTTGTTATTGCAGGTTACGGTGTTGCGGGCATCGGAAAGGCCCTCGTCGTGACTGCCACAATTTGGCCGATGGTTTTTCTTGGACGGGTTACGGATCGAATTGGTAAAGGACTTCGAAGTACTCCAAGGGATGCACTGATTAATGATTCGGTACCGAAAGAGCACTTAGGAAAAGCGTTTGGCTTTCACCGTGCGGGAGACAACCTTGGGGCAGTGATAGGTCCACTTCTGGCGCTTATTGGCTTGGCATATTTCAATGATGACATTCGTAAAGTGGCCATGTGGGCCCTCATCCCTGCTCTAATTTCGGCGGTACTGACTTTCTTTATCAAAGATAAATCTCGTGCGGTGATGAAGGCTCAATCACCAAAGCCAGCATCAGGTCCACTTCCATCCAACCTCAAGCGAGCCATCGCTATCTTGGTGCTCATTCAGTTAACAAATATCCCAGATGTACTGATCTTGCTACGCCTTCACGACATTGGATTTTCAACTAGAGGCGTGGTGCTGGCCTACGTGCTATTTAGCGCAGTAACGATGCTCTTCGCATTTCCTGCCGGATATTTTGCTGATCGGTTCTCGCCTTACATCGTCTATGTAATCGGACTAGTTGCATTTGCTACCTCCTACTTCATTCTTGGTTACACACGCAATCACAACATCGCACTTGGCGCACTCATACTTTATGGTTTGTTCCCCGCACTCACTGATGGCGTTGGGAAAGCATGGATCGCAACATTAAGTTCGGATTCACAGCGCGGCCGTGCCCAAGGTGTGTATCAAGCATCTATGAACTTTGCCGTGCTGGGTGCAGGAATCTGGGGTGGCGCACTTTGGACTCAAGGCGCTAAAGAATGGCCCCTCATAATCGCCGCTCTTGGGGCAGCGCTTGGTGCTTTAGCTTTGCTCGTTGAGAACTTCAGAAACCGCGTTCAGTCGGCGTAAGACTTCATCGGCTTCTGTAATGCGTCCAAGGGATCGCATCACCGAGGCCATACGAGTTTCTATATCAACAATTAACTCAAAATCTTTTGGGTCATCATCGGTGGCATTTTGTAAAACAACCTCTAGCGTGGCTAAGCCATCTTCTAACTTACTCAAAAGCACTTGTGCCTTTCCATACTCCAGGCGAGCAAAAGTTTCGCGACTGTGATCGTGGGCTGTTTCAAATACATCGATAGCTTTCTGAGCCGTTTCTAAAGCCAGTTCGCCTTCACCAAGTTCGATGAGACAGGCCGCAATCTTTTGGTCACACCGACCCACATGAACTACTTCGTGATTTTTTTTAAATAGGACTCTAGCTTCTCTAAATGTTACAAGTGCTTCATCAAAGTTCTTGAGCTCTCTGTGGGCGCACCCAATGAGATGTAAATCGTTTGCCGCTCCTATTTCATTGCCATCAACCAAATGTTCCTGAGCGCAATCGCGCATGGTTTCGATTACATTGTCATAGCTCTTTGATGCATACCACCACTCACCAAGAGTGCACGCAAGCTCTAAGGCGATCGGAGACTTGTTCTTTCGCAAAATTGCAACTGCTTTACTCATTGCGGTTGCCGCTTCGTCCATGCGTTGCAATTGATTGAGGTTGTAGCCAATAGCTGAATAGGCTTGAGCTAATCCTTCGCTTGGCGCCGTTTCGCCCAAATCTGCATAAATATCGCACGCAGTTTCGGCAAGTGCTAATGCTTCGTCATATTGTCCACGCGCATATATGCGTGCGCTTAATTCGTAATAGGTACTTGCACGTTCAACTCCATCAACTTCGGGGATTCGATCCCAGAGCATTTCCTCAGTAATGAGTTCGTCCTGCCCTGCTTCCTCGTCATCGCCCAAGGCTCTCCCCTTCCCGTTACCTCGGAACTCTATACTCACACTTCGAGAACTAGGAGCTATAAGCCATGAGGCTAGCTGGGAAATCACAATGGAAGGTCACCCTCGCCTCTCGAATATTGCTAATTATCGGGCTGATAGACATTCTCTCGGCAACTTTCAAGCCACTGAATACGCGGTTGAAGGTAATCGCTGTGCCTCTTGCAGACATCTGGCCAACATTAGCTACAGCCGGCGTCATTATTGATGGCGTTATTTTAATGGCCCTATCTTTTGCACTTGCTCGTCGAAGTCATGCCGCCTATTTACTCACTCAAATTTCACTACTAACAAATATCCCTTTACATCTCATTACTGGGCATCGATTATTTCTACTTTCCCTTATTCCAATAGTTTTCTTGTTTTTGATGCGTGCAGAATTTTACGCGAAGCCACATAGAAAAGTAGTTACGCGGGCACTGATAATCTTCGCGGAAATCTTTGCGATCAATCTTGGCATTGGTGTTTTTCTTGTTCTCGCCCCTGACCAACTTTTCGGTGGGGATGTGAGCTTCATACAAGTTATGCATACCGTATTTAATGGTCTCGTTGGCAATACTGGACCGCTTCGTTTTGTAAGTAATCGTGAGCAGGATGTATTTGGGATTGCAATGCTTGGTCTTGGAATCCTCAATTTGATTGCACCGATTCTTGCGCTATTACAACCAAGTCCCCCGAAGTCACTGCTGTCTAATGAAGATGAAGAAAAACTTCGCGGACTCATCAATAATTTTGGAGAAAGAGACTCGATCGCCTATTTCGCCTTGCGGGAAGATAAGAGCGTTATCTGGTCATCCACCGGGAAGGCCGCTGTCACATATCGAGTGGTGAGCGGATGCGCGTTGGCAAGCGGTGATCCGATAGGTAACCCGGATGCATGGCCACAAGCGATGCAGGCATTCCTGGAATTTGCCCGTGTGAATGGTTGGGTACCTGCTGTTTTTGGGTGTTCAGAGGAGGCCGGTGAAATTTGGGTTCGGGAATCGAAAATGTCATCTCTCGAAATTGGTGATGAGGCCATCGTGCGCGTCAGCGATTATGACCTTGAAAGCCCCCGATATCGCAGTATTCGTCAGACTGTCCGCAAGATTCAAAAGCAGGACTACACAACACATATTTATAGAAGCAATTCACTTACCCCAGATATGCGCTCACAGTTGACTCTCAATTCGAAGAAATGGAGAGGGGATGCAACTGAGCGAGGATTCATGATGGGGTTGGGTCGAATTGCAGAAAGCAATGAGCCGGATCTTTTAATTGTTACCGCAGTTGCAGATGGAGTAGTCCGAGGAATTTTGCAATACGTTCCGTGGGGAGAAAAAGGTCTCTCTTTAGACCTCATGCGACGTGACCCACACGCACATGCAGGGATGAATGAACTAATGATTGATGCAACAATTAATTTTGCTCGCGCAAATGGAATCGAAAAGATTTCTTTGAACTTTGCTGCATTTCGCGCTGTCTTCGAGCGCGGAGGGCAATTAGGGGCTGGGCCAATAATTCGTTCATGGCGCAGCATTCTGCTTTTCTTTTCTCGATGGATCCAAATGGAATCGCTCTACCGTTTCAATGCAAAGTTTCGCCCAGAATGGTTGCCGCGCTTTGCCATATTTGGAAAAGCATCTGACTTGCCCAGAATTGGATTGGCAATTCTGCGAGCAGAAGCTTTCATCGGCTCACGCACCCTTGAAACGAAGAAAACCACCTCACTTGGTTAAACCAAGGGGTGGCTTTCTTCGTAAATCTTTTATTTAGTTGCTTTTGGCTTTGGTGTGTGAATTTTTGATGCCTTCTTTGCTACTTTCTTCATTCCTTTTTTCATGTCCGTGCCAGTTCCTTCACTCTTTTGAGTCTCAGATGTTTCACTCATTTCGTGAGTTGCTGTGCCTTCGCCAGCAGCCTTACTTGGCTTCTTAATACTTGGGGCTGGGGTTGCTGCAGTTGCAGCGGCAGTGCCTGCAACCGTCATTGCAGATGCGATAAAGATTGCAGCTAATTTCTTTTTCATAATTTCTCCTTGATGATGGGCGGGGTTTCTAGATGCGGAATAGTGACAAATGACTATGAAGAATTCATGGGAAACACACGCGCTAACCTGAGAATTTTCCGAGAATAAAATTAATGAGCTACTGAAAGTAAGGCAGTTCTTGCTGGAATATCAGTGATGGCTGGGCGCCAGAGCCCTAGGGGGCCCTTAGCAATGCCGATCAAGATCTCCTCAGTCACTAAGCGCGCATCTAATTGCGTTTCTTTGGAAATATTCGGGTGCCACGGGCAGATGTCATCCATCGCACACGTCCAACCATTAGTTCCAATATCTAGAATTCCGGCACCCTTGGCGTTGGTGTAATAGGTAGCCATTGTTGTAATTGCTCTCCCATGAAGGTTGATGGATGAACGCGCAAGTTCTTCCACAGCAGGGCCTGGGGCATATAAGGGTGAATCTACTTCTCGGCCAACGATGTTTTTTAGTAATTCTGGATGCTTCATCACATTAAATGGCCATCGGGTGGAATGAGCAATTGTGTAATCCCCGTCAACGCCAAGACCCACATATTGGGAACCTAGGAGAAGGGATTCAGACTTATTAATGGGGCTCGAACGCCACGAGACCGTTGCAAGGATTGGATCGGTTCGCTTGGGATCTGCTTGAGCGCCTCGCCACATCACCATTTCGCGATCGTTAGATTGAAGTCGTGGCCTGTTATATCCAGCATTGCCACCTAGTGAAACTAAATTCACCCCTCGATTGATCGCGTTCTGTAAATACAATCGCATTTCAGAAGTCCAATATTCTCCATGTCCACCATAGAGAATAGATTTAGTATTTCGAAGCGAATTTGCATCGCTATTGAGTTCTAGATCGGTGATGTAATTTAAATCTAGACCTAATTTTTCAGCTAACCGCAATACGGGCAACTCCATATAACGAAATTGCCCTGATCCGTCGCCGTCATAAGGACGGTTAAAAGAAACCACGGCACTACGCGAGACCCGCTTCAAATTAGGGCCCTTATAGAGGGAATACCCGCCCCACTGGTTATATGCCTGCCATGTTAAAACGGAGGAAATAACAGTAATATCACTTTTCGCTTCTGGATCGGTCACGGTAATGGGAACAAAAGTAGATTTGCCTTCATGATCATCCAAGCGAATCAAATACTGCCCCGGCAAAGTTTCTCTCGTAATTTCGAAAACCCATGCAACAGGCCATTTAGTGGATACCGTTGACAATGGAGGCGAAGAAATTGTTGGCGATGGATATTGAGGAATTGGTTTTGTAACACTCTGCTCAATAAGTCGAGCGCTTGCTCCCCCGTAAAACCCCATGCGATAAACCTTGATGGTGATCGGCGCAGCATTGCCCGATAAGTGCAACCCCACGTGATCACCACACGAGGCGGTAGTGGAATCAAGCCAACCTTCCACCGTTTTTGGTCCGAGCGATCTGACTAACCACTTACGAATTCCTTTGACTTTTGTCTGAGCGCTGAAGTCACCGGCGAATTCCATAGCAATACCCGCATCCCACGACGGCTCCCCGGTCTTCTGGTTTTCCCGCGCAACCCATCCAGGGGCGGTATCCCAATGACAAGAGTCCTTCGCTACGGCTGGCGAAGGGGAGGCAATGGGTCCAAAGCACAATCCAGCCAAGAGTCCAAGGCTGGCTAAGTAGGCACGAGATCTCACGGGGTACAAGATAGTCGTGCTCAATTTCAAGTGGACACGTGTAACAGGCTCCTTTACCCTTTCTACTTGCAAATCATTCGCATCTAGCATTTCGGGGGAAATTTGAACCTCATCATCGCGCAAAAGGTCAATATCCCTCTGCGCCAGCGCCTGACCCGGGATGAATGGCGACGCCTCTACGCAATGTTTGGCTTTATTGCTTTCCTGCACGTTGCAGGGGCGCTCTTAATGTTCGCAGCAACAAGCGGTCACTACCAACTTTCCGATGGCTCTCTCTTTGGTTGGGGCACTGCAGCTCTTGCATACACCTTAGGAATGCGTCACGCCTTTGATGCCGACCACATTTCAGCCATTGATAACACCACTCGCAAATTGATGAGTGAAGGCAAGCGTCCGCTAGCGGTCGGTTTTTTCTTTTCGCTAGGACATTCATCCGTTGTTGCGACCTTAGCAATCTTGCTCAACTTCGGAATAAAAGCGCTAGGCGTACAACTCAAAGATCAAAACTCTTCGCTCCACCATTACACCGGCCTTATTGGCACAACAGTGAGTGGCACTTTCTTAATGCTCATCGCAATCTTGAACCTTGTGATTCTTTTTTCGATAGTCCGAGTCTTTATCGACATGCGCAAAGGTATGTACAACGAAGAAGAGTTAGAAAAGCATCTTAATTCTCGGGGCCTGCTCATGAGATTCTTTGGGCCAATCGCTCGACGAATCGATGCCAGCTGGAAAATGTATCCGCTAGGAATTCTTTTTGGCTTGGGATTTGATACTGCAACAGAAATTGGATTGCTCGTACTTGCCGGGTCATCTGTCATAGCCGGATTGCCTTGGTGGGCAATTCTTTCGCTGCCACTCTTTTTCGCAGGTGGGATGAGTTTGCTCGACACAATCGATGGCTCTTTTATGAACTTTGCTTACGGGTGGGCATTTTCAAAGCCGGTGCGTAAGGTCTATTACAACATCGTCATCACTTCGCTATCTGTTGCTGTTGCTCTCTTTGTTGGTGGTCTAGAACTACTGCAAGTGCTAGCTAAACAGTTAAATCTCTCTGGTGGGTTTTGGAATTATGCCTTGAGTTTTAACTTGAATTCGGCTGGCTACATCATCGTGGCAACCTTTGGTGCAGTGTGGATTGTTGCCCTTGCGCTGTGGCGCTACGGGAAGATTGAAGAGCGCTGGCACGATAAAGCGCATGCTTCACAATTGGAACGTGGAGAAAATTCTGACCACACAAAGGCCGGAATCGAATTAGGCCCTATCCGCGAGGCTTTTCAGCTCGATTAAGACGCAATCTGTTTTGGCTAATCGCCGCCCCTAGCAAGACGATAACAGCGCCGACGGGTTCATTCCATGCTACTGATTCACCTAAAAATACAATTCCGACAACTACGGCTACAACTGGAGTTACATAAGTGACAGAACTTGCAATCGCACTTCCTGCTGCTGCCAATATTTGAAAATTCCAGATATATGCATATCCACTTCCAAGAATTCCAAGTGCCAACATTGCCAATACTGGTCCTGGACGGTATTCGTCCTTAGCGATTCCATCCATAAGGTAGAAAGGCAAAAGTGTGCCAGCTGCTAGTGTCAGTTGCGTTGCTGCCACCGCGGTCGGTTGTAACTTGTAGGGAAGAACAAATTTGTGACTATACGGATAAGAAATCCCGTAGCAGAGCACGGCGCCAAGTAGTGACAAGACAGCAATAAGTGGGTTAGAGCCAAGCCCATGCCAAGCCCCCAACACTGTAAGTACGCCAATGAATCCAATAAATAACCCCACCACTTGATAGAACTTGATCTTCTCTTGGCGAAAAACAATCATGATCGCTATAAGGGTCATCAGTGGTGTGACAGCGTTGATTATTCCCGCCAACACAGAAGTAACTTTAGTTTCAGCAAACGCAAAAAGAACTCCCGGCATGACGTTAAGCAACAGCGCCACGACCCACAAGTGCATCCAAATTCTTTTATCAGTAGGAAGTGAGACCTTGCGCGATTTAGCGATGATTAATAGCGCCATCGCCCCTAGAGAGGTACGACCGAAAGCGACACCGACAGGAGTGAGAAATTCAAGGCCCAACTTAATGAAAATGAAAGAACATCCCCACACGGTGCCTAGTGCAATATAGGCGGGGAGCCAAGACCTATTTGATTTGCTCAATGAAGAAGGCACTACGCAAGACTAGCGCAGTGCCTTCTTCTTCAAAGTTTTACTTAAGCAAATGAAAGTGCAAATGCTCCTAGTAATGATGAGATAGTCATCCAGATCCACCAGATGTTCACGATATCTACATGCCAGTGATCTGACTTGTAAACACCTAGGCGTGAGCGGTTCCAGTTGCCAAGTGCAATAAATACGGTGAGCACTAAGTGCAGCGTGTTAAGTCCGGCAATCAAGAAATAACAAGATGCATAAGCACCGGATGTAGCAGTGAATGGAGCGCCACTGACTTGAATGAACTGATAGACCAGTGCGATCGCGCTAAAGAGCAAGGCGAGTCCGCCGCCGAGAACCAATTGAGTTTGATTCTTAGCACGAACTCCCTTGAGGCCGTAGAAATGTGTCAGCAAACCAAGAGCTGCAAGTGTTGTCACATACCAAGTTCCCTTGCTGGACAGCGCGAGCGTTGCTGGCGTGTCCTCAGTTGCAGCAGGCAACCACATGTTGTTTACGTTTTGTCCTTTGAGGTAGAAGAAGACAAACAAAACGCTCAGCGCCATCGCAATATCTGCAACGAGTATGAGGATTAGCCCAAGACGATTGCGGCTTCCAACTACATCAGGATGTTCGTGATGTGCATGTGTTTCGACGCTCATGACTTTGCCTTTCCGTAGCCGTAAGGATCCGATGTAACAACTGGGAGCACATCAAAGTTCTCTAGCGGAATTGGATTTGGGACTGTCCACTCGAGTGTCTTTGCTTGCCATGGATTCATTGGAGCCTTCACTCCGCTGCGCCATGAAACGATTACACCGTGGAGCAAGACCAGCATGCCGGCCATAATTGTGTACGCACCCATGGTGGTAATTAAGTTACCTTTGCTAAAGACCTCAGCGTATGACTCAACGCGACGTGGTTGACCAGCAAGACCAACGAGGAACATTCCCATGAAGGCGATGTTGAACCCGATTTGAACGAGCCAGAATGAAACCCAGCTGAGTTTCTTATCAAACATACGCCCAGTCATCTTTGGGAACCAATAGACCAGAGATGCAATTGCGCCAGTGAGTCCGGCGCCCATCAAGGTGTAATGGAAATGTGCTGTTACATACATCGAGCCATGTAAAAACGCATCGGCAGGAACGTCAGATAGATAAATACCTGTGATCCCACCGATCATAAAGTTCCATAAAAGCGCAAAGATCGACATCAGGGGCATTGTCATCCAAAGGCGACCACGCCACAGCGTGCCAATAAGCACCAAGAACAACATTCCAGTTGGGATCGAAATTAATTCGGTTGTCAACATAAATGGTGCGTTGAGTAATGGGGCCCAACCACTCATATACATGTGGTGTGCCCACACAAGAATTGATAGTCCAGAGATTCCGGCAATACCAATAACTGCCAACTTGAAGCTAAAGAGAGGGCGCCGAGTAAACACTGGCGCCATCTCCATCAAGGCGGCAACTGCAGGAATCAAAATTACATAAACCTCAGGATGGCCCATGATCCAGAACAAGTTCTCATAGAGCCAGCCACTTCCGCCATGGGCAGTGTCATAGAAAGAGGTCGCAAATGCGCGATCCATTCCAGACATAATCTGTGACAAGAAGAAAACCGGAAACGCTGGCAGTGCCAACGCAACTGATGCAACAACGCCATAGATAAAGATCGGTGTGCGAGTCCAGGTCATTCCCTTAGCGCGCATCTTGATGACGGTTGTAGTGATGTTTGCACCAGCGACCATTGTTGAAATGGCGAAGATGCAAATGAATGCAATGTAGCCGTTCATTCCAAGGGCTGATTGCGAAGCAAGTGGGTTATATGCAGTCCAGCCAGTAGTAATTCCGCCTGTAAAAAATGAGATGAATACAGGTGGAATTGCAGCAACGATGAGCCAAAAGCTCAGAGCGTTGAGACGAGGGAAAGCCATATCGCGAGCGCCAATCATGATTGGCATTATGAAGTTACCAAATGGCCCTGTAACCATGATGATCGTTGCAACGATCATGATGATGCCGTGCCATCCCACAACGGCGTTGTAAGTCTGTGGTTGTAACCATCCGCCTGTTGCATGTCCCAAGTTGGTACGAATCAACATCGCAAGCGTTCCACCGACAAAGAAGATGATTATCGTTGTGACGAGATATTGAATTCCTACGACTTTATGGTCTGTTGTGTAACGGAAGTAGCGCTTGAGGCCTTGATCTTTACCTGCCAAGAACATGTTCTCGTCATGGTTGAGATCCTTACCCATCGCCCAACGAAATGGCCCAATAAGTGCGCCGATGCCGGTCATAAAACCTACAAACCAAGCAATCAAGCTCAGGAGCATAATCTTGTCTTCGCGGTTAAAGAAGAATGCAGTCTCTGCATTCTCTGGCATGAATTTGAGGGCGAGTTGCCACACCACGACAGCACTGACTGTGCCGAGAGCAAATGCGGTAACAATATTCAGTCTTTCAATAAGACCTTTCTTGCCTGCCGAATGGCCGGGTGCTGATGCTGGACGATTCATCATTGTTGTCATCAGGCTGCTCCCTCGAGTGCTGCTTGTGTTTTAAGCCACGCGTCATAATCGGCTTGGCTCACGACGTGAACTTTTGTTTGCATATATGCGTGCAACAGACCGCAGAGTTCGGCGCATCGAATATCGAAAACACCGATCTTGTTTGGCGTTACAGCTGCTTCAGTAACATAACCAGGGTTTGCATCTATCTTGACACCCATTTGAACAATCCAGAATGAGTGCTTGACATCCTTGCTCGTGACATGGAATACAACTGGCTTATCAACTGGCAAATAAAGTGCCGCGCTGCGCACACCAGGGCTATCTGGGTAGTCAAAATTCCAGACCCATTGCTGACCTGTGGCATTGATATTCATTGCCTTTGCATCGAGTAACGATGCGGAATCTTTCTGGAAAACGACGAGGCCAACAACCAAGGCAAACAAACACAACAAAGTAGAGACGATCACCCATACCGAGGCCGCCTTAGCGCTTTCAGCAATTTCGTGCTCTGACTCGGCTGGCGGATTATCACCGTAGTGACGCTTGCCAAGCAAAGAGGTTAACGCCATTGCAGCAACGAGCCCTGCTACAGGAGATGCCGCCCAAGTGAAAATCGCCATCAGCGATTTAACAGATGCCATTACCTCTGATGCCGGAGCTCCCATTGCGCGAACTTGAACGGTGGTTGCCACGTAACCAATAATTGGAGTAACTATTAACCAGAGAATAAAAGTCTTCTTTACATCTGGACTCTTCCACCATCTTGTTTTTTGCGAATTTTGAGTAGTTGACATATGCGTTGGCCCTATCCCTTCACGACGTTAAAGTGACCGGACATATAACCCATCGCTGACATCGCATTGCCAAATTTGGCAATCGTGCCATCGCCGCATGGATATTCGCAGTTCCAGATGTACTCACCAGCATCACCCGTGATGACTGTAAAAACAGTGACGTTAGGAGTCTTTGTGTATCCCTCTTCAGGCATCGCCTCTTCTGGTACCGCCTTCATTGGAACGCTAAAGAAAAGTTCGGTCTGCTTGCTTGCAACACCGTGCACGGTAAATGTGTGGCCGACGTGATCTGGAGCAACGGAGGTTATTCGCGTTCCGTTGAGAGTTGCGCTTCCATCAATTGTTCCGCGAATCTTTCCGAAGAAATCATTGTTGAGAGTTTCGCCACCGTCGTAATTTGTAACGGTGATGGTGATGGCTGAATGCGCTGGTACTTCAAAATTAGTTACAGGGCCATAACTCACCCAATCAGGGTGACCGCCGCCATTACCGTGTCCGCCAAACATCGCATCGGGGTAAACGGAAAGATCTAGCGTGTAGTGAGGCAAGTTTCCTTGCGGTGTATCCATCGTTCCTGCAGCTGTGGCAGCAAGCACTCGTGAATCATTCTTTGCAGCTGCAACATATGTGCCGATGCCAGCGATTACCGCTGCGCCAAGAATGACCGTGCCGAGTGCGGCGAAGAACCGCTTATTCATTCAGACCCCCAGTAGTGAGCCACGACACGGGAGCGTGCGCTCAATTTGAACAGGGTAGGGGCTTACTGATTGGTTTCCAAGACCATTCCGAGGCTTTCTTTGGGGCTGACACTCAAGGCGCGCTCACTTTTGAACCCTCATACGTAAGGTTCAAGCAGTGTGCGGGATGACCCTAGTCTTCCGGCTGGTGACTACCCCTTTTTAAAGGCTTGGATAAATATGGCGCACGCAGATGCGCAACTAGTCGCCTCTCGACTTTGAGGACTAACCTGCCCGATTATGGATATGAGTAACGGAGTGAGTTTGTGGAGCAGCTGGCAATTAGCGCCCGAAATTACCATTCCTTTACTTGTCATCGAATACCTCTATTTACGCTTTGCTCACGCGGGGATCAGCGCGGGTGATCGGCAGGCGCAACGTCAACGTCGATTCTTTTTATCGGGGCTTGCCACAATCGCCTTCGTTGTTTGTACCCCATTTGGTGTGAGAGCTGGTGATTATTTCTGGTGTCACATGGTCCAGCACATCACGCTGATGATGATCACTGGGCCGTTGTTGGTGTTGGGTACCCCTTCTAGTTTTCATCTGCAGAATCGGATTTTTCGCGCATTAACTCAACCCATGGCGAGTTGGTTTGTTTACGCAACGCTGATGATCGGCGTGCATCTGCCCGGCCCGCACGTTTTTATCATGGAGCGGGCGTGGGTTCACAATTACGTTGAAGTTCCTGCATATTTTATTGTTGCGTACTTTTTTTATTTCAATCTCTTAGATCGCAATCTTGTCAGGCGCCGGATTTCTCCTGCCATGGCTGTGATCTCGCTCTTTTTGATGATGGTGCCAGAAACGCTGACGGGGTTCTTTATTTACGCCTCCCCGAGCTCTCTTTACCAAGGCATGTTTACACTCGATGATCAAAGGCGTGGCGGATCAATCATGTGGTCAGGTGGAATGATTATCGATGCGGTGTGGATTGCATTTGCGGTGCACCATTGGCTACAAAGCGAGGAACGAAAATCCGATGAAGTCGATGCCGCAATTGCAGATGAGCGAGATGGTGGAGCGAGTGCTTGAGAAATGTGTGAGTGGTGGTTGGAATGGTTAAGAAAGATAAGCTGGCCAAGAGTGTGACACCTCAACGAAAAAACATTGCGGCAGAATTTAGCGCCCCGCAATGGATTCAAGACGAGAACGATCCCAACGTCCCTGCTCCCTCTGGTGAACTCACACAGAAGCAACGTCTAGTGCTGATCATTACTTTGGTCGTAGTCTTTCCATTTTGCATGTGGGCAGGATGGTTTGAATTCGGGCGGGCCCAAAGTGGCAATTGGCGCGCTTGGGTCTACACATTTGAATGGCCCTTCTTTGGCGCCATTGCAATCTATTTATTTCGCCGTTTAATGCGCGGAGATGTTCCGAAAATTCCACGTCCTGATTTGGCTGCTCTTGCCAAACTATCCGATGACGAATCCGACAGCGAGAAGAAATAGGGCTTCATTAGCGGCAAGATTTATGCGAAGATCGATGGTATTTCGTGCGAGCATCGTTGGTATTTAGTGCGAAAAATCCACGGTAGACTTCCCCACGTTGCTTCAACCGAAGCAGTGATCACTTCCCCCAAAGTGCGACACAAGATGCCGCGCTTACATGCGAGTCTTATCACCACCTGACAGGCCCAGAACGACCGGATCGCAGTTCGAATGCGAACCAGCACCACCGCTAACCGAAGTAGATGGTTAGCCCCAGTACAACTGGGAACCATGGCCAAGTCACACCGAGACGCGCTTGTCGTCTCGATTGGTATGTAAAAACATGTCTGTGCAACCACGCTCTAAATCTGCTGCTCCTGCTCGCTCGGCATCTGGCAAACCCGCCAAAGCTGGCCGCGCCAAAGCCGCAAAATCCGCTGCGCCATCTAGTCGCGCAAAGGCCGGCAAGTTCGGTGCTGCTAAGTCAGGAAAATTCAGCGATGCTCCTTCTCGCGTTAAGTCTGGAAAACCAGCTCGCAGAGGAACCGCCGCAAAAGAAATGTCACGTGCGCGAAGTGAATTTCATTCATCTTCTGAATCCGCACCGCAATTAGGTAAGTCCACGTGGGTTAAAGGAACACCAAAGGCTGGCAAGTTAACGGGTAAGACATCGGTACGCGCTGGAAGCAAGCCATCTAGCAAATCAACTTTTAAATCAGGTAAGGGCTCATCAAACACTCCAGCAAAGCGCGAGAAGAACAGCGCTCGATCTCAAGAACGCGCAAAGCGTTTTGCAGATACTCGCGGCGTTGGCGATGTGCAATTGCGCAGTCGCGATTCACGCGATGAAAATCAAAGTCTTTCGCCTGGCTCGCCTCGTGATTCGCATGGCGATTCACAAAGTGATAGTCGCGCACCACGCACCACCAAGTTTGCACCAGCTCGTCGCGTTGATACACGAGTAGATACGCGCTCTGATTCGCGCGGAGGATCTCGTGGTGATTCTCGCCGAGCGCCACGTAGCGCTGATGCACGCTCCAATGACACCCGCCCAACAACTCGTCGCGATGCACGTATCGCCGAAGTTGCACGTGGTGATGGTCGTCCTAACTTTGAACCACAAAAACGCACCAAATTTATCCCTGGAGGAAAGCGCACTGGCGCACCTGCACGTGGATCGGATTCATCCGATCGCACCGGTGCTCGCTCATCGTTTAATCGCGACGGAGCTCGCGGGGCTGCTACTCGTGATGATTCACGTACAACTTCAAATCGTGAAGGCTCTAGTGCTGGCTCATCAAGTCGCGAAAATTTCCGCACGTCGGCAAATCGCGAAGGCTCACGCCCAACAACTCGTAGCGCTCACAGTGGCATCGCGACCCCTCACAAGGGTTCAACTTTTCGTCCAAGTTCATCTCGCAACACCGATCACATGGGAAGCAATAACTCTGGTCCTCGCTCACACAACAGTCGTGGAAAATCTGGCAACAATTACTCCAACAATGAATTCGTTGAAGATTTTGGTGCCGATGACAACTACATCAACGATGTAGAGCAAGAGACAACTGAAGTTGCTTTGCACCATAAGCCAACCGAAGGCACTGGAAAGACGTGGGCCGAACTCGGCATCGCACCAGCCCTAGTTTCGGCTCTGACTTCGCAAGGGATTACTTCTCCATTCCCAATTCAGGTCGCAACGCTTCCTGATGCGATTAAGGGTCATGACATCTTGGGCCGTGGACAAACTGGTTCTGGAAAAACTCTCGCATTTGGGCTTGCACTGCTGACAAATCTTGAAGGCAAACAAGCTGCGCCACATCGTCCACTCGGTTTGATCTTGACACCAACTCGCGAATTAGCGCTACAGATTAATGATGTCATCACGCCTCTTGCTCGCGCGATTCGTCTTGACTCTGTTGTTATTGCTGGCGGTATGCCTTATGGCAAACAGATCACAGCAATGCGTAAGAGTTGTCCAATTCTGGTCGCAACTCCTGGTCGCTTGATTGATTTGCTCGATAAAGGCGAAGTACAACTCGATGATCTTCAAATCACTGTGCTGGATGAAGCCGACCAAATGGCAGATATGGGCTTCTTGCCTGTAGTTAAGGAAATTCTTGATCAAGCACGTCCCAACGGTCAGCGCTTACTCTTTAGCGCAACACTCGATCGTGGCGTTGATTCTTTAGTCAAGAAATACCTCAACAACCCCAAGACTCACTCGTTGCAAAATGATCGCGCATCAGTCAGCACTATGGAACACCACGTGCTTGTCATGCATGCTGGCGACAAAGATGAGATCACTGCACAAATTGCATCTCGTGATGGACGCACAATTTTGTTCGTGAAGACTCAACGTGGAGCAGATCGCTTAGCTGACAAATTAGCCAGCGTTGGAGTTCCAGTTGGAGCACTCCATGGCGGAAAGTCACAGGCAGTTCGCACTCGGACTCTTGCGCACTTCAAGGCCAGCACAACCGCTGCGCTAGTTGCAACAGATGTTGCAGCACGCGGAATTCACGTGGACGGTATTTCACTTGTCGTGCACGTTGATGCACCGACAGATCACAAGGATTATCTGCACCGTGCGGGACGAACTGCCCGAGCCGGAGAAGCCGGAGTTGTTGTTACATTGGCAACCTCAAAGCAGCAAAGTGCGGTGCGAGGATTAACTTCTCGCGCAGGCGTCTATCCCAAGTTTGTTGATGTTCGTCCGCATCATGCAGAGTTGGTCTCGATTACTGGCTCTCGCGAGCCCAGCGGAATTGCCTACGTTGCTCCCGTGATGGCTAGTGATGGTCCTCGCCGAAGTGGCAAGCCACGTCCAAGAAGTGACCAAAGGCGGAGAAGGCCTAGGTAGATCTATCCAAATAAAGCGGGAAATGTGGGTTTGTTTTCCTAACTGCTAATCTCGCCGTGTGAATGATTTCGCGGACAGCATTAATGTTCCAACAGCCGTGGACATCATTATTCCTTATTACCGTGCATTTGATTATCTGTGCGAAGCCGTAGAAAGTGTTCGTGCGCAAACTTTCACAAATTTTCGGCTTTTAGTAATCGATGATAGTCCGAATGACTTAATCGCCCGAGGATTTATCGAATCTTTAAAAGATCCGAGGATTTCTTATGTTTCTAATCCTAGGAATTTGGGTCTAAACAAGACTTTAGAAATCGCAAAGACCCTTTCTAATGCCAAGTGGACTATCTTCTTAGGACATGATGATCGCCTTCTGCCTGGATATTTGGAGAGATTATTGGCGGTGAGCCAGAAGTATCCAACGGCAGCACTTATCCAATCAAGAACACAAGTTATCGACAGCAATGGCCTTATTTTTCGTCCATTACCTGACAAAACAAAGGACCTAATCTGGAGGGCAAGTACTCTTCAATCGACAAGAGGGGGGAATGCCAAGCATGACCCAGTAACGACTCTCATTAATTGGAAGATTGCGATAAATATGATCGCAATTGGTGATTTCTTATACTTTCCCTTGATAATGTGGAAAAGAGATTTTCTGCTGCAATCACCATTCAGGATGGATCTATTAGTGACATCAGACATTGAAATCTTGTTTCAGATCTTCCTTCTCAAGGGTGATCTCTTGTTGGTGGATGAGGAGCTTGGCCAATACAGACGGCATCACAAGAGCCTTTCTGAGAACCCTGAGGCGAAATTAAGTCGACTTATAGAAGAATCTGCTACTTACAATGAAATGTCATCGCTATTCAAAGTTCGAAAACTAATGCTTGCCCGCATTTTAAGTCGAATTAGAATCTCGACGCGACTTTATATATTTTATGAATGTGCAAAGTGCTTAGTTTTCAGGGACTTTAAAAGAGCTGGTAAATTCTTTTTGCTTGGTAGCCATTGACTTATTGTGGACAATCCAAGATACTTAGATTGTGAGGATTCAGAAATTTTTTGAATTAGTTTTCGGTAGAATCCTTTATGCATTTTTTTCTTTGAAATTTGTAAAGTTTATGATGTTTCGATTAGTTTTGAATTCTGGACTTGATTCTGCATTTTCGAAAGGGCCAACTTCTGAGCAGCTTCGGTGGCAGGGTTACTGTCTCTTAAATCAAGGAAGGTCTGTAGCGCAACTTCAACAAGACTTATGGGTCCTTTATCGGCTTAAAGGTCTCGGGGGGGGTGGTTTGTCGACGTAGGCGCTTGTAATCCAAAATATTTGAGTAATACATTCCTGCTAGAAACTGACTTTGGTTGGAATGGATTATTAATTGAACCTTCCCCTGAATCCGTCCAACTCCTTCGAAAATTTAGAAAATGTGCAGTTATTCCAGTTGCCATCAGCAGTAAAAGTAGCGTAAAGCTTGAAATCGCAATTGAACCTGAATTCAACACAACAAACGCTGCGGATCAAAAGCACCACAGACTTTTCAAAACTTCTGGTAGGACTATTCGAGTTGAGGGTTCTACGCTCTCCAAAGTCTTTGTAATGAATTGTGTGCCAGATGACTTCGAATATTTATCGATCGATTGCGAGGGTGACGAACTAGAAGTGCTAAAAACCAATGATTGGTTACGATTTAAGCCAAAATTGATTTCAGTAAACCATAATTTTCGGAGTGACAGAGTCTCCGTCAGAAGACTCCTCGAAGGTGAAGGCTATATCCTCGATCCGATCAACTCTCAATTCTCCTGGGACGCTTGGTACCTCCTACCAGAAGTTTTAGAAGATCGAGGGACTGAATACATGGCCAGCGGAAGAATTTGAAGTTTGCTTGAGACTTTTTCTCCGGGTTCGCTATGTAAGTTGAGATGGGCAATGAATGCAATAGGGTAGTCAAATGGAGAAGCGAATGATCCAGGTCTTCCAGCCAAGGTTGGGCGAAGATGAACTCGCCGCGATTTCTGGGGTTTTTGAACGAAATTGGCCGGGCCGGGGACAGGAAGTAGATTCCTTTGAGAAGGAATTCGCGGGGTTCCTAGGTGTGCTACCACAAAACGTTTTAACAACAAATTCCTGCACTGAGGCGATGTTCCAAATTCTTAATTTAGTTGCCAAAGCGGGAGATGAGGTGATCCTTCCAACAATCAGTTTCGTAGGGGCAGCAAATGCGATCGTCGGACAGGGAATGAAGGCCGTTTTCTGTGATGTGGATTCAAAAACTGGAAATGCAACACTCGAAAGGATCAAGGCTGTAGTAACTCCTAAAACTAAGGCAATTTTAATCCAGCATTTCGGCGGTCTGCCTGCTGAAATACACAAGATCGCTAGTTGGGCTTCCGAGAGGGAGATCGTCTTGATCGAAGATGCCGCAGGCGCGATGGGTTCGGTTTACCAGGATCAACCTTGCGGAACCTTTGGAGATTTTGGGGTTTGGTCGTTGGATGCGATGAAGATGGTTGTAGCAGGAGATGGTGGAGTTATCTTTGCGAAATCTACCGAGAAGGCTGCAGCACTGCGCGAACGGATGTATATGGGGCTTTCGAATGTATCTGGCGCGTCTTCGGCTGGACAGCAAAAACGATGGTGGGAGTTTGATGTTTCCTATCCGGGACGTAGGTCCATTATGAACGATATATCTGCGGCCATAGCAAGAGTTCAGCTGCGTAAACTAAATGAAAATTTGAAAATTCGCAAACGAAATGCGGAGCTTTACTTCAAACTGTTAAAGGATGTCCCCTCGATCGGAATGCCTCTAGAAGATTTTACGGATAACCTCTCTCACTATTTCTTTCCAGTTTCTGTGCCTGCATCCAAACGAGATGACCTTGCAGAGTATCTAAACGATCATGGAATTTATACAACTTTTCGCTATTTCCCCTTGAATCGAGTGCCACTTTACGGGGCGCAAAATCTAGAATTCTTAAATTCTGATGAATTTGCCGCAACTACTCTCCTATTGCCTCAGCATGTCGGGCTTGTCATTGAAGATGTCGAATTTGTAGCAGGGGTCGTAGTTCAAGCGATGTCTGGAGGCATTCAATGAATTTTGTGCCGGTTCCTAAAATAGACGGGGCATTTACTTTACAGCTCACTCCTCACGAAGATGCGCGCGGATTTCTTGTGGAGCTTTGGAATAAAGCATCAGTCCAAGGCGTTGAGGAATGGGCTAATTTTTCACCAGTTCAAATCAATTTCGTGGTGTCGAAATCTGGGTCAGTCCGAGGGATCCATCGGACCAAGAAAAATTCACCGCAAAGAAAAGTGCTTACCTGTATTGCAGGTCGAGTCTTAGATGTTTTAGTCGATCTAAGGCCAGATTCTTCTACTTTTAGAAATATCACAAGGATTGAGTTAGATGGGGCTAATCCCACACTCATTTTGATTCCAGCAGGTGTTGGGCATGGTATGCAGAGTTTAGGCGGCGACAGTTCGGTTCTCTATTGCTTCGATCGCTCCTACAATCCTGCAGACGAACTAGGAATCAATCCGTTAGATGAAACGTTAGGAATCGAGTGGGAAGAGCCTTTAGTGCTATCTGACAAGGATGCGGACGCACCTAATCTTAATTCTTACCCCCTAGCAGAACTTTAGGATAAAAAAACAATTCCTTTTTCGATTTCAGAAATTGAATCGGTAAGTCTATGACGTGGTTTCCAATCCAGTTGCGATTTTATTTTACTTGAATCTACGGCATACCGCATATCATGGCCTAGGCGATCTTGAACAAATTCAATTTGATCTTTTTCTAGATTGAAATAAGATAACAAAATATAAGCAAGTTCAATATTGCTATAGCTTTCATCCCCGCCAATGTTGTAGATCTCGCCGGGAGCCCCAATATGAAGAACGCGAGCTATCGCATCGCAGTGATCTTTCGTGTGAATCCAATCTCGGACGTTGAGTCCGGTCCCATACAAAGGAATTTTCAGCCCACTTCTGAGGTTGTGAACAATCTTAGGAATTAACTTCTCTAGATCTTGATATTTCCCGTAATTATTTACACAGCGCGTTACTCGCACATCAAGGCCGTAAGTTGTGACAAACGACAATGCAAGTAAGTCCGCTGATGCCTTGCTTGCAGAATAGGGAGAGGATGGATTTAGAATTGTCTGTTCGTTCGCAGCACCCTCATTTATGGATCCGTAAACTTCATCGGTCGAAATCAGGACTACGGTTTTATTGAATTCACGTGCTGCATGAAGCACGCGATGCGTACCTAGGACATTTGTCTCGATGAAATCCTGGCTATTTTCAATGCTCCTATCCACATGAGATTCTGCAGCAAAGTGTATGACCACATCATGCGCATCAATTAATTCAGAAATAACGCCTTGATCGCGGACATCCGCCTGTACAAAAGCAAATTCCTTGTTGTCCCAAACTTCAGAAAGTCGTTTCTTGTTTCCAGCATATGTAAGGGAATCTACGACAGTGATCTTTTCTGGTTTCCCACCGTACAAAGTCCCACTTAAACTCGATCGAACATATTCTGAACCAATAAATCCCGCTCCGCCCGTTACTAAAAGGCGCTTAAACTTGCTATTGTCTTCCATATGCAAGGAATCCTCTTATCGGGTGGAAATGGCACTCGCCTGTGGCCAATGACGATCGCCACCAGCAAACAATTATTACCAGTATACGACAAACCGCTTGTGTATTACCCGTTGTCGACCCTGATGCTGAGTGGTGTGCGAGATATTGTGGTAATTACGACTCCAAATTCTGCGGCGGCCCACCAAAACTTATTGAAAGATGGTTCCCAATGGGGAATCAATATTTCTTATGCAGTTCAAAATGAACCAAAGGGGATTCCTGATGCCTTCAATGTTGCTGAAGGTTTGCTAGACACCTCCAAGGGTGTAGTCCTAATTCTAGGAGATAATTTTTTCTATGGGCCTGATTTTGATCAAGAAGTGTTATTCACCCCTGACAGCAAAAATGCAATCTGTTTCGTTTCAGAGGTATCTAATCCCTCCGAATTTGGTGTCGTGGAATTGGACTCGAAAGGTTTAACTTTAAGAATAATTGAGAAACCTAAGGATTTCATTAGCAATGTGGCGTTATCTGGGCTTTATATGTTTCCCAATGATGTATTCAAAATCGTGAAGAAAATAGTTCCTTCTGTGCGAGGAGAATTGGAGATTGTCGATCTCCTTAATTCATATATCCCTGAAGGTAGACTTATCACTCGATTTTGGTCTCGCGGAACTGCTTGGTTAGATACCGGAACACCTCATCGCCTTCTCGAGGCAGGTAGTTTTGTTCAAATCTTGCAAGAACGCCAAGGGCTTCTCATCGGAAGTCCTGATGAGGTTGCTTGGCGCTTAGGGCTAATAAACTCTGAAAAACTTTCAGAAAACGCAATGGCGCTAAAAGGATCCGACTATGGGAAAAAGCTTCTCACTTTAATCTAGCGCTAAATTCCCATCAATTTTGCTTGCCGGTCAAAATCTGGAACTCGATTTCTAACTTCCGTAAATGAACCTGTCGCAATTACTTTTCCACGATCCAAATAAACAACGACATCCGCTTCTCTCACGGTGGATAGACGATGTGCAATCATGACAACAGTCGTTGAACCACGCAAGGCATGTATGGCAGAAGAAATCGCTGCTTCGGTCTCCCCGTCTAGGGAACTCGTAGCTTCATCTAATACCAACAAATGAGGACGAGTGAACATGGCTCTAGCAATGCCCAACCTCTGGCGTTGCCCCCCACTAATTTGTGTCCCCCTTTCACCAACAGGTGTGTCGATACCAAAAGGTAACTCGGAAACAAATTGATCTAAATGCGCAACTTCTAAGGCACGGAGAACCAATTCTTCAGTGGCCACTTCGATTGGATACCCTAAGGCTACATTTTCCCGGATCGTCCCATTCGAAATTACTACATCTTGCGAAACATATGCAATTGCTCCAGGCCATCTAGAAATTGCTTCGTTTGGGCATTGACCCGATATTGAAACGTGACCCTCATCTGGATCTATTACCCCAAGTAAGTTATCGATAAGAGTTGTTTTTCCAGATCCCGAAGGTCCCACAATTGCGACAGAGGCACCAGCAGGAATTCTAAGCGAAACATCTGAGATCGCACTTTCGTCTCGCCCGGAGTACTTAAATGATACTGAAGCCATATTCACCGACGCATCAAATCCTTCATGAATAATATCTACAGTGTCGTCAACGTTTGGTAAATGCTTTACCTCACTTAAATTTTCGATCATTTCTAAAGTCACATTCGCTGCACCGGAATTTGATCGAATAGTGACAGCGCCTTGCTGTAATCTCAAAACAGCTGGTGCAATTCTGCTACCAGCTGCTAGAAAGACCGCTAGCGTGCCGACCGCATGGGTAGCGTCTTGTAAAATAAACTGGGCGGCACCCAGCAAAACTGCACCTAAAACAACTGTCGTCTCAATTACATACTTTCCGACATACGGCATAAAACTTCCCTCGGCGAGTACATCCGCCAAATCGAACCGCATCCTTCCAATTTCCCGTGCGTAGAAGTCTCGTCGGTTTCTAACAACAGACTCACGGTAAGAGCTAAATACTTCGATAATCTTTTCGTTACTGCGAATTCGTAGCTCAGAACTGCGTAAACCAATTATGCGTGCACGTACATGCATAAAGAAATACAGCACTGTGCCGATGACTCCAAAAACTAACAATGTTCCTATAGAAATAATCGGATCCACGACAAATAGTCCAATTAAGAGAATTACGAGAGAGGCGAAATCTGAGACTAGGCTAACAGCTACAGCGAGAATATTTAAAGTTATGACCTCTACGCCGTTGGTTACAGAATAAAGAGTTTCTTGACTTGTTAGTTTTTGAACAAGCAACATGGGTTGCGAAAGTAAACGTGATACCAAATTTGCTGAAATTTTTGCGCCGCGCCGACTTAGAAAGAAAAGTATTTTGCGTGTAAAGATAATTGAGAAAATGGTTCTTCCGACAAGCGATGTGACTGCAATTGCTCCAATGAACGCGATCTGTTGAGTAAACGAAAAGTGAGTTATGTGAAAGAAAGTTAATACGTATCCAACTCTCGTTCCGGGGTGAAGAGATTGAACTCCGCTAACAGCCAATGCTCCTAGCACTCCGATCAACACAACACCAAGCAAATCCAACAAGCTTAGTAAGATTTGAATTAAGGTTACAAAATACATTTTTCGTCGGTCAAGGGAATCTAGAACGCTCGCGGCGCGTCCTAGAGTACTAAGTTTCCAGTGTTGTCGAATACTTCTCATACAACAGCAAGTTTCAATCTCATATGAGCAATTCTACTGATCTTTTTCAAAGATTCAGCAAATCCAGAACGTTCAACGAGTAGAATATTGAATTATCTTTGGTAGATCATTCGCCTAATCTTGGGGGAAATTGATGAGGAAGCAAATCAGCGGGAATCCGCGCATTCTCGCGATCCTGTCAGAGGTGGATGCAAGTCCTCAATTGGTTTCGATTCTTGCGAAGGTCAAAGCGGGGGGCGGAGTTATAGAGGTAATTGTCATAGGGTCAAACAAGTCAAAAATTCTTTCTGAACTGGAATCTCTGGGAGTTCGACCCATCAATCTGCGATCACGAGGGAAGTACGGAAGTCTTCCTCTATTTCTTTTACTATTTTTTTATATATTTAAAGCCAAGCCATCGACCGTTTTTACCAGCGGGCAATTTGCAACAATAATTGGGATATTTTGCGCCAAGGTACTTCGAGTTAAGAAAAGAATCTTTATTCGTCATTACTCAAATTTTCACATAAAGTACAAAAAGAGACTAGGAAATCTTCTCGACCGAGCTGTTAATTTTCTAGCAACAGACATTGTTGCCGTTTCACTCCTTGTTAAGAAAGTTTTAATCGAGGATGAAAATGCAAGATCAGAAAAGATTCGAGTCATCTACAATGGAATTGATCTAAAACGATTTCAACGCATAGCTGTATCAAATGAAATTCCTAGGGAAGAAATTCAAACGAGAGTCAAGGTGTTCCGGATTGGCGTGATTTCACGGATGACTGAGCTGAAGGGAATTGAATACATAGCTCAAGCATTCGTACGACTGCACGGAGAGTTTCCACAAACCAGATTACACATCGTCGGAGCGCATTCAGATTCTTATGATTCAGTTTTCAACATTCTCAATTCTATAGAAAGCGACGCTTTTGTTATAGAGGAGTCAAACAATTCAATTCCTGATTTTCTATGGGGATTAGACGCTTTCGTGCACGTCCCGAATGGTCCCGAAGATGAGTCTTTCGGACTTGTATATATAGAAGCTCTCGCCGCAGCAGTTCCATCAATTTTTACAGTTTCTGGGATCTTAAATGAATTGCCTAATGCTGGCAGTTACGCAACGATCGTCCCTTATCGTGACCCAGAGGCGATTTATAGAGGTCTGTCTGATCAAATCAAGGGAGTTTCAATACCAAAAATTGAGGTCCCGCGGCCATGGTTGGAGCAATTCTCATTATCTTTCATGGCTTCAAAATATTCGGAATTGATCTTAGGGTAAGTGTCATATGGCCAACAAGGGAAAAATTTCGGTCATCATTCCAAATTTTAATTACGCTCGCTTTCTTACGGAGACAATTGAAAGCGTTCTTCAACAAAGCTACCGGAACATAGAGTTAATAGTTGTTAACAATGGTTCAACCGATAATTCCCTTGAGATTTTGGCACCACTAAAAGATCAGATTATCCTGATAGACCAACCCAACCTAGGGCAATCTGGAGCACGAAACGCTGGCCTTCGTAAGGCTCAGGGAGATTTCATCGCTTTCTTAGACGCTGACGATTATTGGATAGCGGACAAGCTTGAGAAACAAATTGAGCTTATAGGTGACGATAATCAACTCATCTATTCTGGCATTTCCAGATTCAAAGACGATGATCGTCGAGTTCGCTCAGTAGTCGAGCCCGCGTTTCGCGGAGATTGCAGCCAGTTTTTCCTAACTTGTCCGGGTGTGAGTATCGTGCTTAGTGGCGAAAGTACTGCCCTATTCACCCGCTCGTTATTACGGAAGGTTGGCGATTTTGATGAAAACCTCAACGGGGCTGCAGGTTGGGACTTCTTTAGACGATGCTCAAAATATACGAACTTTGACTTTGTTCCCGAACCTTTAACTCACTATCGGCTGCATAGTTCTAATATGAGTAATTCTAGCAACAAAACAATTATTGACATTAGAAAGGCTTATACGAAAACCTTTTCTGATGAGAATTGGAGTGTCAGTTCGAAGCAGATAAGGAAGATAACTAGAACTCTAGAATTTTCATTTCTGAAGACATATCTAAGGGAATTCAATTTTAGACTTGCTTTCGCTAGCGTCCTGAAGCTACTAAAGTTTAATCCGTGGACGGATTTAAAGACGCCCAAATCTCCTTGATTCCATCATCTAGCGACATGTGAGTCTCAAAGCTTGGCAGTTGGGACATCGGTATCGGCCAAGCATTCATCATTTCATGACCAGCATAGGGCCTACCGCCCCATGAGCAATTGATCTTTTTTTGAACCGAAAGTTCAATTTGCGAAACCAAATCACGAACCGAAAAATAAGACTCTTCCCACAAGAAGTGCTTACGATACAAATCCTTTGATTTACTATTTATTGCTTGAATAATATTAAGTGCCGCATCTTTGACGTAAAGTAGATTCATCAATTGCTCACCGGGGGAAAGGGAAATTTCTTCTCCGGAGCGTGCTGCATTGAGTAAGAGCGGTACGAGGTGACCTGGCCTGTCGCCTATCCCGTAAAGAGTGAATAAGTATAAATCGATGACTTTCATATTTTTCTTTACCGAGAATTCTTTAAGGTATACGGACAACTTTTCTTTAGCTTTTCCGTAGCTATCGACTGTATTTCCCTCAATTCCAGCAAAATTTTGGATATAAGTGGATGTATTGATCACAAGAGTTTTCTCGGAAGTTGTAGCAGCTAGAAAATTCTTAGGAATTTCAAAGCAAAATTCTTCAATTCGTTCATCGCTGATTGGACTTTCCTTAGTAGAACGTCTCGCGGCTAGATTGATTGTTACATCGAAATCATTTTTGTGTGAAGTTCTACCATCAAGTATCTCAGTGACATCTCGACATTCAAAGCCTAGGGCCTCGCCCTTGGGATCGCCGAGTACCCAACCGGTGACTTCGGCGCCTTGTTCGACCAATAGGTGAGCTAAGTTTCTACCCAAAAAGCCCTTAGCACCGAGAATCGCTACCTTCATTGAGAGCATTTCGAGGTATAAGAAAAACTAGCAAATTCCTTCAGATGAAGATCCCTTTCCGAGCGGATAGTCTCCTTAAGCGGAATTGGTAATAGATTCTCAACAATACTTCCGTTAATCCCCCCGTCACAACTTTCGCAGAAAGCTACATTCTGTCGGTAAGAAACTATCGTTCCTTCCCGAAGTGCTATATATCCATGCGCAACGCCTTCGGGAATATATATTGAAACGGGCGAATCCTGATTTAGTGCCTGTGTTTGTACATGAGCAAAAGTTTTTGAGTCTTTACGAGTATCCAAGAGAAAATCTAACGCTTCCCCCCTAACAATCGATATTACCTTTGTGGCAGCATGAGGAGCCCCTTGAAAATGCATTCCTCGAAATACGCCTTCTTTGGATTCTGTGAAGAAATGTTCAAAAGTTTCAAAATTCTCTGGGAAAGACGGGTGTGGGCCATCTGTATAAACTTTAAAAAGTCGTCCTCGCAGGTCTTTATGGTTAGATACCGGCCACACATGGACCCCATCGATGGCACCTATGATTACCTTAGTATCTTCAAATTCTCTTGGCATTGATTCTCCCGTCAACCCGAATATCTTTGGTGAGTGCTTTGAATCTTAATCATTTTGTATCATTTTCGAATATAGCGTTGAGTATTTTGTGATTGCCTTCTCCATGTCAAAGTGGCTGATCGCCAGCTCCCTACACTTATCAGGAGTAGTGGGATCTGAAAGCAGATTTTGCAAGCGCAGCACGGTGGTTGACATTGATTCCTTCTCCGAGAGTACGAGCCCCGCATTAGAGTCAGAAAATAAGGTGTCAAAATCTCCAATTCCTTCACTTACGATGACGGGTCTTCCTGAGGCTAAAAACTCTCCGATTTTAGTAGGTACTGCTGCAGCCAGACTTACTTGTTGATTGCTCTTGCAAATCGCGATTCCAAAATGGGATTTTGCCACGATTGAAGGCATTTGTTCATGGGTTGCCGTTATAACCTCATCTTCCCCCACTCCTAAATTGTGATTTGGCGATTCAGTCCCCCGAGCCCAAATAATACGTAAGTTCATACTTTTTCTAATGTTAAGGAAGATTCTTCTTGTTCGTTCTAAATCATAATAATTGTTGAAAGTTCCAGATAATAGGCAGGTAATCGGCCCTGTTGGCATTGGCGAAGGTAAGAATTTTGAGGTTTGAACACATGTCGGTATCACTTCTCGCAAAGTCGGAAGATTGTGGTGACGTTTTTCCAGAATAGGAACTACGGCGGAAGTTAACGTTGACATTGCAGAGGAACGTTTTGCGGATATGTCCTCAAGACTTCGGGCCGCACGTGTAGTTAGAGCATTCCAGCCTGACGTGCCAATCTGCCTTCGTTGATCTGACCACAAACTCCTTACGTCCCACAAGATTGGAGCATCCAAATTACCAAATACTGCTGCTGCCGTTGGAATATCACTTCGCCCATGAATCACAGAAGACTCTGGAATAACCTTGCGAAGCGTATTTAGCCGTTGAAAACCAGCAATCGCACCTGTCCTTCCAAATTGTTGTGGGGTCCAAATGACTCCATGTTCTCGTATGAGGTTCTCTAGTGTCGGACTTGGTGCACTCTTTTCAAAAGTTATGAGTGATACCTTTCTTTTATTTTTAGATAATCCAAGAACAAGTGGAAGTATCTGACTGGCTCCCACGCCTTCCTGAATCGAATCGATAGAAAGGTAGGTGACATCGAATACTTCTCTTTTCATAAGACGCTCTCTATTGCTCGATCCCAAGCATCTAGAACAATTTTCTCCGAATGTGTATCCCGAATGTATTGTTGACCTCGAGTTACTACTTCATTTCGCAGGGATTGCGACTCAAATAGTTGCTGTAACTTTGAAGTCCATCCATCTGGGGAAGTGCATACTTCGTTAAGTCCAACGGCATGCATAACTCGATTGTAGGCAAGCGAAGGTGAAGTAAGGGTTGGTAAGCCCAGTCGCCACATTATTAGCAAACGGTTTTCGGCCTTTAGAGAATTAAGCTTTCCTCTCGGATCTAGAGGCAAAAGTGCAATTTGCGAATTTTTTGCGGTTTCTACGACTGAGCTAAGGCTCCATTCGGTAATCCGTAATTTGCCCCCAAGGATTTTTGGGATTTTTCCCAAAACTTTTCCTGTATCGCGATATCGGTATGCGCCTAAGATTTGCGGGTACTTTAGATCGGTAACAACATTTAGAGTTGGAGAAAAACTGGGAGTCAACTTTACTAATGCCTTTTCTAGAAGCTTTAATCCGCTTGCGGTAAAAGGTAGTCCTTCCCACATCAAAGCGTGAGTCTTAAGTTGTTGAGGTCCAAGCATTGGGAACTCTTCATGGATACTCAGAATTGCATGAGTATTTTTACAATGTTTGAGAATTGTCTGCCGCTGTTCGGGAGTTTCACAAATAACCGCCTGTGAATCCTCACATGCACGAATTAGTAATTCTTTATACCCTCTGGGGGGTCCGGACATCTGGCCTACTAGTACTTTCCCAACTCCTCTTGCAA
Source organism: Actinomycetota bacterium (assembly GCA_009698615.1). GTDB lineage: Bacteria > Actinomycetota > Actinomycetes > Nanopelagicales > Nanopelagicaceae > QYPT01. The sequence goes on along the minus strand of WLPU01000001.1, from coordinate 100,930 downwards.
GGTCCTTCCAAATTCTTTCATCTCCTAAATATCCATCTATTAGATCAAGAACTAGGGGTGAACCAGACCAGTTTCTGCGGGGAGCAAAAAAATCCGCTCGCTCAGTGAGCACAACTACATCAACTTTCTCTTCTTTGTCCAAAGTAATCGTGTGACCGCGCTTGCGAGCCCAATAAACTAGTCGACGCCTATCTCCAGGGTGATTTAAGTCGGAGGTAATAGGCACGTATCCGATTCGAAGTTTACTCACTTGAAAAGTCTACCCGAATTGCTTATTTAGAGGTGTGATTCAACGAGATTTACTTATTTGACCAAACAATTCAATGTCTCGCTGTACGAGTTTCAGTGCTGGAATACCATTGTAAAAATCCGAATACCAACTTAGTGTCATATCAATTGACTCTTTCCAATTGAGCACACTCCTCCAACCTAGTTCACTTTCGGCTAGGGTTGAATCAAGTAAGAGGAATTCACTTTCCTCATACTTGAGCTCTTGAGGAGATTCATCAATTCTCAATGAATTAGGCGGCTGCAATTTGTTTTGAACTTCTTTAACAACTTCACTTACTGACACTTGATCTTTGATTATAGGACCAAAATTGATTGCATCTACTTTAATTTTTCGTTGAAATAGATCCTCAGCCATCAGGATGTAACCGCTTAAAGGTTCTAAAACATGTTGCCAAGGACGAATTGAGTTCGGATTTCGTGCCGTAAATTTCTCGGGTGACCTCCAAGCTCTTATTAAGTCGGGGATCAAACGATCTTCTGCCCAATCACCCCCGCCAATAACATTCCCCGAACGAGCGGTGGCAACTTTCTTGTCGGGATTCATGGGCCACGTTTGTGCAATTAGTTCAGATGCGGCTTTGCTTGCTGAATAAGGATCAGCTCCGCCCAGTGGATCTGATTCAATTCTCGCAGTTTTTTTGCCGTCTAAACGATATACCTTGTCGGATGTTACAAGGACACCTGCAGAAAGCGATGAGGAGGTATTAATCCACGAGAGAAACTGCACCATCCCACCAAGATTTGTGTCAAACGTAAGTTTTGGATCTTTCCATCCAGTAACAACCAAGGGTTGGGCAGCCAAGTGAAAGGCAATTTCTGGTTTAAATGTATCCACACGCCTTTGCCATGCATCACTACGAATATCGACTCTGAAATCGAACCCCTGCATATCCATATTCATCTCAGTCCATAAATCTGGATCTGTAATTGGATCTAGAGAAACACCGCATACTTTGGCACCAAGTTGGGTTAGCCATTGAGTGAGCCATGCACCTTTAAAGCCAGTGTGACCTGTTACTAATACGCGCTTATTATTCCAAAAATTCTTATCTGGGAATCTTACGGCTATCTTTTCCAAGGAGCTTTGCCTTCATTCCAAATAGTTTCCAATATTTTTCGATCTCGTATCGTATCCATTGGTTGCCAAAATCCATTATGGACAAAAGCTGAAAGCTGCCCTTCGCTAACTAATTTTTCAAGAGGAGCACCCTCGAGTATCGTGGAATCATTTTCGAGGTAATTGCAGAAACTTTTGGTCAAATAAAAGAATCCACCATTTATCCATCCGGCATCTTCGGGAATCTTTTCCCCAAATTTCATTACCTGGCCATCTTTAATTTCTAATGAGCCAAACCGTGAAGGGGGTCGAATCGCTGTAACCGTGGCCAGTCGACCTTGATCTTTGTGATGGCGCACAAGCGCATCTAGGTCAACATCAGCCAGCCCATCGCCATAAGTCATTAAGAACTCCGAATCAAGGTGATCTTTTAATCGCAAAATTCGGCCGCCTGTTAACGTGTCTTGCCCGGTATCAACAAGCTCCACGATCCAATTTTCAACCCCGCTCTTAATAATTTCGATCTTTTTTTCTGAAATATCAATGCGCAAGTCGGAGTTATGCAGAGCATAATTTGCGAAGAATTCCTTGATTACATACCCCTTATAGCCGAGCGCAATCAAAAATCGATTATGACCAAAAGAAGCAAAATAACGCATCAAGTGCACAATTATTGGATCGTTTCCAATAGTGACCATTGGTTTAGGGATGCTTACCGTTTCTTCGGACAAACGTGTTCCAAGACCACCAGCGAGAATAACAACTTGCATTTGAACCTCGCTTGCCTCAATTGGAAACCTTAGGGTAAATCTACTATATGACTCTTAATCCTTCTCTCATTTGATGACAGCAGATTTAGCCCGAACACTCTCTATCTTGGTCGTTAGTCGAGCCAATTCTGAGCCCAAAGCTCAATTGCGAAAAGTGGCCAAAGAATTCGGTCGCGATCTACTCCTTGGTTGTGCAAGGAAATCTGTTGGGACACATTAGCCAGATCAAACCATCCACGGTTTCTTGCGCTCGAGCCAAGAAGTACATCAGAAACCAAATGCTTGAGATCGTTGCGCATCCAACTTGCTCTTGGAATTCCGAATCCCATCTTTGGTCTATCGACTAAATCCGCCGGCACGAATTCCTTGGCTAATTGTTTCAGAATATATTTTGTTTCACCCTTATGAAATTTAAGGTGATCTGGGATTTGTCCGCCAAGTTCAACTACTTTGTGATCTTGAAACGGCGATCGCATTTCAAGACTATTAGCCATCGATGCGATATCGACTTTAAAATTAAGATCTTCAGGGAGATAAGTTTCAATATCAACCGCTAATGGGCGGCCGATGGACTCACTGGCAAGCGCACTGCCCCATACATTCCTGAACCAATCCTCTACTTCGTTTCCGTTAGCGCCTTTGCGTTGATTATCAGACCAGAGCCGATCCCTTTCGTTTCTATGAACAAGTGAAACAAGGGACATATACCTCTCTTGCCTATCAGAATAGGGTCGCATCGCTCCTACAATCCTGGAGGCGTTTCGATTCCCACTAATGCGAGCGATATTTTCTAGCAGAGGAGTAAATGGCCGAACTCCCTTGAACAACCAATTCATTCTTTGAAGTTTGTCGACGAGGAGATATCGGCGATACCCTCCAAAAACTTCATCTCCGCCATCGCCGCCTAAGGCAACCACAACTTCGCTGTGAGCAAACTGGCTCACTAAATAAGTTGGCAGGATTGAAGAATCTGCAAACGGCCTATCGAGAGTTTGGGCGAGGGTTCTCACCAAGAGCTCCGGATCTGGCTCCATAATCAACTCGTGATGATCGGTCTGCAGGTGAGCCGCAACTTTTCTCGCAAAACTAGATTCGTCGTATTGTTGATCCTTAAATCCCAATGAATAGGTCTTCAGCGGTGTGGTCAAATGTTGAGCTGCCATAGCGGTGACCAATGTTGAATCTATGCCACCGCTTAATAAAACTCCAAGGGGTCTTTCTGAAATAAGTCGCACTTGCACTGCTTCATCCAAAACGCTTCTAGTTTGCTCGATGGCCTCGGGTAGCGTCTTAATAGTTTTTTTACTTGAATCAAACTTCCAATACCTACGAACTTCACTCTTTCCATCTTGCCATGTTAGTAGGTGACCCGGAGGCAGCGAAATGATGCCTCTGAAGCCAGTCATCGGAGCAGGCGCGTATCCAAATGCTAAAACAAAATTGATCGCCTCTAGGTCAGGTTCACGTTTTTCACTATTTTGTAACAGAGCTCTTACTTCTGATCCAAAATCTATACCGTTGTCGCCAGTAAAGCGATACATTAAAGGTTTTTTCCCAAGGCGATCTCTGACAAGTATTAGTTTGCGGGCCTTGGCATCCCAAATTGCAATGGCAAACATCCCACGTAGTCGGTGCACGAACTCTAAACCTTCGAGCAAGTAAAGATGTGCTATGACTTCGGTATCTCCTTGAGTCTGGAGATTAAATCCGCGTGATAAAAGAAACTGACGAATTTCTTGGAAGTTATAAATTTCGCCGTTGAAAACAAGTGTAATTGCTCTTTCATTAATACTTAATGGCTGTTTACTTCCGGCAACATCGATAATCGCCAAACGCCGCATTCCTAACTCGATACCTGGCGCCACAAAATGACCCTCGTCATCGGGTCCTCGATGCATTATGGAATCGGTCATACGCTTTAATGAATCGGTGTTTCCGGCATGTGATCCAACGCGCCCAGCAATTCCACACATTTGTGTCTTTACCTCGACCGTCTATGAATAGTGAATGAGGCAACATTACCAAGAAAATTGATCGAGTTTGTAAGATAGGCAAATTTCGAGGATGAAGATTTACCCAGAGGTTTCTGACAGGTCATTCGCATATTCAGATTACAAATCCAGATTAGGTGTTTCACAATCAAAATTTTGACGTAATATGGATTCTTCAAACTAGTTCAGTGCAAGCTACTTTCTCTTGTACAACTTTCTATATTTATCTCGAAGAAGAATTCTCTCCAAGAATTCCAGTAAAACGCCTAACGATGAGTCAAGGAAGGCGGCCTTTATAATCCACTTCTCCAATCGAGACGTCATTTGTTGGCTTGAAGAAATCGCCTTATACCGAATTGGATCTCCTAATCGATTCTTTGGGGGGCGCTGGTCGTCCATTCCAAAAACTACCAAAGTTGAATTACCAGAATCTGTGAAACTTAAATACTTATGGGACGGTAAAACCTTTGCATCTTTTTTACCTGCAGCAATCAACCTATTTAAGAACATCTCTGTCGTCCATCCACCATATGGCGACGAGTGTGTTTCAAAATTTGTTATAAAATATCCATACTTTGCTGGAAGAATTAGATTTGTAAAATAGTCCTCTAGGAGTTCATCCCTCATTTCACTAATGGCACCGTTGCTAATAATCATAGAATCGTGGGATATCTTTTTCGGTTCAGCGTAAATTGAACCAAATTGCACTTTATAACTCGAAAACTCGACCCATTTTCTAATTAATGCTGTACTAGAAGGTAAATCATAAACTGTCCAGTTTAAATCCTTATCTTCTTTAGTGATACTTCTAGATATGTCGTTGAAAACTTTGCACTCGCCCCCGTATCCTCCACCAATTTCAATTATTTGATTTTGAAAAATTTGGAGGCCGAATAACGCAATGGCATTTAGGCAATTATTCGAATAGCGCAAGGTAGTTGGTGACAATTTGAATGTTTTGCTTTCAAACGGAATCGAAATCAGGTTAAGTGGTGAACCAAATTCTTCAGTTTTCGAGATAGTCGGCAAGGATTTAGTGAACATTGGATTTCGCAAAAGGCGTTGGGCAAGTAATTCTCCTCCAATCCGTGGAGTACCTTCAACATGGAAAACAAAGACTGGCCAGCGGCGAAATTGACTTAGAGATTGGATGCTACTGCCCGCAGCTTCACAAGCATCTCGCCACTCAGAATCTGATCCGGTGACAGACCTAGCCATTGGATCATTTATGTTGACTTTCACTTCCTATTCTCCAATTCTACCGGCAAAATAATTCAAGAAGCTTGAAACGTGCTCATATTCGAAAAGACTCCACTTTGCACTGCAATGTAGCATTCAGGACCGCCTTACATCTTCTCGTAAACGTAAAAATCGGACCAACTTGATTCGCCGGAACTTCCCAACGGAAACTTATTTTTAATTACTTTTAAAAGTTTCCAGTTAGGGATATTTATGTCGATCCATTTTGTAAACCTTCTTGGGTAAGAGTAAGGTTCTGGAAAAAACACGTCCGAATCGTAGCCATAAATGATTACCCATTTATTGCTAGTCGCGAAAAGTTGTCGCAAGTGAGTTTCGTATGTTTCTAATTCAACTAAATGAAAAATGACATCTAGGGAGAGCGTTAAGTCCGCAGAAAGTCCTAGGCCAGGTTTGAAGTGCTTAGGGTCAAGTAATATGAAACTTTTAGTAAAGTCATCGCGAAATCTATGAGAGCATAATTCTATCGCTCCCGGTGCAACATCTAAGCCTAAGTACCGAGGGTAGGCCATTAAGGACAATTGATTTCCATCACCGCACCCAAATTCAATTACCGATTGGGCGGCATTTTCTTCCATAAATCCATTAATAATCTCCGCCTTGAACATCGCAAGTTGTCCATACGACCCCTCGCCTGAATTTCCGCCGTCTCGATAAACTGAAGTCCAAAATTCTGCTGAGCCAGGAAATCTACGTTGTAAGATTTGCAAGCGAAACTTCAAAGCTGCATCTTTGAACGTCAAGTGATCGCCCTCCCAAGGTTTTAATTATTGAACGCTACACTATGTAAATAATATCTGAATATAATTCATTAGGTGTCGAAAAGCTCCTCTGCATCCGATAAGACACAGAAATTGACCTAAGTCGAAAGTGAGGAGGAGAGAAGAATTCTTAAAGTTAGGTTCCAATGGTTTCATCCAAACTTTGATTCTTCAGATAATCTCTTAATCAATATTTTGAGACGCACTGATGATGATATTGTCGTAGTCTCGAATAGAAATTCCTTTTGTGATATCGAATTTGTGGGAGTCTATAAGCCCCTCATTGAAAAAGGGAAAGATCGATTAAATAGATTCAAATTAGTAGAATCCCAAATCGGTGGTCCGGAAAGTAGGATGAAATTAAGAGAGTATAGTCCGCACTCGAGAAATTTTCGGCGCAGGATTTGGTACACATCTGAAAATCTAAGGCCGCCGGTTCACGAGGGTCTTGATGCATTACTTTCATTTGATCAAGATGAATTTCTCGGTACCAATCTTTACTGTCCTTCATGGTACAGCGAGATTGCACATTCTGAAAATATACTTAGTATGAATTTATTAGGAAAACAAACTGCACAAAATTTATTGTTGCCTAGAAAGTTTATCGAAGCGCAACCCAGTTTTTGCTCCGCAGACGCAACCCACCTTAACTCTTTTCATTTCCATACTATTTCTCGACTAAAAGAATTGGGTCGCCTTGATTTGCTAACTAAAGGAATTAGTTCGGTTGGAACCTCTAACGACAAAATTTCCGGAAAGTACAGATTCATACTTTGCTCAGAAAATGATATTTATCCAGGCTATGTGACCAATGTGCTCATCAAGGCGTATCTTGCAGGAGGCATTCCATTATATTTAGGCGATTTAGGGAAAGATCCACATATAAATCGTAATTCGTTTATTAATATATTGGACTTCCCCACACTAAGGGAGTTCATTTCATACTTGCAAAAATTGGATGTAGAGTCTTACCGATTAATTTATGAACAACCATTTTTGAATTCACTTCCCGATATAGGTAAAATCAGAAATTTCATTTTAGGGGATTAATTCGAATCTGCATGAGTTCTAAAATCGATTAGAATCTGTCTTATTATTGACTACTGACTCCTGAGGCTAAATTGAATTCGGAAGAGGATTTTGGAGTTTCACCTTCTATAACAAGTTTTGCTACGACATAATTTTGGCTATTCTTAGCTCTTAACTCGCAGGTTGTGTTATCGTAAGGAATCGAGAGTCGAATGGAGCCGGTGCTCATGAATGTCGCCAACCGTGAGATTAACTTGCTCAAAATGAAGATCCTTCGAGTTGCATCAGAAGTTCGTGAGGGGCACATTCCAAGTTCTTTTTCAATCTTGGATCTTCTTTGGAATATATTTGAAAATTTCGAACTAAAAGTTTCTCGTAGTGAGTCGCAAGGTGCATACTTTATTCTGTCCAAGGGTCATGCCTCAATCGGACTTTATGCAATACTTTTTAATTTTGGATTTATTGATGAGCAAACCTTCAATTCTTATTGCAGGAAAGGGAGCGCCTTAGGCGGACATCCTGACAAGAATAAGGTGCCTGGGGTCATGGCATCGACCGGTTCCCTCGGTCATGGATTCCCAATTGCCATAGGGGTGGCATACGCACGAAAGTTAACGAAGGTTGAAGCTCCAGTTATCGTTCTTTTGGGAGATGGTGAACTAAACGAAGGGACCATCTGGGAATCAGCTTTGCTCGCCAATCAACATCAGCTTATGAATTTGATCTGTATTGTTGATAATAATCTCTCATCAAGTAGGGCCCTAAAGCTAAATGATATTAGTGAAAAATTCATTGCGTTTGGGTGGCAGAGTATTGAAATTGACGGTCACAATCATTCGGAAATTTTAGGTGCCCTTAAAACTCGAAGGGTGAAGCCACTTGTAATTGTAGCTAATACCATTAAAGGTAAGGGTTTGCGAGCAATGGAAAATAATCCTGAGTGGCATCATAAGTTTCCCACCCCTAGTCAGGTGCAAGAATTTTTAGGTGAGCTCGATGAGGAGTAGTTTTTCCCAAGTAACAGCCAAACTTATTGAAGAAGATCCGAGGGTGATTGTTCTTTTAGGAGATATTGGTGTCTATTCGTTTAACGACCCTATGACCCGATTCCCCGATCGAGTGCTGAATGTGGGGATTTTAGAACAATCTATGATCGGCATGGCCGCTGGTCTTGCAATGGAGGGTTTTATTCCAATAATTCACAGTATAGCCCCATTTCTAATCGAAAGGAGTTTAGAACAGATCAAAATAGATTTCGGATATCAACGACTTCGAGGCAACTTGGTTTCTGTGGGAGCATCGTTTGATTATTCAGCGTTAGGTGCTACTCATCATGCTCCTGGTGATGTTGGAATTCTGTTGAATATCCCAGGCATTCAAATTTTTATCCCTGGAACTTCAAAAGAATTTGAAGCGCTTTTTCGCAACGCGTACGCCAACGACAAAATAAATTACTTCAGGTTATCTGAAAAGGAAAATTCGAACTCCCATATAATTCTGCCAGGGGAGATTTTAGAGATTTCTGCAGGATCAGATTTAACAGTTTTAGCGATCGGTCCGACATTAGATGCGGCTCTTGCACTTAAGCAAGAATTTGATGTACAAATACTTTACACTAACTCTTTAAATATTGATGGGGCGAGCCCTTTGAAATCCTTAATTTCGACTCCAAAATTGCTAGTCCTTGAACCGTTCTACGTCGGAACAACAGCACCACTAGTGATGGACTTGTCGTCTTCACCTGAATTTGAAGTTCATTTTCATGGAGTCAAGCGTGAATTTATTAGAGATTACGGTTCCATGGAAGACATTGAGGAGCAACTTGGATTAACCCAGGCAGATCTCCATACTAAAGTGAGTGAGTTGCTAAATGCTTGACAAAAAGTTTTCTAAATTTGCACTAGACAAAATTGATTTTCATCAGTTTAGCAATAAGACGATACTTATAACTGGCGCCTCTGGGCTGATCGGTACGAACCTCCTGTCCTATTTCGATTTACTCGCGGCAAGAGGTCTAAATTTTCGGCTACTTGCCGTGACCAACTCGAACTCACTTCCGGATTGTCTACAAAATAAGACTTGGATTACGGAATTTCACGGAGATTTATCAAATGACATTTTCTTGGCTGAAATTCCGCCCTTTGATTTCCTATTCCATGCTGCAGGTTACGGACAGCCTGGAAAATTCAAATTGGATCCTTTAAAAACCATAAAGCTCAACACCAGCGTACTTTTACATCTAGCTGGAAAGTTAAACATGAATGGAAAGGCAGTTTTTTTGAGTACTTCCGAGGTTTATTCTGGTAGTTGTGAGATCCCAAGTAGCGAGGATCGCCTCGGCACTTACTCTACGAATTCGGATAGAAGTCCATATATTGAAGCCAAGCGATGCGGCGAGGCAATAATGTATTCTTTGAATCAATCTGGGAATCGATTTGGAAGATCAGCGCGAGTGGCATTGGCTTATGGCCCGGGAGGGCAAGTTAACGATGTTCGAGTATTAAATGAATTTATAATATCTGGGTTAAGGAATGGATTTATCAATGTAAAGGATTTGGGGGAGGCGATGCGAACATATTGCTACGTAGATGATGCAATTGATCTTATCTTCTGGATCTTACTTCATGGAACGAGTGATGTTTATAACGTTGGAGGTACTTCTAGGGTATCTATTTCCAATCTAGCTGAACTGATTGCCTCTAAGTTAGAGGTTCCGTTTTCACTTGGGGCAAGTACAAACAAAGATGTCACGGCTCCGGCGGATGTCCAGCTGGACCTAACCAAAATTATTGAAGAATCTAGAAAGGATTCCTTTATACCCTTTAATGAGGGCCTCGATCAAACTATTCATTGGTATAGAGAGCTTTTGGCGGGTGCTCATTGAAGACTTTAACGCTCGTTACCGGTGGAGATGGTCTGGTTGCACACGCTTTAAAGTCGGTAAAGAGCGAAGACTTAGTATTTGTCAATCGCAACGACGCAAATCTCGAAAACTATGCAGAAACCTTGAATCTATTAAAAAGAATCCAGCCAACGCGAATTATTCACCTTGCAGCACTCGTTGGTGGAGTGCAAGCAAATATGAAGAGTCCTTCGGATTTTTTCACAACAAATATGAAAATCAATTTAAACGTACTTGAGGCAGCTAGGGTTTCAAAAGTGGAACGTTTAGTTTCCTTAATATCTACCTGTGTTTTTCCGGAAGCAGGTCCGTACCCGCTTAAAATTGATTCACTGCACTCAGGGCCACCGCACCATTCTAACTTTGGATACGCCTACGCCAAAAGGATGTTACATGTTCAAACGCTCGCCTACCAAAATCAGTACCAGTTACCCTATTTCAATCTAATTCCTGCGAGCATCTACGGCCCTGGAGACAATTGGAATATGGACAATGGTCATGTAATTCCATCGCTGATTCATAGGGCACATTTAGCACGTGAACGAGATGAAAATCTCATTGTCTGGGGAAATGGTGAGGCACTGCGGGAATTCATTTATTCTAAAGATGTTGCATCGTTAATTCTCTGGTCACTAGAAAATTATTTTGAAAATGAGCCTTTATTCCTATCTGGTATTGGTGAAGTTAGCATTGCTAAAATTGCCGACTTGATATCAACAAAGTTTAAAATTGAAGATAGGTTGGTTTTTGATAATACCAAACCAAGTGGTCAATTTAGGAAACCTTCGGACTCTTCTAAAATTGCAACATTGCACCGAAACTTTGAGTTTACGCCTATTGAAGATGGAATTTCCTCTACGATTGAATGGTTCCTCGACAATTACCCTACTGTCCGATTTTGAAGGCGATGATTTATCTAAATGAATGAAATACGATTGGAAGAATTAGAGTCCCTCTGGAAAACAGAATTTTTTACTGCTACAAAGGAACGAGCACGAAATTTTGATTTCCGTTATGAATTTCTCAGTGAGCGTGATCAAGCCGAAATACTTTCTAAGACTCTTGCAGTTCTTTCATCAGATCTGACTGAAAGTGGTTCACATCGCGTTGCTAGTTGGGAGCAGGGCTGGGGAGAGAATCTCCTTGAATTTTCAAAATCAGGGGCACTTGGAAACCTTATCCCGAAATATTTTGGGAAATACCAAATTAGTCGATATAGGCAACAATGGATTCGCCCACACGATCCAATGCTCGAGTACAACTTATTATGTTTGCTGACCGATTGGCTCGCTTGTAAATATTTTGCTTCAGTTGGCAGCATATTCGAATTCGGTGCTGGCACTGGACATAACCTCCTGCGTTTGAGGCAAATCTTCCCAGAAGCCAACCTCATGGGATTAGATTGGGCGACTAGTTCTCAAAAATGCATAACTAAGTTAGCGTTCGATACCAACGACGACAAACTATTGGGACGCAAGTTTAATTTCTTCGAACCAGATTACAATTTGGACCTCGGCAGAGGTGACGGTGTGGTTACTATAGCCGCCTTAGAGCAAGTTGGGGACTCATATCAATTTTTTCTCGATTTTTTGATGCTAAAAAATGTGAAAATTGTTTTGCACATCGAGCCTATAATTGAAGTGTTGGAATCTGATAATTTACTTGATAACCTGTCCATTCAATACATGGAAAAGAGGAGGTACTTGAACGGGATGTTGAAATATTTGCAAGAATTAGAGTCTGCAGGGTTGATAGAAATATTCCAAGTACAGCGAAGTTGGGTAGGTTCGCTCTTCTTAGACGGGTATACGATTATAGCTTGGCGCCCAATCTAATGATCCGAAGAAATACATAATGGGCGTCAAGAAACGTGCCTTAATCACAGGCATTACGGGTCAAGATGGTTCCTATCTAAGCGAATTTTTGTTAAAAAAGAATTACGAAGTTCATGGTGTGGTCAGGCCCTCAAGCACCTTAAATACTTCTAGGATCGATCATCTCTTGAAATATCCACGCAAAAGCCATGAAAATGTACAACTTCACTTTTGCGATCTTAGTGATCATTCCAGACTTCTCGCATTACTCATTGAGACTCGTCCAGATGAGATTTATAATCTGGCAGCTCAATCTCACGTTGGGATCTCTTTCGATCAACCAATCTTAACTGGTGAAATAACCGGCATTGCTACGGCCGCCCTACTAGATAGTGTATTTAGGTTAAAGCTTGATTCTAAGTTTTATCAAGCATCGACTTCCGAATTGTTTGGGAACACTCCTCCCCCACAAAACGAAGATTCAATTTTGGAGCCAAGGAGTCCTTATGCAATCGCGAAACTTTACAGTTACTTTATGACTCGTAATTATCGAGAAGCTTACGGTCTCTTTGCTGCCAACGGAATACTTTTCAACCATGAGTCACCAAGACGAAGTGAGCGTTTTGTCACTCGTAAAATAACTTCAACGGCAGCAAGAATCGCGAAGGGTTCGATTGAGAAGCTTTACCTTGGAAACCTTTCGGCGATTCGCGACTGGGGCTATGCTCCTGAATACGTCGAAGGAATGTGGAAAATGATGCAGCACGATCGTCCAGATGACTTTATTTTAGCCACAGGCGTTGGCACAACCGTTCGCGAGTTTTGCGAAAGAACTTTTTCGTTAATTGGCAAAAACTATGAGGATTTCGTCGTGATTGATGAGAATCAATTACGACCAACTGAAGTAGAAAACCTTTTAGGAAACTTTCGGAAAGCAGAAAAGTCTCTCGGCTGGAAACCGGATACAGATGTTAACTCACTCATAGAGATTATGTTGAAATCGGACATAGCAGCATTGAATCACTAGGATTCAAGACCTAGCATTCCCAAAAAAATTTATTTTCGGTTGCAATTAATGTTTAACTCAGATGCTTTCAAAAGTTATAAAACAGAATTCCCTGGATGTTCATACTAACCTACGAGAACATTGTAGATGGGAGTCAAGTCGGGAACATTGTTGAGATGCGCTTGCTCGTACATGTTAACGTAAGCATATTCATCGATATTTCGTACATATTCAATCCACTCACTCATTGATTCGAAATCAAGAAGATTAGAAAAACCTTTTCTATTTATTGACGAATCGTTACCTAAATTCCCCCAATAGAGTGGAACTGTATCCGAAAGATATGCCTCTAAAAGTTTCTCGGTGACGTATCCAGGATAATTATCATTCTCCAAACAAACCATATACTTGTAATCTTTCGCAATTTCAGGTTTGTTCGAAATAGGTTTTCCAACCATGGGTCCGAATACGTCTACTTCGCCAATCTTTCGCAATTCATTAATGGCTCGAAAGCGCATTTGGTCTGGTTTACCGATGAAAGCGCAAGCGAACTTGGATTTTCTTCCGAAAAAACTTCTTTTTTCAAGTAACTCTGAGGCAGAGGTAGTTAGACCGACTCTATTGTTTGTAAACGGAAGTTGAATTCCGGAGAGCTCATACCAAGTGGCAAAATAGGCGTTGTAGCCGTCTAGGGTGTCTTGATCAAAGGAAATATAGCCATCTATGTCCAGTTGGTAAGGGGCTCTAACGTTTTCAACTCCATACCAAATTCTTCGCGAGAAGTTCTTCGTGTCGGGGTCAAATTTTGTTGGGTAAAGTAAATTTGTGTCGGGCTGACCGTGGGGAATTTTCTTTCTTAGGTTAGATAGACGGTTTAGATTTGAATTCTTTTGGGGAGAAAAAACTGAAACCACTTCGAGGTCGCAATGTTCCAATCTATCGGTGACAACCTCAACTTCGCCATGCAGTATTTTAAGCGCGTCAACGAAAAAATTATTTTGACGGTCAAATGTCGGCCAAAACCATTCGAACCTTACTCTCATAAATCGATCATACTAGTTACTTCATCGTAGCTAAGAAACCTGAAGGTATTGTCCTGCTTTGAACGCAGAATTCTTCTCTTCCTTACATACCGGCCAACCAGGCAGCGCCGGAAGAGTTGAATACTTGGCACCTCTAAAAGAACTACGCTTGGATGTTCTAATTCAGCTTTCCCATAGAATCTCGCTGCAACGCGATAAATTCGATCGAACACAACCCATAAAAAATAGTCTTGCAAACCAGTCCGCACTTTGTAGCGAATACCCTCTATTCCTAAACAGAAGAGTATCGCTGTCTTAATCCGACTGGAAGTTCTCTCTCGTGCAATGGCAGGGGTTGGGCGCTTACCAATCTCGGAAGGGAAACTTCTATCAACGGTCACCTGATCGTTGGGTGTTACCAGAAACTTAACTTCATGTATCCAGTGCGGCCAGTCAGGTTCATCCAATAGCGGTAAACCATCGCGTAGCGCAATCACTGCGGCATCGTAATTGATTAAATATGCTTTAGAAGTTCTAAGAATTGTCAAAGCCTCATACAAGTTTATTTTTTCTTGAATGTTTGATTTTCTGGCAATCATTCTTGCATTATTCAAGTTCAAGTGGATTAGCATCGGTTGTGAAGTCAAATTTTGGAGTGACCTTAGAGTGCCAACCAATTCTGCGATTTTCCGTTCTGCTCCAGGGAGTAGTCGTGCATTGTCTTCGAGTACAAGAGTCCATGGCCATTGCTGCTGGTAAATCTTTAGGTAGACCAAGAAATGCGCTAAAGCTGCCCCAGCTTCGCCTGGAGTCATTTCTCTTCCATTCAGGAATTTGAAAACTTGGCGGTTTATTAGCCTCGGATTATCAATAATCTTGCTTCCGACAATGCCTTCTTGAATGTGGACTTGAAATATTTGAGAATTCTCTAGTTGTTGCATTAATGGGTGCAATCTTGCTGAACTCATCGATATCACAATGGTTGGAATGACACCTTCTAGAGTGTCAATTTTTGAATAACCCAATTTAGTCTCCTAGTTTGGATTAGGTGCTTGGTTCCTGTAATCCGTACCCAAGCATAGAACTTTATCATTACAAGATGGTAAAGGTGGTCTCTTTGTCTCTCCTTCCCTAAAACTTTTTCTTAATCACTGTCCTTCACAACCCACATTTATCTGTAAAACTCCTAAGATATTCAGGGCATCGTAACTCTCGCAAAATATAATCCGTCAGGCTCGTGATAATTTTATGCCGACTTAACCCATCGGGTACTATTGGTTAAAATCCAAAGGTAAATCTTTGCGGAAGGATGGGAAATGACGATAAATTCTGTTCCGCAAAATTCTTCATTTTTGGTCTATGGAAATATTTTGATTAATGACCAACTTAAGTTCGAAACACTGAAATATACTTTGCCTCAATGGGCAAACTACTGGAAGTCGCCCGTTTTCTTGCGCGTCCGAGGAGAATATTCGGAAGCGGTTGCTGATTTTTGTGCAAATATGGAAAACGTTGAATGCGTCCAAGGAGCAGCATATCGTCAATGGAGGATGCAGACATGGTGGGATTTGAGAAGAAAAGATAGTCGCTTTGTAATGCTCTTCTTGGAAGATCACATGCTCGCGAAATCTCCCCCAGATAGCTCGGTTCTCCTGCAAGAATTAGTCGCACACGAGGTTAAAGTTTTCCAGTATTCCTGGAACGCACAATATCAGAAAATCTCGCGTTACGTTCAAGATGCTCTTGGATCAACTAACGATCTCGGAGTTTATCTTCCACTTAGTCGACAAAATCGCAACGAGATTTTGAAAATTGATACGCGTTGCTTTATTTCAATGACTTCAGTATTCGAAGTAGATTTCTTTTTAAGAATCTTAAAATCTTCACGGCCCTTCGTGAGGAAACTAGATCCCCGTGCTCCATATTCCTTAGAACAGAAACCGGAATCTACTTGGTACCTACCGATAGTTTTCGGTGTAAGTAAATCCGAACTTGGAATATGCATTGATGATGATAATACGATTGCAGGTTCAAGTGCTATCTCAAGAGGATTGTACTTAGGTGACCGCTCGCCGCGAGGGGAAAATCACCACGCGAAGGCATCTTTGATGAGTCTCGCCTGGAAAGGGAAAGAAAAACTTTACGGTAAATCTTCAATCCCGTTCATTCCATTGAGTCTAAAAATGTTTCTTACTCGCTTTATATCTTGGCCAACATATTTTTCATATTCAATTCAATTCCTAGTGTTAAAATTTATGGATTCGCTAACAAGAAGAAGAATGGAAACGATTGATATATAGGTTTTCCTTTTGAGGATTAACTCTAGAGATTTTTCAGACTTTTCTGAAGGAGATCGTGGCCGAGCACGAAGAGAAACTCATCATAAGGCGAATGATGTAGACAAGCGATGTTGAGAAAAATAAGAGAGGTGATTAAGTCTACTTTTTGAGAATCTAGTTCTGACCTTGAAATGAAATCCTCAAGTTCGCTCTGCCACTGTTTCTTTTTGCTTGTTTGTTGCATTTCATATTTTGCCTTCTTACTTTCAATAGCAACCGTAAACTTACCTTTTGCTACCAATCCATGATCAACTATGAGACCATGTTTAATCTTTGCCAAGTCATAATAAATATCGCCTTCTTTCCCCGAGCTTCCCGCAATATCTTGGCGCCAATCCAACAATGTGAAGCCCAGTGAAGAATTAACGATCAATATGTTGTCGGGATGCAAGTCTCCATGTGCCCGTGTAAGTTTAACGCGAGCGAGATGGTCCCAGTTTACAGTTTTTAATAGTTCGAGAATTCTAGAAGTAGTGCGATCGTTTATGGAAGTGACATCATATGCGGGATATTTCTCTAGAAATTCTTTAACGCGAACATAGGTCTTCTTCTGGTAGAAGTCTAAGTACCTAGAATCTACATTGACAACTGAATTAGCCTTAGTCAAGGAAGGCGTTAAGTCCCAGAAATCTTCTAAGAATTTCAGGAATTGGTGGAAGGCTCCAATTTCACCTGCAGAAAGGGTTATGCCATTCTCTCTCGGGTATGAATAGGTGTTTGGCCCTCTCACATGAATTTCCGGGACAAAAGGCCGAAGTTGGGTAGCCCTCAAAGCCCTATTTCGTATAAAAATCTCATCCACATGAAATTTGATCATTTCGGACCCTATGTGCCAAATAGCTTCATTGTTTCTCTCTAAAACAATATCCTCTCTGACATTGTTCGCTTGCGCGGCGGCTAAACCGGCAAGATTTCCACAATCTACCCATTCGCCTCCTTGAATCTCGAAAGACAAGCATGTTTCTGGGTCTATTCCCAATACTTCCCCTTCATTTTCTTCCAAACGTTTTCTTTCCGAGAGTTTCTTCCAAAATGTCTCATAGTCTTGAATTAGGGCAACTCCTGTATAAGCCAATTGTCTTGAACTTGGCTCAAAAGATACTTTTTTCCATTGTCCGTTAGAAAGTGCTCTATAACTTCCATTTGTCGTAGGTTGGCCCACAACTATTGTGTCTTGCTCACTCAAGAAGAGCGAGGCTAAGGTTTTCGGCGAAACGAGAGTGTCGACAGCATGGAAAATGAATCGTTCTTGTAGAAAATGTTGCGCTCCTAAAACGGTGTCAGTTAGTCCCTTCCCAGGGACTTCCCACGAATCAGTTTCAAAAAAATCAACTTCCTGGTTATTTGCCTTCGCCGTTATCATCGCCACTTGCTTGACCCAAGATGCCTTAAATCCCAATCCAATCACAAAAGACGTTCCGTTGGGGTATAGGTCCATCACTCTAGTCAGTAATGGTTTTGACCCAATAGATCGCAGTGGTTTTGGAAGCAAACTACCTCCACCATCAATTCGCGAACCTAACCCGGCCGCTGGGATAAAAACTCTACTCCGAGAAATCAATTTCTTCCGAAATCATCAGAGATTCTAATTACATCATCTAGGTGGTCGGTTTGAGCTTCGAAATAAATTGAGTCCTCTCCGATGCTTCGCATACGGTGGATTATTTTCGGGGAGATGCAGAAATGTTCCCCAGAAGCTAAAAATATTTCCGAAGCCACTTTTCCAGATTCTTGAATTTCAATCCTAAGCTTCCCTTTTAACATCAAGATCGTTTCATGTTTCACTTCATGATAGTGCAAGGAGGTCTGGTTCGACTCATTCAAGTGAATTCTTTTCACTGCGTAGCCGCTTCCTTGATAAAGCAAAACTTCACGGCCCCAGGGTTTATTAGTTGTAATCTCCATGATGCAACTTTACACCAAAGGAAGCAGGCCAATATCGGGGTTTACTTTTATAAATTCCTCAAAAACGAGTCGAACAATCATTTCAAATGTCCAACGATCTTCAACGCCATATTTAGACGCAAGCCAAGTCTCCCCTTCCGAAACCAGCAGTCGTAAATTCTCAGAGTGAGCCTCGGTACCGATCAGTTGGTAGCTGTTAAATACATGCGTTTGATTTTCGCGAAACGAGATTAGATCTGTTACAACAAGAGCTCTATTATTTGCATATACTTGGAGTGCCAACTCGAGGAATGAAAGATACCCTCGATAATTCATCGGATCCAAAAGATACCCTTGACGGCTAAAGCGTTCTTCTAGGAAACTTCTCCGAAGCAATAGCGGCCCCTCATGAGTATTCCAAACAAGTCCAATTCGGGAAGGGTCTAGAAGTTCGGTGTAAGGATTTCCTTGCGAAAGAGGGACGACACCAACTACCAACGGAAATTTCTCTAATTCATCTAGCAACTCAGCCGACTCAAAATTGACTAGTTCACTATCGTTTGGCAACAGTAATAACCACTCAGATTTCTTCTCTGCTTGCAACCACCATTTAATTCCTAGGTCATAGCCCTTATTTGGTCTGAGGCCGTGCAAAATTGCAAAATCGGATGAATCGCGTACAACTGTATGAGAACTAATCTCCGCGTCCCTAGATCCGCTGTCTATGACGCCGCAAAGGCTCACGCGGGGTAATGTTTCTAGTGCCTCGACGAGTTTTTCAGTTACCGACTTCAGGTTTCGATTTAAAATCAACACATCAATTTCAGTCGGCATAACCAAACCACCTTAAATAACGATCGATTGATTCTTCAACTTGTTTGCTCACTAACGCTTCTAAATCAAGGCTCTTTTTCATTAAATCTTGTCGCAATTTATTTCTAAGTTCCAGAACTCTCTCTTCAGAAAAGTGATAATGGCCAGCTATTTGAATTTTTTCATCTTCGGTACAACTTCCATTAACTACCAGCCACTTTTTCCATTTTTGTCCTGCTAACACAATATTTGAGAATTCATCAATAAAACTTTTCATTTGATTCTCTTGTGCAACCTGCAGCAAAGCCTTGGTTTCTGCAACTCCGAACTCTGGCGCAACATTTGCTGCGTGGATCCCGAACCTTCGGTGCCATTTCAAGGCTGTAGTAGATAAGTAATCCGCGTTGTGTTCTTTTAGGAAGACACCATAACGCCGACACATCTTTAACATTTCCGGTAACTGAACTGAAGAGGGCAACATGCCTGCAACTGGTAGTTTGGAATCAAATGACCCAACATTTCTCAACTCCATTACCTTTGTACCAGTTTGCAAAACATAAAATAGAGGGGATGGAAGTCCCAGGTTTTTGATTTCCTGAAGCACTCGGTTCAGGGAATCTTCAGCCCGGCTTACTAAATCGGGAACATACGATTGATCGTCCGCTCCAATTTCAAATTCAAATTGCTGCTTACCGTTCTTGACGCAAAAATCAAGGAGTTCGTATATGTCTTCTTCGACTTCCAACTGACTTCTACCAAAAAGTAATCCCTTGCTTGGGTCGAGGTGAATTAAATCGAACCCACATTTTAAGTCAACCGCCAAAGACTCCTTCACCTCCTCCATCGCTTGACTGTGAGAGTGAACTTCACCCAACTGATCTCTTTCATTCAATTGCCACGGGCCCGAATGATCGCGTGATAATTTAACAAAGCCACCTGAATCTCTACTTCTCACAAATTTCGTGAATACCTCAGTTGTCCAGTTATTGGAATAGCCGCCGCCAAGCGATGCTGCTTCAACTTGCCGCCGGCTTGGGATAAGTGCAATCGGTTTTTTGTATCGATTAGCCAAATCTATAATTGCCGTTACTGAAACTGGAGACATTGGACCTGCACCTAAAAATGTAATTCTTCGGTTTGCGAAGTCCTCACCCATGACCCTTCGGAATTCATTGCTCATTTTGAATATCCTTTTTCCGCAAGGTATTCATGATGAGAAAACTTACTTCGCTTACTGCGCCTTGGCCACCGTTTGCTTTTAAAACAATATTGGCTACTTTTTTCGCTTGCGAATGTGCATTTCTTGGTACCGCTGAGATGTCGGCACACTGTAAAGCGCTCACATCGGTAAAGCTATCTGCAACAAAAATGATCCTGCTTTTTGATTGAAGATTGCGGATTAGCTTTAATCGATCTGAAGCATCAGCGAGTTGAAGATCAAAACCCATATCTAGAACTCGTTTTTTAGAAATTTCGAAACCTCGCTTATCAGCACTTACAAATGATATCTCACAAAAATCTTTTAGGATATTGAGTGCATCAGAGTCATGTGACCCAAAAACCTTGTAAATTTTTCCATTTGCAGAATAAGTAAAAGTGCCATCGGTTAAAACACCGTCAACATCGAAAATAACATGCCAGGGCAAGATACTATTGAGAAGCAACTTCTTCATTGCTAATTCTTGCAATCTGTATTTAAAGCGCACGTGCGCACTTTATCAGAAACCTTTGAATGTCGTTAATATCTCCTTTAACTACCAGATTGCCTTTGTAACTACTCAATGATTTCTACAAGCGGATTGAGCCCTAAAAGTTGATTTCGAATCTCCTCCTGATAATGAGAAGCCTTGAGAATTACCCTTACTGCATTTTTTCCTTGAATGATGGAAGGGTTCGAAACTGTGAGGTTTGTTCCGTATAGACGCTGTCCCTGCTTTGCTTTCGCGTTATCCAATATTCCTTCAATCAAACCAATTTCGAGTCCGAGGGAAATCAATGATTGAGAGAATACGTGAGCGCCGAATACATAAGTAGGGACCTTCTTTGATCTTAATCCATGATTTGTAGATTCAACAAAACTATTAAGTTCGTTCCACATCTCCCTAAAGGGCTTAATGGAATGAGATATGTTTAAAATTTCTATTTTCTCATTGAGCGGAAGATTCTTGATTTTACCCACTTTTAAAAAATAGCTGTGCTCTATATATTTCTTTTGCCGCAAAATATTTAATCCCAAACTTTTCAACACACTCGCTATTTGATCTTGGTGCAGAAAATAACTGTGCTCAAAATTGAGTGAATTTGTCCCTCTTGTTGCGATGAGACGTTCAATATTAGGGAATGAAATGTACATAATGCTGTTGACAGCCATGGATTCCGCAATTTTTGATAAGAAATTTGTAGGGTTATACAAATGCTCCAGTACATGCGAATGTACGATATTTGAATGATCAGAGATTTCCTTTAAATGATCCTCTGCGTAGCCAACTATCACTTTAACTTGCTCTGGGATATCAATGGGAGACGGCTCAATTATTGAATATTCGGTGTTCGGCTTTCTATTTAAAATGATTCTCGAAAGTTCACCATGTGCTGCTCCAATCTCGCAAATGTCCGAAGGGCTATCCTCGAGAATGAATTCTGCAAATTGCTGGTGATGATTATGCCAAATTTGACCTTCAGTACCGGCAGAGTGTTGTACAGAATAGAGGATTTCAAGTGGAATCAATTTACTTAACTGCAGGCACCCACAACTTTGGCAAACTACCCATGATTGATCATAATATAGGTCATCTGCTGCCGAAGCCGAAGTAGTTCCCATTAAGATTGGAAAATTGGAGATTGTTATCTCATTAATGAGTTTTTCGGAATTGCAAATGCAGCATCTATTCCGCTCTGTGACATTCATCAAATCCCGATTCTAGCTCAGATTAAGTTCACGTTTAGCAAATCTACCAAGATTCGCGATAAAAATCCGGGATCTGAATTTATTCTTTTTATCTTGGATCGAAAACTTGACAATTTTTCACCCCGTTCTAACTCCTAAATTTTTGTTACTCTCTCCGCAATCCGATAGCCGTCACGAATCGCATAATTGGTTCCGCGGTCCTCGGGATAAATTTGCGCCATCGTTGAAATCCAAGCGTTGGCGAATGGCGTATCTTGCGAAGGAACGTAGCCTGAATAACCCTTTTCGGTGATTGGTTGAGCAAATTCAGCACGCCAAATTCTATAGTCGACAATCCAATTTTGCTCCAGGGTTGGAAACATTTTCTTTAGATGCATTATGGCATCATTAAAATAGGCTTCATCATTTAGCTTCCAGACCTCGTCTTCAGGGGCCACATATCGCGATAGGTACACCACATGAAGCCCCTCGTAATTTGCTGGTGAATCAAAATTTGTATGTTCAATCACGCCGACAAAGGGAAATCCTGGATCATTTACATTCAACCAGTATGTGCTAGAAAGGCTGCGATTAAGACGTACAACTAAACAAATATTCCCTAAATAGTTAACTCTTCTCAGCTTAGAAAGCGATGCAGAATCAACGACCCCTTCTAAGATATCGGCGATTATCGGAAGTGCCGGTGTAAAGATGAATTGAACTCCCGCAATCGACTTATCCTTGGTTTCAAGAGATTGAATCCTATCCCCGTCCGTTTTTACTGAAACTACTTTCTGGTTTAGTTCGACAGATCCGCCCAAATCTTCAATAGCATTTACTAAAACTTGCGATAATCTACCAAAACCACCTTTGAAGTATGCCAACTGCTCGCCGCCTTTACGATTTCGGGTGCTGCCGCGCAGTGCTAATTTCTTCCACATCCATACTGCATTAATTTCCTCCGAATAAATGGAAAATTTTGCTTTTAAGAGTGGCTCCCAAACCACCTTATAGACTTTACTTCCGCAAAGCGGTTCAAGCCATTCACGAACTGAAAGGTGTTCAATTTTTTTCCAATCTTTTACTTTACGTACTTGAAAAACTAATAGCCCTAATCTAATTCGATCGACTAATGAAAGGGCTTCAAATCTCAAGACATCTAGAGGGCTGGAAAGCTTCCAGATTCTTCCATTGAAATACATACCGGTCTGAGTTGCGTGAAGGGTGATATCACCTTCTAGGCCAAGTTCTTTCACAAGTTCCGGGACGAATAAATCGTTATTGAACCAATGATGATAAAACTTCTCGACTTTCACATGGTCTGCGAACTGGAACGTGCCGGCAAGTCCACCCGGTTCCCCTTCGGATTCCAAGAGTTTTACGCTTTTACCATTTTTGGCTAAAACGTAAGCAGCAGTCAGTCCGGTAAAGCCCCCGCCAACAATTACTACATCGTACGTTTTCATAACCAACTCATCTTTTTGCACTTTGCAATTCTATTCTTGCTTCACGAAAGAAGGGTGCATCTTTCAAGATTGCAAATGCCCCCGCCACAGTGGTGGGAAACCAGAGACTCAAATGTAAGACGATTGCGACGCTTATGCCCTGTCCAGCAGTTCCCCCTAGGAGGCCAACTGAAGTTATGACAGCTAGATCAAAGGGTCCAACATAGCCTGGTGACGACGGAACCAGCGTTGATATCGACACCAATGACATAAATAGCAGGGCGCCCGCGGGTGAAACTAGAAGTCCAAAACCACGCAAAATGAAATACCCTAAAAATGATTCTGTAATCCAAACAGCAGATGAAATCAGGAAGATTGAAAATAGGGGCTTAAATTTTAAGAGTACCGCCATATCCTTTTGAAACCGAGCCAGGTATTTCCTTATTCGCACCAAGGAAGCGCTTTTAAAAACCCAGAATGAGGCGATTATAGAAGCAATGAAAGAAGATTGAGTAGCGATAGCGAAAACCGAAAACAGTAACAAAATTACGATGAGGAACCAGGTTGAATTTATAAGACTTCTCGGCAATCTCAAACCTTTAAACTCTACGACGCCCACAAGTAACATCAGCCCCAATACAGAAAGATCGGATATTTTCTCCATTACGAGGCTACTTACACCCATTGAACGATCAATTTTCATTTTTTTCGGATAAAAGAAGGCTCGAATACCATCTCCCGCCCTAAATGGGAGCAAATTATTCAAAGCGATAGAACCCATAAATGGCCCTGCGCAGGCTTTAGTTGTTATTTGGGCTCCGATGGCCCTAAGGATGTAGGACCATCGGTAGATACGAATTATGTAATCCAATGTCAAAAATGCCACTCCATATAGCAAGTAAATATAGTTGAAACTCTGGAATGCTAGTTGGACCTCTCGGATTCGGATCTGACGACTTATCGCATAAAAGCAGAGAAGTGTTACTAAAAAGCCAATCCATAGTTGTATAACTTTTCTATTTTTGAGAAATTTCACTCGTTAGTATCCTCGATGGGACTTAAGAGTTTTGTTTTCTCGAAAAACCCATTTTTCCTCGCTGATATCATAACTTTAGATCGCTTGGGGTGAAATTTAAGCTCTTCTCCACCACCGCTATTGGCTCTGAGACAAGTATTTTGTAGATTCGAAGCAGATACTCGCCAATAATTCCAAGAAGAAATGAAACGATCCCGATACCCAATAACACGATTATATGAAGACTTGCCATTCCCTGGGGCAAATGTGGGTTTGATATCCGAAGAAAGACATAATAGGCGGACCCAAGAATTGTTGAAAACAATATTGTAGATCCCAAATACGTTGCAAAACGCAATGGCAAAGTGGAGTGATGCAGCACAGCAGTAACTCCAAGCCTAATTAAACGACTGAAGTTGAATTTGCTTTTACCTGCGGATCGCGAACTTCTAGAATATGGGATTCCAATTTGATTAAACCCTAGAGTCGCAATAATTCCTCGGATATAGGGATCCGGCGACTTGTTTTTCAGAAGCGCATCAACAACTTTCCGATCAATTAAGCGGAAATCCCCAGCATTTTTCGGCATTGCGTCCGTGCTCAATTTATCGATTGCCCAATAGCCCAATTTTCGTGAGCGACTTAAAAACCAATTCTCGGGTCTGGTCACTCTTACTCCATAAATTACATCGAATCCTTCATGCCATTTTTGAAAAAAATCAACAAACATTTCTGGTGGATCTTGCAGGTCGGCATCTATCTGCATCACTATTTCGCCCTTAGCATGCAAATAATTGGCAAATATTGATCGTTGGAAACCAAAGTTTCTGGAAAATCGAATAACCTTAACTCTCGAGTCATTTTTTGCAATGGCTTCCAATAATTCCCAAGTATTATCATCAGAATGATTGTCTGAAAATATAAATTCAAAATCACACTGGTTCTTCATTGATTGTGCCAGGTTAGTTAGTCGAATATGCAATGCTTCTATATTGCCAGCCTCATTAAGGGTTGGAATACAAATTGAAGCTAGGGGTTTTCTAGAACTTAGTTTGCGATTCATCTTTAGACTCAAATCCCTTCTTCATAATAAGTTCAAGGTAGTCACCGATTGCTTCTAAAGACGTTCTAAATTCAACATCAAGGTACGGAGCCTCTTTTTGGAATATGCGATCATAATTCTCTGCAATTGGTTCGGGTAATAAACCAACAGAAAGGAGTTCACTGCTGTCGAATCGTAAGAAGACATGTTCAGCTAATTTCCTTAGTGTTATTGGTTGCCCGTGACTTAGATCAATGACTCCTTTGCGACCCGAATTGAGTATATGGTCGATTGCGAGTGCATCATCATTAACATCATGATACTCCCTCAGTTGTTTACCTTGAGTCATTTTCAATGGTTCTCGTGAGAGCAGAGAGTTCAATATTTGTCCCAGGAACATGTATGGCTTAGGGCGCCCTCCTCCATAGAGTGTATGTAATCTTACGTGAGTCGCTACGTCGCCTACCGTAGTCGAAGAAAGTAAATACTCTCCTAGAGCTTGCTTGCTCCGTAGATACGGACTCACATGTCCTTGAAAAGTTTCACTTATTGTCCCAAATGTAACCACTCTCCAATTTAGTTCGCGAGCCACTTCGATCACATTTCTGGGCAAAAAAAAGTTGACTCGTAGCATTTCTTCTTCTGTAAATTTTGGATCAAGCAAACCGGATGCGATAAGGATTGAATTGTTGGGTGATCTAAATCCGGTGAGAAATCTCTCGATTTCTTTCTTCTCGTTCACTTTCCACCAATCTTTGAAGAACAAATGCCCAATACCTAACGCTGACTCGCCAAAATGCGAAATTAAAGCACTTCCTAAATTTCCAGAATTTCCCATGATGACGATCATTTAGATTTTAATTTTCGTTTTCAACTTCAGATTAAAAAAATATGCCGTGAATAGCCAATAGAATGGCTCAGCAAAAGCGACTCGGTGACGGATTTGGGTTGCTGACGGCAAAAGAGATATCGAAAAACCGATTGCCAAGACCATGAAATACCACTTAAGCCTAGAGGGGATCTCAGGTATTTGCTTGTGCGCTATAAACCACATTGTAAGTGCCGTCAGCGGTATCCAAATTAAGAGACTTAGCGCGAACATTTTGACACCATAAGCGCCTAAAACAGTGGATGGGCGCCATAACGCAAACGTTTTAGCAATTAACAAAAAGGTACTTTGTCCAGCATGGTCTAGGCAATTATTTATTCCGACTGAATACAACTCGTTATTTAATTTGGGAATTGAAGTATGTGACTGCTTTGAAAGTATATTAGTGGTTAGCGTGTCCAAGTATTGAAAATACCAACGATTTATTCGTGAATTCTCAGAGACACTCGCAAAACCGAAATATTGAGATAGGAATTCAGATCTACAAGTTAAGACGGAATTGATTCCCCCATTTGGCGCAAGGAATACAAGCCCTCGATAAAGTTTCATAAGGAATAACTCAAAACTTCCTAGAAGTAAGAGAAGTACGCCCACTGAGCTGAACATTTTACGTTTTACATTATCCTCGCGGGGAGATTTCCAAAACATCAGGAAGGCGACTCCAATAAATGGGATTAGTATGTTTGGCCGCACTAAAATTGCTAAGAAGCCGGAAATTGGAAATAGGACACTTGCAATAAAGAATTCGTGCTTCGAGGTAGGTGGCGATATGTAGAGATAGGCCCACCAGAGTACAAATAGCGTTGTGATGCTCTCCGATTGCAATGCGGTCGCGGCCGATAGTACGAAGGGGTCAAGGCAAAAAAGCAAAGCAGCAACGATCCACCACCAAGTCCTCAAACCAATTTTGATACCAATTTTTGCAACTAGGTACGTTGACAAGCCGTGAGCCACTGCTAAGAAAAGTTTTATCATAAATAAGGATGTGCCGCTAGTGAGGAGGTATGTAAATGCAATTAAGAAAGGTAGTCCGAATGGAAACTGAAGTTGAAATGGGTTAGCTTCCATAAAATTCCAACCTTTATGGATAGCTGAAGCCTGTTCGAGGAAATGCACTGCATCTGGGAAATTTAGGGTTTCGATTCCTCTAATCAACGATGCGGTCAAAGCAATGGCTGCGCCAAATACGCCCAGCGCAAGCGGACCTTGAGTTTTTTGTAAGAATTTTGAACTAAACATAAGTGCGATGATAGTAGACGGCGATTACAAATGGTGCGTGTGCTCACAAATGTTCGCGCACTAGCAGAAATTAGGGTCAAATTCCATGCAGTTAACAAGCGCTTACATAGTTTCCCAAACTAAGCACCTATGAGTTCCTAAATATCTTGATACCACTTTCCTCCAATTACGAGGCAACCTCATTGAAATCTAATCGGAGCCGCCTCCGGGATTTGAACCCGGGACCTACGCATTACGAGTGCGTTGCTCTACCCCTGAGCTAAGGCGGCAAACTTTATCGAATAAAAGAATTTTAAGGCCGTAATCATTTCCTTATTTGCGATTAATCGACTCTTACGACTCCTGTTGGAGTTTGTAAATGAACTGCGACAATTCCGTTTTCGCCATCGTTAGTTGTTGGCGAAACCCACTCGATAACAACATCGTTGCCGACTGCAGAAGAAAGGTCAGAACCCAACCACGTCGCAATAGTTGTTTCGTCACCAGCAATCTCCACTTTAACGATCTTGGCAATCGCTTTTCCATCAGTCGATGGGTGATGATTTGCGATCCATTGAATAAAGAAGGGGAGTTGGCGATCTTCAAGTGTTCCGAGAACACCAATCTGCTTCCAACTTAAATCAGTTCCATCTGGCTTGACGCGGTGTCCATCAACGGCAGAGCGCCCAAGTCTTGCTTCAATCGGTGCAACATCATCAACTGAGACAACCCATGTGAGCCACCCTCCGCCTTCTGCTGCGCGAAGAGAAACTGCTTTACCAAATGCGGATGAATCGGATGCTGGATGATCTAATGGGCAAACAACTTCAAGATAATGTCCATCTTGCAATGGCAACGTAAAGTTTCTTGTGCCAAAGCGTGGGTGTATTCCACCATCGACAAAAGTTGAACCAAGGCGAGATCCAAGACGTTGCACGGTGTCAGCAAGTTGGTCATGGGAGGTCACATATGAGACATGGTCTAAGCGCATAGGGAAATAATGCCTCATCTTTTGGGTACTTTTTACCATTAGTCGGTCTTAGAATTCCCAATTGCGGCTGCAACTTCACCTTGTAGATGATGGGTTTTGGAGGCATGAAGCCTTGGTTTTCCAGCCAATTGGGAGGGTTTTCCTTGGGCTGTGCCGTAGGTACCCTAGAGAGCACACTGAAGGTCTGCTATTGGCAACTTCCCCGATAAGTAATAACTATCTACCGCGGAATCCACGCAGGTTGAACCACGGCCCTGTCCAGTATGGCCATCCGCGCTCAAGGAAATTAAACGCGAATTGTGAATCTTTGAGTGAAGTCCTTCCGCCCATGTATATGGAGTAGCAGGGTCACGAGTTGTTCCGATAATCACTACCGGGTTTGTATCTATAGTTCTACTCATACTAATTAACTTAGCGGTATCACTTTTACTCGCAAAGTTTTTGCAAGCGAGAGATCCGTAGGCTAAATAGGGGCCGAAAACTGGCGCCTTGGTTGTAAAAACTTTTGCATCTTTAGTAATCTGGCTAACCGTTCGGTTCTCTGGCCAATCCAAGCAATCAATCACAAATCCAGCATCGGTTTCATTATTAGCATAACGACCCTGAGTATTACGTTGGCTGTATTCGTCACCTAAGGCTAGAAATGTTGCACCGTAACCAGCTACGGATTCTTGGATTGCAGTCCGAAGTTGTGGCCACCCAGATTCATTGTCGTATAGAGCAGATGCCGTGCCTAAGACAACAAGGGATTCGGTAGCCATCCGAGCGTGTTGACCTGTTAGAAATTTCTTCTTTGTCGCATCGCTATTGTCTATTTTGTCAAGGAGCGGACTTACTGCGGCTTGATGGAAAATTCCAATAATCTGTTTCACTGCAAGTTCGTGGCGGCTAACATCTTTCGAGCTCTGCTTTTCTAATGGGCAATCAGAACGTGTGAAGCAATCTGTGATGAAGGAATCAAGGGCTTTATCAAACCCAACCGCTTGCGAAATGCTTTGCTGCACAGCAGAAATACTTGGATCTACCGCCCCGTCTAGAACCATCCGCCCCACGTTGCTAGGGAATAGTGACGCATACAAGGTGCCAAGGTAGGTGCCGTAGCTTTTCCCGAGAAAATTAAGCTTTTTATCACCTAGCGCTAAGCGCAAAATATCCATATCTCGGGCTGAATTCACCGTGCCGTAGTGATCTAAGAATTTTGTCTTGGCTAAACATTTTGCTGCATATTCACGGCCCTGTTTTTCCAGCGCCACTAACTCGGCAGGGTTATCCGGCTTACTATCTGCTGCATAACTTGCATCAGTCTCTGCATCATTGAGGCAATGTATCGGCGCACTATCTCCAACTCCACGTGGATCAAAGCCGACTATGTCGTAATTAGACAATATATCCGGATTCAGTATTGATTCTGCGTTGTATGCATAATCCTTACCAGATGCTCCGGGTCCCCCAGGATTTACCACCAGAGACCCTATGCGATGTTTCTGGTCTGTTGCTTTGTAACGCAGGAGGGCAAGTTTGAATATCCCTAATTTCAGATTGCTGTAGTCAATGGGCACCCGCAGTGTTGAGCATTCGAAATTGTCATAGCACTGCTGCCAAGTAAGTTTTTGAGATTGGTAATCTACAAGTGTCTTGAAACGTGGTTGGGTGACTTTTACGGCACTCGCCCCTGCGCCGATCAGAAGGATTAGAGCTAGAAGAAGTGCTCTCCGCCTGGAGGCCAATGTAAAATTATCTCTTAGGCTAGAGCGCACATAAGTGCTTCGATCGTTAATAAGGGCGCTGCGTTGTAACTTAAATTCGTGCGTGCAGACATAATTGAATTAATCTTCTCTACCGTCGCCTCTGGAGCAATTCTCTGTGCGAGAGCACTGATTTCATTTATACAGTCCTGATTAATGAGGATGTCCGTAATCCCTGATTGCACCATCATGACATCTCGATACAAAGTAGCAAGATCCAATAGTGCGCCATCGAGCGAATCACGAATCATTCGCGTTGTACGAGATTTTTGTTCCTTCTCTAACTCTTTAAGCGCCTTCGAGCCGCCTGTAGCCATTCCGCGACCTGTTGCTCCTTGACCCCACGCTTGAGCTAACTCGGTGGATTCGGATTCATCTTTGACTTCTGCTTGCGCCTTAGCCTCTTCAGCAGCTAAATCAACCAGCGTCGCAGCAGCCTTGAATGCTGATGCCGTATCCGCCAAGGTGAATGGCAATTTCATTATTGTGCTGCGCCGACTTCGGATTGATTCATCCAACGCTAAGTGACGAGCCCTACCGATATGCCCTTGACTGGCACGAGCAGCGAAATCTGCCATTGCAGGGGAAATGCCATCGCGGCGTGCAAGTACGGCGGCTACATCGGCAGCGCTAGGAGTACGCAGTTGCAAATGACGACAACGCGAACGAATTGTTGGCAGCACGTCATGCAAAGTTGGAGCACACAGCAACCAGACGGTGCGCGTGCCAGGCTCTTCGATCGCCTTGAGCAATGCATTGGCTGCCGATTCTGTTAATCGATCAGCATCTTCCATCACAACTACTCGCCAACCACCAACGCTTGGTGCCCATGACACCCGTGCTAGGAGGTCGCGCACTTCATCTATTTTTATGGATAAACCTTCAGTTGCAATTATTTCGACATCAGCATGACCGCCAGCGATTGCGGTGCGGCAATCGACACAGGTGCCACATCCGCCACTGGGGCAAATAAGTGCAGCTGCAAACGCAACTGCGGCTCTTGATCGTCCACTACCAGGTGGGCCCGTGAAAACCCATGCGTGCGTCATCTCTTGGGATTCTTCACCGGAGGCAGCAGCTGCAACGGCTGACTGCAGTGAAGTGATGATGTGTTGTTGGCCAACTAATTCATCGAAAACACTCATCACAATTATTTCTTTGTGCTTTTATTCTTTGAGGAGTTCCCACGCTTAGCTACAGATTTTTTAGCCTGGCTACGTAACTCGCTCGATTTTTTGGGTGACGAAGCTTTTTTACCTGAACTGCGTAGTTTACTTAAAGTTTGGTTTGAAGAAACTTTCTTAGACGCCCTTGCTGTAGCATCTTTTGAGGCTCTCTTGGCCGCACTTGTGGTGGCGCGCGTCTTTGCTTGCACGCGGGCCGTTGATTGAGCAATAGTTTTTAGAGGGTGCGGCCTTCTGCTCATTTTTTCCTTCTTAGGAACTTTGCTCAACGCAGGCAAATCGGCAATTCGAGTGATAATCCTGCGATGAATTTCTTCAACGCTCATCTGTCCATTCACAACGAGATAGCGCTCAGGATCCAACAGAGCTAACTGTAAATACTCTTGGCGGATTCGTTCATGAAAAGCTAGTGGTTCAGATTCAAGGCGATCGAACTTCTTGAGGCGACTCAAGCCAATATCTGCAGGCAAATCCAAAATAATTGTCAGGGTTGGAAAGAGTGATTCGGTTGCCCATCGCGATATGCGCGCCACCTCGCCCGGTTCCAATATTCGTCCAGCTCCTTGATAGGCAATAGATGAATCAAAATAGCGATCTGTAATAACTATTTCGCCCACCTCTAGCGCTGGGCGGATCACTGAATAAACATGGTGTGCGCGATCTGCTGCATAGAGCAGCGCTTCGGCTCGTGGAGAAATTGCTCCCGTTCTATGGGAGAGCAAAATATCTCGCAAATCATTTCCAAGCGGAGTCCCACCAGGTTCGCGACTTAAAACGACATTATGTCCGGAGTGTTCCAACCATTCTTTTAACAATTTTGTTTGAGTCGACTTGCCCGATCCTTCGCCACCTTCGAAAGCAATAAAAAGTCCTTTGGTCGTTGCGCCAGTCATAGATCCAAGTTCGCCCTTAAGAGCATTCGAGATGTCACTCCAAAGTGAAACATTGGGACGATCCTTCATTTGGCGATATGAAACTATGCCGATCAGAGATGCAACTAACCCGGCAACTAAGATTGTGATTGCAGCACCGTTATAGCTCACTTGAGTATTTTGGAATTTGAAGGTGTGTTTTCCGACTGCTGCAGCGATCAGTGGCGAGATCGCTAAAACGCCAACCAGGGTTACGCGAATGAGTGATTGCATAAATGCGAAGGTGCGCCCGCGCACCTCATCTTGCACTTCCATCCCTAACATCGTGAAGCCAGTGACCCAGCAGATGCCAGAAAACCCGCCAAGAAGTACAACAACAAAGACTGCAATAACTAAGTTGGGGATCGCTGCCAAAATAACTAAAAATAAGCCGGCGACCGCTAAAGAAGCCCCGAATAATCTACGGCGTGAAAACTGTGCAAACACCTTGGGCCCGAATGCGATTCCAAGTGCAAGACCTGTGAAGACGGATCCGAAGAGGACTCCGTAGGCCGCATCACCGCCGCCAAGGTCACCAACAAAGGTGCGCGCTAAGCCAATGACGGCACCTGCTGCGATAAACGCGCCGACCATTCCAACTATGAGGCCGCGAACAATCTTGGACTTGCTTACAAAGCGCCACCCTTCAAGAAGTGATTTGGCAACACCAGCATCGCTATCACTCTTGGCTGCTGCACCCTTAGGAATTTCATGTAAGCCCCACACGGTCCATGCACAAAATGCAAAACTCGTGGCGTTAATGTAGAGAGCGAGGTCTACAGAATTACTTGCAAAGAATGGAACGTGACCCGCAAGTGAACCTGCGATCAAAGCAAGAAAGGAAAAAAGCGCAGCGGCAATCGGTGCGGTGCCATAGGCTGCCAAAAGAGAAACTTGGTTTGCGCCTTCTAATTTATCCTTAGGAACTAGGTTCGGAACACTTGCCTCTTTTGCGGGCGACCAAAAGAGCGTGATGCATTCAACCAAGATTGTTGCTGCATAAAGCCAGAAATAATTTCCAACTATAGGGATAGAAACATAAAGACCAGCCCGCATAATGTCGCACACCACCATCAATCGGCGGCGATCGAAACGATCTGCAATTACTCCAGCTAGCGGTCCAAGAAATACCGAGGGCAAGAGCCGCGCAATAAAGACACCGGCGATGGCAAAGTTAGCTTTGGCATAGTTTCCAGATGAAAGTTGTTGCGCCATTGCAGTTGTTGCGAGCAGTCCCAGCCAATCACCCAAAGAAGAAAAGGCCATCGCGCGCCAGAGCCTGCGAAATGCAGGAATGGCCATGACCCCACGGGTTTGATCTTGCGCAGGGGCTGCGGGAGTTGGTAGGGAACGCGACACGAGATAAGGGTATCTAGAGGGTTATTCAGATGCCACGGCGGGTTTGGCCTTACCAGTGGCTGTTTTCTTGGCAGCTTTCTTGGCTGTGCCCTTTTTAATGGTGTTCTTAGTTAGCGTTGGAGCGCTCTTCTTGGCTCGTGATGGCGCCTTAGATTTAGCTGCGGGTGATGAGGCAGCTTTCTTGCGTGATGATTTCTTCACACGAGAGGCTCCGCCATTTTCTGCCTCCCATGCGCGCCGCCCGGCAAGAAGTTCCAATCCTCGCTCCAAAGTTAAGCCTTCAATGGTGTCACCACGTCGTAGCGTTGCATTGGTTTCACCATCACTGACATAC
Organism: Actinomycetota bacterium; assembly: GCA_009698615.1. Lineage (GTDB taxonomy): Bacteria > Actinomycetota > Actinomycetes > Nanopelagicales > Nanopelagicaceae > QYPT01. The sequence goes on along the minus strand of WLPU01000001.1, from coordinate 66,971 downwards.
ATGCCGAAGCGACCATCTTTCACAAGTAATGGTTTCTGTGTCGCCGGGTCAACACCTAAATCTTTCAATGGGGGCTTGGCAACTCCACGACGGCGCTCCTTTGGTTTTGAATAAATCTCCAGCGCCTCTTCCATTGACAATGAAAATAGTTGATCCTCACTTGTCAGTGTGCGCGAATCCACACCGCGTTTTAAATAAGGACCATACCGTCCATTTTGCACAGTTATATCTTCGCCAGTTTGAGAATCCGTACCTAAAGTTCTAGGAAGTGAAAGCAATCGCAACGCATCTTCATATGTAATGGTGTCCAGGGTCATCGTTGATAGAAGCGACGCCGTCTTTGGCTTTGGAGCATCTGCTTTCTTCTTCTTTTTCTTTTCACCCTCTGCTAATACAACTTCTGGAAAAACTTCAGTAACGTACGGACCAAATCTTCCAGATTTCGCAATGATCGGTAAGTTAGTCGCAGGATCAATTCCAAGTTCGCGCTCTCCTGAGGGTTGTGCCAGTAATTCAATTGCAATTGCAAGGGTGAGTTCATCTGGGGCAAGTGATTCCGGAATATTCGCCAACTTACGCTCTTCATTAGGTAAATTCTGTTGTAGATAAGCGCCGTAGCGACCGACGCGAATTTCAATCGTGTCAGAGAGATTCATGGTGTTTGTCGCGCGCGCATCGATGACGCCAAGGTCGGCTGACAATTCGTTAAGTCCGGGTTGCCCGTCAACGCCATAGAAGAAATCGCGCAACCAGTCCACTCGGCCCGCATCACCAGATGCGATCTTGTCCAAATCCTCTTCCATGCTTGCTGTAAATTCATAATCAACAAGTTTTGTAAAGTGCGTTTCCAGAAGTCCGGTCACAGAAAACGCGAGAAATGCTGGCACCAGAGCTCGACCGCGCTTATATACATATCCGCGATCTTGAATCGTTTGGATAATGGATGCAAAAGTAGAAGGGCGACCGATACCAAGTTCTTCCAACTTTTTGACCAATGTAGGTTCGGTATAACGCGCAGGAGGCTTGGTGTCATGGCCTTCGCACGAATACTCACTCACCTTTATTGATTGCCCAACGCTCATTGCAGGCAGGCGTCGATCCTCTGACTCTTCATCACCTTTTTCATCGGCAATCTCTTCATATGCTGCAAGAAATCCTGGAAATGTCAGCACAGATCCATTGGCACGAAATGACGCTGACTTGCCATCATTAGTTGTTGCATCAAAATCAACTCGCATCTGCATTTTCTTAGCATCAGCCATTTGAGATGCAACAGTGCGCTTCCAGATTAGGTCATAGAGGGAAAATTCATCACGTGAAAGTTCAGGAGCGAGTTCACCAGGTGTTCTAAATGCATCCCCTGCTGGTCGAATTGCTTCGTGCGCTTCTTGGGCGTTTTTAGTTTTGCTTGCATATACGCGAGGAGTTTCTGAAACATGATCGGCTCCGTAGAGGGATTTAGCACTTGCCCTCGCTGCGCTAATTGCTTGCGCCGATAAATTAACCGAGTCGGTTCGCATATATGTGATGTATCCATTTTCATATAATCTCTGAGCAATGCGCATTGTAATTTGCGCACCCCAACCTAAGCGCCCGCCTGCATCTTGTTGCAAGGTCGACGTTGTGAAAGGCGGTTTTGGACGCTCGGTGCGAGGCGAATCTTCAATTGATTTAACTGTTAGGGAAGAAGCTTTTAGGGATTCAACAAGATGCTTTGCTGCTGCTTCATCCAATAAAAGAATGTTTGCAAGAGATTTCTCTTTGACTGCGCCATCTGCACCAAAATCACTGGTCGCAGCGACTTTCTTGCCATCGACACCGATGAGCCGTGCGTTAAATCCAAGTTCACACTTAGCGTTGAGGTCCCACCACGATGAGGAAATAAAAGCCATGCGTTCGCGCTCTTTTTCAACAATCAATCGAGTTGCCACAGATTGCACCCGACCTGCAGAGATGCGTGGCATTACTTTCTTCCAGAGCACCGGCGATAAGCGATACCCAAAGAGACGATCTAATACCCGACGAGTTTCTTGAGCATCGATCAGGTGATAATCAAGATCGCGCGTTTCGTTAACGGCTTTCTGGATTGCCTCTTGGGTGATCTCGTTAAAGACCATTCGTTTAATCGGAATCTTTGGTTTAAGGACTTCAACAAGGTGCCATGCAATTGCTTCACCTTCACGGTCTTCGTCAGTTGCGAGAATGAGCTCATCTGCCCCCTTCATTAACTCCTTTAACTCGGCAACTTTCGCCTTCTTATCAGGATTAATGACATAGAGCGGAGCAAAATCATTTTCAATGTCTACGCCTTCTTTTGCCCAAGCGATGCCTTTATATTCTTTAGGAATATCGGCAGCCCTCTGGGGCAAATCTCGAATATGGCCGACGCTAGCCTCGACGATGTAGTCATCGCCGAGGTAGCCGCCAATTTTTCGAGCCTTAGCTGGTGATTCAACAATCACCAGCTTTTTGAAGTCTTTAGCCATATCCGCCTTTGGGGAAAGCTATCGCTTAGTACTCGATAGCAGTTGATTTACGGCGATTATGGATGAGTGCTCCGATAATGACAGCGAATGCAAACAAACCAATGACGGTACTGATTGCAGTGTGGCCGCCCAGTGCCATAGAGACAATTGCAGGAGTAATCAATAGACCAACCAAGTTCATTACCTTGATCAGTGGGTTGATTGCAGGACCTGCAGTGTCTTTAAATGGATCTCCAACCGTGTCGCCAATAATCGTTGCAGCATGTGCATCAGATCCCTTGCCACCGTAGTGACCATCTTCGACCATCTTCTTCGCGTTATCCCAGGCGCCGCCTGAGTTAGCAAGAAAGACTGCCATGAGAGTTCCGGTTCCGATTGCACCAGCAAGGTATGCGCCGAGTGAACCAACGCCAAGACCAAAGCCAACAGCGATTGGTGCCATAACGGCGAGCAAACCAGGTGTTGCGAGTTCGCGGAGTGAATCTCGTGTGCAGATATCTACAACGCGACCGTACTCTGGCTTTTCAGTTCCAGCCATGATGCCAGGGTGTTCGATGAATTGCTTACGCACTTCAACAACAACCGCACCAGCTGCGCGAGATACTGCATTGATTGCAAGACCTGAGAAGAGGAATACCACAGCAGCGCCGATGATGAGTCCGACAAGGTTGCGTGGATTAGCAACATCCAAGATGCCTTGGTATTGCCAAGCAAGATCGCCGGCAACTTTGCCAGCATCCTCCACGGCCTTGCGAATTGCATCAGTAAATGCACCAAAGAGCGCGGTTGCTGCCAATACTGCAGTAGCAATTGCGATTCCTTTAGTGATTGCCTTAGTTGTATTTCCAACTGCGTCAAGTGAAGTAAGAATCTTTGAGCCTTCTCCGTGAACATCGCCTGACATCTCTGCAATGCCTTGGGCATTATCAGAGATGGGACCGAATGTATCCATCGCAACAATGACGCCGACTGTGGTTAATAAACCAGTACCAGCAAGAGCAATTGCAAGCAGGGAGAGCACAATGCTTCCGCCGCCCAATAAAAACGCACCAAATACTGCTGTTGCAATCAAAATCGCGGAATAAACAGCAGATTCAAATCCGATTGAGATACCGGAAAGAAGTACTGTTGCCGCACCTGTTTGTGAAGAAGCTGCAACATCATTGACTGGACGCTTGCCAGTTGCTGTAAAGAAACCGGTAAGGACTTGAATTGCAGCAGCAAGGACGATTCCGATTAATACTGCGCCAAGTGCAAGTACGCGTGGGTTTGTATTTCCAGCCGCAGCAACTGCCTCAGGAGATAACCCTGTGAGCAACTTGAAATCACTTGGAAGATAAACGTAGGTTGCAAGACCAGAAAGCACTGCGCTGATCACTGCAGACAAAAAGAACGAGCGGTTGATTGCATTCATTGCAGTTGCATCGCTCTTTCGGACCTTCGTCAAGAAGATTCCAAGGACTGCGGTAACTGTTCCTATTGCTGGAATGATCAATGGAAAAATCAAACCAGAATCTCCGAAGCCTGCCTTGCCAAGAATCAAAGCTGCAACCAGTGTCACAGCGTAGGACTCAAATAAGTCAGCAGCCATACCAGCGCAGTCACCGACGTTATCGCCTACGTTATCTGCAATTGTTGCAGCGTTACGTGGGTCATCTTCTGGAATATTCTTTTCAACTTTACCGACAAGGTCAGCTCCAACATCTGCTGCCTTTGTGAAGATACCTCCACCAACGCGCATGAACATTGCGAGCATCGCGGCGCCAAAGCCGAAGCCTTCCAAAACAGAGGGCGCATTTTCGCGATAGATAATCACAACAAGGGATGCGCCAACAAGGCCAAGGCCCACTGTTGTCATACCCACAACGCCGCCAGTGCGGAAAGCAATCTGCACTGCGCGCTCTGAAGAGTTTTGACGAGCGGCTTCTGCAACACGCACGTTTGCGCGAACTGCAAGCCACATTCCGTTATAGCCAACCAGGGCGCTAAATCCAGCCCCTAGTAAGAAAAAGATTGAACGGCCGATACGGATATCGGTTGCGCCGGGTAGCGCGAAAAGTAGTAAAAAGACGATCGCAACGAAATAGGAAAGTGTGCGAAATTGGCGCGCAAGGTATGCGGCGGCACCTTCTTGAACGGCGCCTGCAATTTCACGCATCTTTTCAGTGCCTTCATCCGCGGCCAGGACCTGAGCGCGAAGCGCCCAAGCAACGGCGAGCGCGCCTAACGAGATGGCAAGGACGATGTAGACGATATTGATGTTATTTCCGGTCACGTGCACGAGAGAGCTGGCAGCTCGCATTTCTCCTCCATTGGAGATCGGGGCCCCAGGATGCGGGGCAAAGAACAGCGTGAGTGTACGCACACAAGAGCCCTTACCCCCAAATCCGCGCTCGTTATACCTATCTATTGCTTCTGTCTTACCGCCATGTGGATTCCACCCCCTACCTCACCCAGCGCACATTCACCCCTTTGAGGTTGAAGGGTTATGGTTGCTCCTTATGAATCTTCTCGATGCCAAATCCATCATTGCCGACCTTGGTCTGGCTGGAGTCTTGGGAATTCTCTTTACTGAAACTGGCTTACTCGTTGGTCTGGTCTTTCCTGGCGACTCGCTCCTGTTTATTGCAGGAGTTGCAGCCTCGGGCACTGCCGCGGCGTTACTTGGTGGAGCCCACATCTCAGTCCTTGGCTTATTTATTGGCGCCCCGATTGCCACGATCCTTGGCTCGCAATTGGGACATTACATAGGCGCTCGCTTTGGGCGTCCACTATTTGATCGTCCGGACGGGCGCTACTTCAATCAAAAACGCGTTGCCTCGACGGAAAAATGGCTGAAGAAATACGGTCCGGGTCGCGCGATTGTTTTAGCCCGCTACGTGCCTTTCGTCCGCACCCTCATTAACCCCCTATGCGGAATAGCCAGAATTCCTGCCTCAAAATTTCTTCTCTGGAATGTTATCGGCGGAATCCTTTGGAGCGATGGTGTTGCACTTCTTGGATACCTACTCGGTGAAAAACTCAAAGGCTCTATCGATGCCTACCTTCTACCCATCATCGGTGTGATTATCGTTTTAAGTTTATTGCCCGTTGCACTAGAAGTGGTTAGAGAGATCAGAACTAAACGTCACCTGAGTTAATCAAAAGTAATATCTCGGCAAAGGTAAAATTCTTTGATTAAAGCAATTTTAGAAATATATTTTAGTTAGTTTTTTGTACAGGCTTTAGAAATATTCTATAAACCTAAATCACTTAGCGAGTAAGCGGTTCGGTACTCAAGGCGAGCACTTGCGATTGCATCTTTAGCTCCGCGCTCCACAATAACTGCCACCCCAACAACAATTGCTCCGGCTTCTCGCAGTGCTTCAACTGCTGTGAGCACTGAACCACCAGTTGTAGATGTGTCTTCAACTGCAACGACGCGGCGACCCTTTACATCCGGTCCTTCTATACGACGCTGTAGTCCATGAGCCTTTTCTGCTTTGCGAACAACGAATGCGTCAATCTTCTTGCCTCGTTGAGCAGCAACATGCATCATCGCTGTTGCAACAGGGTCTGCGCCAAGAGTTAAGCCACCCACCGCGTCAAAATCCCAATCTTTCAATAGGTCGAGCATTACTTCACCTATTAGTGGGGCGGCGACAGCATCCAAAGTTACGCGCCGTAAATCTACGTAGTAATCGGCTTCCTTGCCGGAAGATAAAATCACTTTTCCATGAACGACGGCCTTAGAAATAATCTCACTTCGTAGTTTTTCGCGTGAACTCATGGGGCGAGCATACCTTTCTAGTCTTCTTCCTTATAAACGATAATCTCTGTTTTCTTCCGACGAGTTAAGCCTTTTGGTGGGTTTGCATCAATCAGTGCGTCCACTTCGATACGCAATTGCGCTACTTCTAGAGCCATATTGGCCATCGCGGATTCAAGATCAATGATTCGCTTAATACCAGCGTGGTTAATGCCCTCACCAATAAGGCGCTGAACGTTTCGCAAAAGTGCAATGTCACGAAGTGAATATCTGCGCCCACGCCCACTTGCCCGGCCTGGCGAAACTAAACCGAGGCGATCGTACTGACGCAATGTCTGAGGATGAAGTCCAGAAATTTGCGCCGCGACCGAAATTACGTAAACAGCTGCGTCGTCATCGTGTTCTGTATTTCCATGTACTTCCGATTGGCTCATGAGGATGCCTTAGATTTGAATTCGACACGAACATCTTCATGCGAGGTTGCTTCTGCAAATTCTTTCAACGCTTTTTCTGCCTTACCTTCAACATGTCGAGGGACTTGGACTTCAACAGTCACCAACAAGTCTCCCGTAGTTGACGCCTTCGTCACTCCTCGGCCTTTAACTCGAAGCACTCGTCCGTTTGGTGTTCCGGGTGCTAGGCGAACAGTTACTTCTTCATCTCCCAGTGTTGGAACCTTAATATCGGCACCGAGTGCAGCTTCTGCAAAAGTAACTGGAAGTGTCACCGTAATGTTTTCGCCTTTACGAGAGAAAATTGGATGTGGTTTAACATGAAGTTGAATAAAGAGATCTCCTGGGCCAGCCTCCCCCGGTGCACCTTTACCTTTGAGCCGAATCTTTGCTCCATCATTTATTCCGGCAGGCACACGCGCGCTAATACTTTGAGGAGCACCGCCATCGGTTGATAAGCGAAGGTCTAACGTTGTGCCAAAAATAGATTCCCGAAATGAAATTGTGGATTCAGTTTGTAAATCTTGACCTTTACGAGGTCCTCTGCGGCCACCGAAAAGATTGGCGAAGATATCTTGCGGTGAGCCTCCACCAAAAACATCACCGAAATCGCCATTAAAGTTCTGGCCACCTTGCCCGCCTTGAGGGGCACGAAATCCGCCGCGCTCAAAGTGTGATCTGGCATCGTCATATTCGGCGCGCTTCTTCTCATCGGACAAAATGTCATTTGCCTCTGAAACAGCCTTAAATTGTTCTTCGCGTTTCTTGTCACCTTTGTTTTTATCGGGATGGAGCTCACGGGCTAATGAGCGGTATTTCTTCTTAATTTCATCGCTCGTGGCACTTTTTGGAACGCCAAGAATCTTATAAAAATCTTTCTCGTAAAGATCCTTGGCCGCCATAGTTGGTAATAATTATTCTGGATCGGTAACAGATACGCGGGCAGGGCGTAAGACGCGATCCTTGTATTTATAACCAGGTTGCAAAATCACTGAAGCAGTCGCTTGGCTTACCTCTGAAGAAGTTTCATGCATGAGGGCTTCGTGAATCTGCGGATCAAATGCGCTACCGGCTTCGCCGTATTTTTCAAGGCCGATCTTCGTCGTTACATTCGCTAGACGGTCTGCAACCGCCTTGAATCCACCTTGTAATTCACCATGTTCTTGCGCGCGATCAATGTCATCCAATACAGGGAGAATTTCGTTCAGGACCGCGCCAATAGCCAACTCGTGTGCAAGGGCGCGATCTCGCTCGACACGCTTGCGGTAATTGGCATACTCAGCTTGAAGGCGTTGTAGATCTGCGGTGAGGACGGCGAGATCGCTCTCAACCACCTCACTGTGCAGATCTTCTACAACTTCCTCAACAACTGATTCTGTTGAATCAGTCATTATGCTTCTTCAACAATTTCTGCATCTTCCACGCCATCTTCGGCAGGTTGCTCCCCCGAAGGTTGTGCCGCTTGAGATGCATAGAGAGCCGCACCAAGTGCTTGGCTTAAAGTCGATACTTTCTCTGTTGCGCTCTTAATCATGTCGAAGTTTGCTCCACCCAAAGCTGTCTTGAGTTCAGCAAGTGCTTCCTCAGTTTCAGCCTTTTTGGTTGCAGCTTCGCCTTCGTTAAGTTTTTCGCCGTTTTCAGCCAAAAACTTTTCAGTTTGGTACATCAGCGAATCACCAGTGTTGCGAATCTCTGCCTCTTCTTTACGCTGGCGATCTTCCTCGGCGTGTGATTCTGCATCTTCCATCATGCGGTTGATCTCATCTTTGGAAAGTGCGGAACCGCCAGTGATGGTCATGCTCTGCTCTTTACCTGTACCAAGATCCTTGGCTGAAACATGCACAATGCCGTTGGCATCGATGTCGAAGGTCACTTCGATTTGTGGGATTCCGCGTGGTGCTGGTGGAAGACCGGTGAGCTCGAACATGCCCAATTTCTTGTTGTAGGCAGCCATTTCGCGCTCACCTTGGTAGGCCTGGATCTGCACTGCTGGCTGATTGTCATCAGCGGTGGTGAAGATCTCGCTCCGCTTTGTTGGGATCGTTGTGTTGCGCTCGATCAATCGAGTCATCACTCCGCCCTTGGTTTCAATGCCGAGTGAAAGAGGTGTGACATCCAGAAGGAGAACATCCTTCACTTCACCTTTAAGAACTCCTGCTTGTAACGATGCGCCAACAGCAACAACCTCATCAGGGTTTACGCCCTTATTTGGTTCTTTGCCGCCAGTTAGTGAGCGAACAAGATCAACCACTGCCGGCATACGTGTTGATCCGCCAACCAGTACGACGCTATGAATGTTTGCAATTGGAATTCCAGCATCTTTAAGAACAGCTTGGAATGGCTTCTTGCAACGCTCTAGTAAATCTGCAGTCATGGATTGGAACTGCGCGCGTGTGATTGTTTCATCCAAGAAAAGTGGGTTCTTCTCAGGATCAACAGTGATGTATGGCAAATTAATAGATGCTTGCTGGGAGGAAGAAAGTTCGATCTTTGCTTTCTCGGCAGCCTCGCGAATACGTTGCATGGCCATCTTGTCTTTGGTGAGGTCAATTCCGTTTTTAGAACCAAAAGTTTTTACAAGGAAATCAACCAGTGCTTGATCCCAGTCATCTCCACCGAGATTGTTATCGCCGTTTGTTGCCTTCACTTCGACAACGCCATCGCCGATTTCAAGAAGTGAAACGTCGAATGTTCCGCCACCTAAGTCGAAAACAAGGATTGTCTGCTCTTGATCCGCTTTGTCGAGTCCGTATGCGAGCGCGGCTGCAGTTGGCTCGTTGATGATGCGCAAAACATTGAGACCGGCAATTTCGCCAGCCTCTTTTGTTGCTTGGCGTTGTGCGTCATTGAAATATGCAGGCACAGTAATAACTGCATCCGTAACGGTTTCGCCAAGGTAAGCCTCTGCATCGCGCTTGAGTTTTTGCAAGATACGCGCACTAATTTCTTGAGGGGTGTATTTCTTGCCATCGATATCGATATTCCAAGAAGTACCCATGTGTCGTTTGACCGAGCGAATAGTGCGCTCGACGTTTGTGACGGATTGGCGCTTGGCCACCTCGCCCACAAGGACTTCGCCATTTTTGGCAAAGGCCACGATCGAGGGTGTTGTGCGGGCACCTTCTGCGTTGGCGATAACCGTAGGCTCGCCACCTTCGAGTACTGACACGCAGCTATTCGTAGTGCCGAGGTCGATTCCAACTGCTCTAGCCATCTTTTTTGCTCCTATTTCTGGCCCTTCCTGGGCCACTGCTCTAAGTTTCAACCTTGCGCCGCTCTTTGTCAAAAGATTGAGTCAGATCGACTCAAGGTTGCTATTGGGTGGAACAGGGGGGCGGACGGGTTTATTCCCGCGGCGCAACTAGATTAAGCCGATGCGACGGTCTTCTCAGAAAGGTTTCTTGAGCAAAGGCCCAGTTTTTCTCACCATGCGCGTCTTGTCTTCAGGGCTCGGTGGCATCTTTGCCCTCATTTACAGTCGCCAATTGGGAATCCAAAACCGATCAGTCATGGGATTTATCCTTATAACCGCCATCACCCTCATCTACCTTCTGGCCTCAGGTATAACGCTAACTTTCCGGCAACTATCCAACAGCCCCGAGATGCAAACACTGGCTCTTACTCGAGTGGTTCTCCTGTTAATAAGTACCTCTGTTGTAATTTCTGGGATTAGTTTTGGAAGCTTGCTCATTTATTCGCATATCAAGTCACACCTGCCAATCTCGCTACTAATACTCGGCACAGGTTTCGCTTTAATGGCAAGTTTGGATTACTCCAGTACCAACATCTTAATCGGGCTTGGGAAAATTCGAACTGCTGGAGTTGTGGAAGTTGTTGTTGCGATCCTTCAGGTGTCACTCTACTTTCTATTGCGATTGTTGAGTTCGTATAGTTTATCAACTTGTGTTCTGATTGCTTTTAATTTGTCTTATATTTTTTCCGTAGTTTGCACTTTTTTTATCGTGGTTAAAAGGTTGAGTTTACGCAAACTTGGAAATTTCGCTGAGCTTTATGATTTCCTAAAAACAGTTAGGCACAATCACGTCTATAGTCTCGTTAGTGGTTTAGCAGACTATTCAGACAAGCTGATCGTGGCCTGGTTCATGCCTTTAGCAAAATTCACACAATACTCAGTAATGGCTGGACTAATTAATTACGTTCGCTTTCTTCCGGAAGCCCTTGCAAACCTGCTAGTGGCCGGCCATGGCAAATCCATTTCGAAACCTTTCGAATCACATCGCAAAGGATTTTCCGCACTTGCAGTCTTGTTATATGGGTTTTCTGGAATTACTGTTTATTACTTCACTAAATACTGGTTCGGCGCAAATTGGCTACTCCCTTTGGCAATTTATTACCTTGTTGTTTTCCAAGAAATTCTTCGAGCCGCCTACCTTCTCTCCGCCGCCACTTTAATCCGAAACGGTGGAGATAGAGTCAACTCCAATATTTCATTGGTCTTGATAACAATGTATCTACTTCTCGCTATTATTGGCGTTCTTATTCTTGGTATTTATGGAGTCGTTCTTGCTCAAGTTTTAACTTACTTGACCAGTTCTCTCCTCGTTTCTCGGGAACTTCGCAAGATTTCATTAGTAAAGCCTGGAGGAAGTCTCCTGGTCTAAACCGGCTCTGAGTATCCTCTTCACTATGTCCTATTGGTTAAGTCTTCTAATTCCCGCAATCTCATACGGGATTACTTTTGTAGCTCTCACGCTTCTTGCCTTCAATGGCAAAAAACTTTTAGCTATTTACAAGGCTGGGCAACCCGACCCAACTCGAAGTGATTTCCGTGGGCGCAGATTGCGCAACATGCTTCGTGAAATCTTGGGCCATACAAAGATGCTCAATTTCACTGGAACCGGAATAGCACATTGGTTTGTCATGATTGGTTTCTTTTCACTTTTTGGAACTCTTGTTACGGCATATGGTCAAGTTTCAAATCCTTATTTCGTTCTTCCTTGGATTGGAAGTTTCTATCCTTACGAATACTTCACCGAACTAACTGCATGGGCAACGGGAATTGGAATTGTTGCATTAATTGGAATTCGACAATTCACTCGGATCTTTCGGAAAGATAGAAAATCTCGCTTCTTTGGTTCGGGATCGCTCAAGGCTTACTTCGTTGAAGCAACAATTCTTGTCATTGTTTTTTGTGTTATCTCCTTAAGAGCCTTTGAAGCGGCTTTATCTGAATACACAATCTGGAATCAACATTTCATCACCACATGGTTTATTGGAGCCCGCTTCAAAAATTTAAGTCTTCACACGATTACACAGTCCATTCAAATAATTGCTGCGGTAAAAATTTTTGTTTCAATGCTGTGGTTTATCGTAATTGCGTTCAACCTCACCATGGGTGTGGCGTGGCACAGATTCCTCGCCTTCTTTAACGTTTACTACAAACGCCATAGCGATGGAACTAATTCACTAGGTGAACTTCCAGAGATGCTCTCGCATGGAAAAGTTATTGACTTTGAAGATCCAGCCGATGACGATGTCTTTGGACTTGGGACCAGGGGAGATATATCTTGGAAGGGCCTACTGGATATGACTAGCTGCACCGAATGCGGCCGTTGTCAGTCTCAGTGTCCTGCGTGGCACACCGATAAGCCTTTGTCACCCAAGTTGCTCATCATGGCGATGCGTGACCACGCAATGTCCAAGGTTGTCAAAAATGAAGCTCTGGTTGGCGAATTTGCGCCTATCTCACTTGAGGTTCTCTGGTCTTGCACTACCTGCGGGGCGTGCGTGAACGAGTGCCCAGTTGATATCGAACATATTGATCACATCGTTAATATGCGGCGCTTTCAGGTATTAGTTGAATCCGAATTTCCAACAGAACTTGGTGGCACCTTCCGCAATCTAGAAAGTGCGGGAAACCCTTGGGGTACCAATCGCACTGATCGCGATGGATGGATGGCCGAATGCGATTTCCCAATCCGCGTAGTCGAAGGTCAATTACCTGATGATGTCGAATATTTGTTTTGGGTTGGGTGTGCAGGGGCTTATGAAGAACGCGCAAAGAAAACTACTAAAGCTGTAGCCGAGCTCCTCTATATGTCGGGAGTTTCATTTGCTGTCCTTGGCAAAAAGGAAACGTGCACCGGTGATCCTGCAAGAAGGGCCGGAAATGAATTCTTGTACCAAATTCTTTCCCGCGAAAACATCGAAACTCTCACGCAAGTTTTTGCGGCTCGCCCAGATAAAGGTACAAAGAAAGTTGTGGTCACTTGTCCTCACTGCTTCACAACGATCGGTCGCGACTACGCGCAAAGTGGTTTTGAATTGCAGATGGTTCACCACACCCAACTTCTCAACCAATTGGTGCGAGAAGGCAAACTTATTCCGATTACTAAGAATGAAAAACAATTGACTTACCACGATCCTTGTTACCTGGGACGTCATAACAAAATTTATGATCCACCTCGCGAACTTCTCGCCGCAACTGGTGTGACGCTGAAAGAGATGCCACGTAATCAAGAACGTTCATTCTGTTGTGGCGCAGGCGGTGGGCGAATGTGGATGGAAGAATCAATTGGTACCCGCATCAACTTAAACCGTGTCGATGAAGCCATTGCAACTGGCGCAGAAGAGGTAGCGGTGGCGTGTCCGTTCTGTCGCGTCATGGTCAGCGATGGCGTTGCCGCTCGCGAATCCACCGTCGAGGTTTTGGATGTTGCCCAAGCGCTCTTGAGGTCGGTGAAGCCAGCCTAAATCCTTAGTCGTAATTCGTAGTATTCTCAGACAATCCCCAGCATTCGGGAGCATTGTGCGCAGCGAGGTGATAACAATGACGACTCTCAAAGAGCGTGCAGGACAGAGCGATATCAAGGAAGTAACTACCCACAAGATCTTGGTGGTCGATGATGAGTCGAGCATCTCCGATCTCATTGCTACGAGCCTTCGTTTCGTTGGCTTTGATGTTCGCACCGCGGCTAATGGCGCGCAGGCATTGCAGGTTGCTGAAGAATTTCATCCTCACGCAATGATCCTTGATGTCATGTTGCCAGATCTCGATGGTTTTGAAGTCTGTCGCCAATTGCGCAGTGAAGGCCACAATGTTGGCGTTCTATTCCTCACCGCTAAAGATGGCATGGAAGACAAGGTTGCAGGCCTGACTATCGGCGGCGATGATTATATGACAAAGCCCTTTAGTCTTGAAGAGCTTGTAGCGCGTATCCGTGCATTACTTCGCCGCACAGGAGCCGTTGAAATTATTCCTGATGACGAAAAGATTCGCTTCGCAGATTTAGAACTAGATGAAGCAACTCATGAGGTTTATCGTGCGGGCCAATTGATTGAACTTTCCCCCACCGAATTTCTTTTGCTTCGCTACCTTCTTATCAATGCCGACCGCGTTGTCTCTAAGGCACAAATCTTGGATCACGTCTGGCAATATGATTTTCGCGGAGATGCAGGAATTGTTGAAACATATATTTCCTACCTTCGTAAAAAAATTGACACATTCGACCCACCGCTTATTCACACAGTGCGTGGGGTTGGCTATCGCCTACGGATGCCCCCTAGAAAATAGTGCGCTGCACTATCTACTTTTATGATGGAATCTCAGCGCCGTAGAGTCTCGACTCCATTAAGTTTGTGGAGTTTAAAGAATCGACTCGTCGTCGGCGTTGTTGTTCTGGCTGGTCTCGGATTTATCGCCTCCGATATTGCCGCAGGAAGCGCACTTCATTCATACCTCACCAGCCAAGTCGATTCACAGCTTGCAAGTGTTGCCGGAGGAACATCTCTTCGTTTAGATCGCGCAGGAATTGCCCCTGATGAAAACCAGTTACCAGTAAATGAAGAATCTGCATCCGAGAGCGATGAATCCCAAGACCGAGCTACGCCTCGACCAAAACTTGCTCCAACGCGCATCCTTCGGCCATTACGCCAGGTGCCCACATCAATGTCGGTTACTTTGCTCAATCCAACAGGTGACATTGTTGGTGTTCTAGGTGGAGACCTCAACACTCAAGAAATTACCAAATTCGTAAAGGGGTTCACTCCCTCGATTGTGGCAGCACAAAAGAATTTACCCTTCACAATTTCGGCCCCGGGTGCTGACTTTCGGGTATTAGCACGAGTTCTTCCATCCTCACTTGGAAGTGTTGTTGTCGCGCAATCTCTCGATGGAGTCGATAAGACTGTCCATCAATTACAGTTTCTCTTTATTTTTATTGGTCTGATTGCACTTTTGCTTATTGCTTTTGCTTCCCGAAAAGTTATTGAATTTGGATTGAAGCCCCTCGCTGAAGTTGAATCCACTGCGGAGTTAATTGCCGAAGGAGATTTATCTGCTCGTTTGCCGGACGCAAAACCTGACACCGAAGTAGGAAGACTTGTCGGCTCACTCAATCAAATGCTTTCCCGTATTGAGGAATCTTTTGCCGCACGTACAGCAAGTGAGGACAGGCTCCGTAGATTTATTGCAGATGCAAGTCATGAACTACGTACTCCACTGACTGCAATTCGTGGGTTTGCTGAACTACAT
This sequence comes from Actinomycetota bacterium, assembly GCA_009698615.1. Classification (GTDB taxonomy): domain Bacteria; phylum Actinomycetota; class Actinomycetes; order Nanopelagicales; family Nanopelagicaceae; genus QYPT01. Next base: position 51,791 of record WLPU01000001.1, on the reverse strand, counting down.
CGCCAAGGAGCGGTTCAACCTGGCATCGAGACAAGTGAATTGATAGGACGTATTGAAAAAGAATCTGTGCGTATGGGAACACTTGTTGAAGACCTTCTCTTACTCGCTCGCCTAGATCAATCGCGTGAGATCGTGAAACTACCCGTTAACGTCAAGCAAGCCGTAGAAGAAGCGATTGAATCTGCTCGAGCAGCTGGCCCACAACATCCCATTTCACTTTCAGTGCCAGATGATGATCTTTTTGTCCTTGGCGATTCACATCAAATACACCAAGTTATTGCAAATTTACTTGCTAATACACGCACTCATACCCCCGCCGGCACACAAATTTCGATCACAGTTACGCAATCTGACGAAGGAATTACAATTGCCGTAGCCGATCAAGGGCCAGGCTTAAGCAAAAGTGATCAAGAAAGAATTTTTGAGCGTTTCTTCCGCGCCGATCCATCGCGTGCACGCACTAGCAATGAGGGAAGTGGGTTAGGTCTTTCAATCGTTGATTCGGTAATGCGAGCCCACGGCGGCCGAGTGAGTGTGGCTTCAAAACTCGGCGAAGGCGCAACATTCACACTCTTTTTCCCTTTAAGTCACTAAGAATCTGACTTTTAGCAGCCTTGATTGAATTCTAAATAAGATCGCCCAAATTTCACTCGTAGTGAAGAGGGGTTCCTCAAACACCTTCTCGCCAAATCTGAATCACATTTTGCCCAAACATCAATCACGTACTACTGCGCAGGACCCAAGCTTTCCATTGCGCGCAGTGCTGCGATTCGCTCTTCGATAGGTGGATGTGTAGCAAATAGTCTCGAAACTGAACGTGCGTCTAGTGGAGACTCAATCCAAATATGAGCAACAGCGGTCGAGCGTTGTTGCACCACTGTTGAATCCGCAGCTAAAACTTCAAGTGCCGAACGTAATCCTGCAGGATTTCGCGTGAAGGATACGGCTGTTGCATCAGCCAGAGCTTCACGACGACGTGAAACTGCGGATTTCAACAACATGGCAGCAAGGGGCGCAAGAATCAAGACGACGAGCGAAACAACGAGCGCGATTGGATTTGAATTACCGCTCCTGCTATCTCTACGTCCACCACCAAACCACATCATGCGTGTCAGCATGTCGCTAAGCAGAGCAATTGCTCCCGCGGTTGTTGCGGCGACTGCAGAAACTAATGTGTCTCGATTACCAACATGAGACATTTCATGAGCAATAACTCCTTGAAGTTGATCTCGATCCATCGCATCTAAAATTCCGGTTGTAAAAGCGATTACCGCATGATTTGGATTACGGCCTGTTGCAAATGCATTAGGGGCGCTATCTTCTACCACTGCAACTTTAGGCATCGGTAAACCGCTTGCGATTACAACTTCGTGAATCACATTAAACAACTTTGGATTCTCTCCTTCGCTGATCTCGCGAGCTCCAGTCATACGCAGCACAATCGAATCTGATGCGTAATACGAACCCCACACTGATACAAGTGCTATTCCAACCGCGATGGGAACTATTCCCACTGTGCTTGCCCCAAAATAAGTCAAGGCTGCGTAAATAACAACCCAGACAAGTGCACCCATACCAGCTAGAAGTAAATATGTTTTTCTTTTGTTAGAGGCTTCCATGCCTCGAAATGAAACTTCAGCCATTAAATATTAAAACTTCACATTTGGTGCTTGTCGAGATGCAGGATCTTCTACTTCATAGAAAGCACGGCTGCTTACTTTTGCGATACCAGCAAAAAGTGAAGTAGGTATCGTCTTTACTGCTGTATTTAACGAGCGCACATTGTCGTTATAGAACTGACGAGCGAAAGAGACCTTATTCTCAGTGGTGGATAGCTCTTCTTGCAGGGCTAAGAAATTGCTGGATGCCTTAAGTTCTGGGTACCCCTCAGCAACTGCTAATAATCCGCGAAGGGCTTGCGTGACCATGCCATCGGCAGCAGCCACATCAGCAACTGTTGTGGCGGTAGTAGCCTTAGCTCGGGCGTTAACAACTTTTTCAAAGGTTGCGCTTTCGTGCGCCGCATAACCTTTAACTGTCTCAACTAGATTTGGAATCAAATCAGAACGACGCTTGAGTTGAACTTCGATCTGCGCGAACGCTTCGTCCACTGCAACGTTGAGGCGCACTAGGCGGTTATAGAGAGAGACAACAAAAAATGCGAGCGCTGCGATAACTAATAGAACCATCTCAATTTTTGACATGTCAGTAATCTACTCCAGTTTAGGAAAAGTACCAGTAGATGAACTTTGCACCTGAGTGCTTACTATTTGCCTCTGGGAGGTCTAGTCCAAGAAAGTGCTACTTAATATCGCTTTGGTGAAAATTCATCCATGAGCGGCTTGGTGTCGGCCCGCGTTGACCTTGATAACGTGAACCATAAAGCGCCGAACCGTAAGGATGCTCAGCGGGAGATGAGAGTTTGATGAGACACAGTTGCCCGATTTTCATTCCAGGAAACAATTTCACTGGCAAGTTGGCAACGTTAGAAAGTTCCAAAGTGATGTGTCCAGAAAATCCTGGATCGATAAATCCCGCGGTCGAATGAGTCAAAAGACCAAGACGACCTAAAGAGGATTTACCTTCTAGGCGTCCAGCAATGTCATCAGGTAAAGAAATAATTTCATAGGTGCTCGCCAAAACGAATTCACCTGGGTGCAAAATGAAAAACTCTTTCGGTGCCACTTCTACTTCGCGTGTGAGCTCACCTTGTTCAATAGAGGGATCAATCACTGAATACTTATGGTTTTCGAAAACACGGAAAAAACGATCAAGTCGCACATCCACACTGGAGGGTTGGATCATCCCTGTGTCGAAAGGTTCTACCTTGACTCGGCCAGCCTTAATTTCTAAGTGAATATCTCGATCGCTCAGCAACATAGTTGGTGACTTTACCGTCCCTGCCTATGCTTTGGGTAAATGGGCTCTTAGGTCTTGCGGGCGTAGTGAAATGGCATCACGTCAGCTTCCCAAGCTGGCAGCGCGGGTTCGATTCCCGTCGCCCGCTCTCTTGCCTATTGAGAGAAGCGATATCTAACCTGGATCAAAACTTATAGAGTCGCTCCCATGCCTTTGCATCCCCAAGCCCGCGCATTTTTGGAGATGGAAGCACAATCAAACGCTCCCGATATCACAGTGGACCTTCACGGTGTCAGAGCGCTGTCCCACACCGATAACGATCTCGCAGGCCCACTGGATCCAAGTGTCGGTATAGAGCATCGATACATCACCTCCCCGACAGCCGATCTACCTATAAACATTTACACACCAAATGGTCCCGGTCCTTTTAACGCTCTTATCTACTTTCATGGCGGCGGATGGGTTGCCTTCCACATCGATCGCTACAGCGCACAATTAACTACCCTAGCTGCGAAAACACAATCTGTTGTTATTGCTGTCAATTATCAAAAGGCACCTGAACATAAATTTCCCATTCCTTTTGATGACTGCTTTTCTGCAATTGAATGGACATTTGCAAACGCAGCTCACTTGAATATTGATTCCACTAAAATTGGTGTTGGTGGTGATAGCGCTGGCGGAAATCTTGCCTCAGCTGTTGCTCTTAAGACACGAGATACAGGTGAGTATAAGTTGGCATACCAATTACTCATCTACCCAGCTAATGGTCCAGAGTATGTCTCTCATCCTGGCGTTCCTTGTGCTGAAGGGTTTGGTTCCACACAAAAGGGGATTAAATGGGCTTGGGAGCAATACCTCAACGGGGATGAGGATTTAGCGAATTCTTATGCCGTTCCACATGCCGCCAACAATTTCGCACAGTTGCCACCTGCAATAATTCTTACCGCTGAATTCGATGTTTTGCGCCAAGATGGCATCGACTATGCAAGAAAATTAGAAGAGGCTGGAGTAACAACTTCTCACAATGACGTCCAAGGAATGATTCATGGATTTTTTAATTATGGAAAATATATCGACGAGGGAATTTCTATCAGGGATTACATGTCAAAAGAAATTTTGAAGATTCTCTCCACGCCGGCCTAAAATCTGATATTTCAGCGTTATTTTTGCTCTTTTTCGACTCGATCCAAAAGCCTGTATTGATCCGTACAAATATGATGCTCAAGGGCTGGCAATACAACTTTAGGGTCACGAGTTCTCAATGCATCCAAAAGTATTTGATGTTCCACGGTAATTTCTTGATAATCAAAGTGCCTGAGGCCTAGACGATAAAAGCCCACCCGAATGCGGGGTTGAATTGATTTCCATAACTGCATGGTGTGGTACTGATCGCACAGACTCATTAAGAACTGGTGGTACTGAACATCAAGGTCGACAAGCTCGATCAGTGCGCCGTCTCCTCCAGCGGTGGCTACGGAGTCCATAAGATCCACAATTCCAGCCAAGGTCTGAAAATCTCCCTCAGTCATCGTTGGTATTGCAAGGACGCAAGCACGACTTTCCAAAATAAGACGAATTGGAATCAAAACATTACGAAGTTCCTCGGTTGTAATTTCCTTAACGAAAGTTCCACGATAAGCATTAACGACAAGTAGGCCTTCGTTTTCCAATTCGCGAAGAGACTCGCGAACCGGACCACGGCTCACTCCCATTTCGCTCGCAACCCATTCTTCGGAAACGCGTGTTCCAGCCGGCAATGTTCCATCGATAATTCGAAGTCGCAGAGCCTCGGTAATTCCAGAGCGCATCGTGGAGCTCTCGCGATTAAGGCGAGGTAGATCCACGCTTGTTTTCGGGGAAGATTTAGCTGAGCGAAGTTTTATGGCAGTAACCTCGAGTCTCCAGTGTGTGGCCAGTCGTGCATCAATTTGAAACCTTCCGCATACTCGTAACCAGCTTGAGCTCCACGAAACTTTCCCTGGATCAACATGTTGTCAGTTATCTCAGTTCCGAAAACATGCTTCAACCAGGCAGCCTGGCTGTGATGACTAAGTAACATCTTTTTCTTAGTTTCAATCACGGATGAAATATTAACGTAGAACTCAGGTTCGAAACTATTTCCTAAAACCGTATCCATTGCAAAAACTGTTGGGATCGGTGTTTCGGGGAATTTAGTCTTCACCAACGGAACGCTAGCGGGAATACGACAATCCCGCGCTATAGCCCCGGCGATGCGATGATCAGGGTGGTAATCGTTAAGATCATGAATAATCATCACATCTGGGCGTGCTTCTCGGATAGCGTCGATAAAGCGTTCTCGAGTTTCTTGATTATTGAAAAGCCATTCATCATCAAAATCCATCCAAATCAACGTTGCTCCGATGTGAGCTACTGACTTCTTCGCTTCTTCATGTCGGGTTGCCCCTATTTGCTCGCGTGTGATGGCTGGATCGCCCGTACCAACATTTCCATTTGTAGCGATGGCGATAAAGATTTGATCTCCGCGTTCAGCGCAGAGGGCTAAAGTGCCACTACATAAAATCTCTACATCATCTGGGTGGGCTCCAATGGCAAGTATTCTCATCTACTTTTCCTTTCATCTATGTGCACAGATAGTGCGGTAGAAATTGAATCTCCGGGCTTAATGTGTGGAGCAGTTCCAGCGGCTACAGCATCGGCAAGCCCCGAACCAGGAGCGCTGGTCCATGGTTCAAGGCCGAGTAGATATTCCATTCCCCACCAGGGGTATGTCCTACCAGCTCCAAATTCTTGCCAGAACCATAGATAGGGTTGTGATTTGTTATCCCACATAACTTTTGCTGTGATGGATTCATCTGCAGAAGTGATGGCATACCAACCTTCCAAGGGTTTGATGTAGTGCAGATCGCTCTTAGTTCCTTTAGGAGGTAATACGCTCATATCAATTTCTGCACCAGTATCACTTGTCATTTTTGGCCACGTGCCAGATGCGCCATTACTGCGCCGTCCGGTTTCAAAAACGGTTGCGGCGTGTGCGCTATAAGTTGTGCCTTGAGGCATTTCAATCGTTGCACCTGGACCAATAAAGGGTGCCCCGTAGGCAAGATGATGCCCAGCCATTACTGGAAGTTCAACGGCTCCTTCATTTTTAACCATCGAACTCATGGTGAGAGTCGCGCTATTTCCACTAAGACTAAAACGCTTCTCCATATAAAAAGGCATGATCGATAATCGTGAAGTACACAAAATTTCAACTCTTTCTGAGCTATCTTCCACAATGCTTACTTTCCAAGGAAGACGACTGGACTCACCGTGTTGTGCAAACGAAGCACCTTGAAAAGTTCCTGGTTGGCCGCCATGCGGCAAAATCTCTTGCCAACCACCTTCATATTGATCTAGGAAAGAGCCCATCTCAGACCACGGCGCAGCAACTGCTTCATCTCTCCTTCTGAGTCCACGTCCCGTACGAGGCGTGATGTCCATATCGCGCGGCTTGTAGAGCACCTCAACAACATCACAGCCTTTACCTATAAGAATTGTGACGCGCAATTTAGAGTTTTGTAAGACTGCGCTTTCCCATCCGCGCGAAGTTGCATCTATGTCAACGCGACAACCCCAGTTACGGTCCCACTTTTCCATGAGTCACACGCCTGACGGGGATAGTCCAGCAGGAACACAGCTCAATAGATGCTGTGTGTACTCGTGTTGCGGATTAGAAAAAAGTTTTTCAGTGCTATTGGATTCAACAACTAAGCCACGATGCATAACAAGAATTCTTTGGCACAAGTATTTAACAACTCGCAAGTCGTGAGAAACGAAGACTAAGCCCACTCCGTGTTCGCGGTGAAGCTCTACTAAAAGATTAAGAATTTGTGCCTGAACAGAAACGTCAAGGCCTGAAACTATTTCATCACAGATAATAACTTTGGGATTGAGCACTAATGCGCGCGCTAAACTAATGCGCTGTCGCTGACCGCCACTGAATACTGCTGGATAGGACTGCGCATCCGAGGCTTTGAGTCCAACCATTTCAAGAGTGGTGGCAATGCGCTTGGCTCGATCAGCCGGAGTACCTTCGCCACGAATCTCTAGTCCGTCACCGATGCTCTGACCCACACTCATGTGCGGAGCAAGTGAGAGATACGGGTCTTGGAAAATATATTGCGCATCGAAACGCAGTTTGCGCCAATCTGCTGGGGTGTTAACTTCCTCGCCGTTGTGTCGTACAACGCCTTTAGTGGCTTGTTCGATTCCAACAAGAATTCGAGACAAGGTGCTCTTTCCGGATCCGCTTTCTCCTACTATGCCAACCACTTCACCCGGCATGATTGAAAAATCAACTCCATCAAGGGCTAGAACATCAAGTGAGCGACCTCGTCCTCGGAATTCTTTAACAATCCCCGTGGCTTCTAATAAGGGTTTCATAACGAAGCCTTTGCTCTGGAATTGCTTGAATCATGGCATAGCCAGCGGTGTGAAGGATTTTTGGAGTCAGTAGTCCACGAAGGATCTTGTGGTGCGCACTGTCCTTTGGATTTATCCGGGCAGCGGTCTTGAAAAGCACATCCGTTTGGTGTGCGTCCAACCGATGGTAAAGAGCCTGGGATTGGGCGCAGCGGATTTGCAAGAGTGCTTGTCATGTTTGGAGCAGACGCTATTAAGCCTCGGGTATACGGGTGGCGTGGATTGGTGAGCACGTTTGCTACTGGACCTTCTTCAACAACTTGGCCTGAATACATAATGACTACACGATCGGCTACCTCGGCAATGACACCAAGATCATGACTTACAAAGACGCACCCGATTCGATCTTCAGTAGTTCTACGACGGATCAGCTGCAAAATACCTTTTTGGACTGAGACGTCAAGGCTCGTGGTCGGTTCATCTGCGACCAAAATTCTCGGCCGATTAATTAGTGCCATCGCGATAGCAACTCTTTGTCGCAAGCCCCCACTCAACTGAAATGGAAAACTTTTTAAGCGACTTTCTGGATCTGGAAACCCGACGTCATTCAACACGGCGATACTTCTTTCCCGAATTGATTCGCGAGATAAATCCGAATGGGCATGAAGTACATCCGCGAGAAGTTTTCCAACCGTACGACTTGGGTTGAGAGCTGCCCCTGGATCTTGGAAAACCATCGAGACTAATGACCCACGCACATCTCTTAACTCTCTCTCGTTTGCCTTTGTAAGATCTTTACCCGCAGCAATGATGCTGCCACTAGAGATGTGCACACCTTTGGGCAACATGTTTAAAAGAGCCAAACTGCTGAGCGATTTTCCAGAACCAGACTCGCCTACAATTCCTACGCACTCGCCTTCGCGAACGTCAAAAGTTAAATTTTGAACTACCGGTGAAGTTCCGGGTCGATCATCTAGCGCAATAGTTAAACCCCTAATTGAAAGCAATGCTTCTGCTTGAGAATCCATTCTTGCGGTTATCATGATTTATCGCCGCCAGAATTTAGTTTTGTGGAGTTCGACTTAGCGTTAACCGTTTCTGATTGAGAGGGGTCAACTCGACGACGACGATCTCCTCGCAGTTTGACCGAAAGACCTTCGCCTATGCCAATTAATGCCGCGCACGTGATTGCAATGGCAATTCCGGGAATTGTTGTTAGCCACCAAGCTTCGCTCAAATAAACCTTGCCTTCTAAGAGCATGCCGCCCCAACTTGGTGTTGGTGGTTGTACACCAAGGCCTAGGAAAGAGAGCGTCGCTTCCATAACAATCATGGCTGATGCTTGCAACGGTGCGATTGTAAAAATTGCTGGCACAAGAGTGGGCCCGATGTACCTAATTAGAACTCGCTTTTGATCCGCTCCAACTAGCTCGGCGGCTTTTACATAATCCTTTGGGCGTTCACTCAACACAATGCTTCGTATTACTCGAGCAGCAGAGGCCCAGCCAGCCAAAACCATTAATAGGATCAAAATTGGGAGCGAGGCGGTTGTCGCAGAAACAATCACTATTGCAAGAAGAATATAAGGAAATGCCATTTGCACATCAATCAGGCGATCACTTGCCCATGCCAACCATCTATTTCGTGCGCCAGATATAAGCCCCATGATGGTACCCACGGTGAGGGATCCGATCATTCCTAAAATAGAGACGATTAACGAGACCCGAGCACCGCTTGCGATGCGACTTAGAATGTCTCTTCCAAGAGGATCGGTCCCTAATATGTGATGCGCTGAAAACGGTGGCTTCATGGCGCTGATGAGATCTTGATCAAGAGGGTCAACTAATAGGAAGGGGCCTAATAGCCCAACAACAACAATTAGACCCATGAGTATGGAACTAAATATCAATAAACCGCGTCCACGGTATTTCTCTTTCACGTCGCTCCACCCAAGCGCACGCGCGGATTGATCACGGTGTAGAGAAGATCTACCAATAAATTCACGAGTACAAAGGTGCATGCAGCAACAATTGTTACTCCCTGCAAAAGAGGATAGTCGCGAGCATTAAGTCCTACCAAAGCGAGTGTGCCGATTCCGGGAAAGTTAAAGACAACTTCGGCGACTATCGCGCCACCAAGGAGCATTCCCATATCGTTGCCAACAACAGTAAGAAGTGGCAAGCACGCATTTCGTAGTACATGTACAAAATAGACCCTCCAGCGGGCAAGACCAAAGGCATGCGCCGTTCTTACATAATCCTCATCTAGCTCTGCCTTCACGCTGGCAGATAGCACTCGCATCTCTGAAGGCAATATATTCATGGCCAATGTAACTGCTGGCAGAATTAAATTCTTCCAACTAGTAAAGCCGCCTGATGGTAACCAACCTAAGTTGACTGAAAATAAACTTATGAGCAGCAAGCCGATCCAAAACAATGGGGCGCTTTGCCCGAAGATGGCCAGTACCCCGCTTGCTCGCGCTACCAACCCACGAGGATTACGAGCAGAGATTGTGCCAAGTAAAATTGCTAGGGAAAGAGAGATAAGTAGTGCCGTCATGCCCAGAAGCATCGTGTGGCGAAGGGCAGGTAAGACAAGTCCAGTTACTGGCTCCTGATACCTAAAACTATTTCCCAGGCTTCCGTGGATTACACCATTGAGAAATGTTGCAAATTGTTGAAAGACTGTTCGATCTGTTCCGAATTGACGACGGTACTCATCTAAGACTTCGTTCGTAGAAAATAAGTTCCCGCGGATTCGAGCCGGGTCACCTGCAGTAAAACGGAGCATAAAAAAGACGGACACTGTGATGCCGCTTACAATCACGAGTGCTTGCGCAACCCGCGATAAGAAGAACCTCACAGTGTCCGCCCCTTTCTATATTTTACCCTCGTTACTTTATAGAGAAGCGTCGACTATTAGAGCTTCACCCACCAATGGTGAACGGGTGTAGTTCTTTACCTTGTTGTTAACAATGAAAACCCAGTTTTCATCACTAACCCAAAGTGTGCGAGCTACAGTCCAGAGGTAGGTCTGTGCAGCGTTGACTTTAGCTCCACGAGTACTACCTGCATCATCTCTTTGCGCTGCAAAGAGTGCATCGAACTTAGCGTCGGACCATTGGAACACGGCCTTACCGATACCACCGGCATAAATGCCGAGAGCAAAGCTAGGGTCATTGTTGAATGTTGCAATAGTGTTAAGTGACATGTCGTAATCGGAATATGTAGTACGGAACTTTCCAACTTCGAGTTTAGTCAACTTAACAGTCACGCCTACAGCCTTCAGATATCCAACAATTGCTTGGTCAATCTCAGCTTGTTTTGGTACCAAGCTGCTGGTTGACATAGTAAGTGTGAGGTTGTTGTTGAAGCCAAGGGACTTCAATAACGCCTTCGCTTTTCCTGGGTTGTATGCATAGTGCTCAGCAGCTGGCTTGTAGAATGGCATGTTTGTTGGCATACCGTTAAAGGCGAGATTGTTCATTCCGCCTTGGATAACAGCATTGATTGTCTTGCGATCAATTGCGTAAGAAATCGCACGACGCAAAGCTGGATCCTTCAGAGGTCCACGGTCTGTCCAGATCGAGATGATCTGTGAAGGTGGGCCTTGATTTGAGAAGACAGTGAAACTGCTGTTGCCTTTAACTCCAGCGATCTCCTGAGGGCCAACACGAGTAGACATATCAACCTGACCAGTCAGCAATGCACTCTGGCGAGCTTGAGTATCTTCGATGTAGCGAAGGATTATGGTTTTGATTTTAGGTTGAGTGCCCCAGTAGCTTGGATTGGCCGTAACAGTAATGTCGTTGTTCTTATACGAAACGAATGTATAAGGTCCAGTTCCATTTGCAGTGACCTTCCAGTTATCTGGCTTAGCAATGTCAGCAGATGAGACAATTGCAATTACCGCAAGAGAGTTTTCCAATGCACCAAAAGGCTTATCGGTAACAATCTTTACTGTGTCTCCACTTACGGTTGCCTTGCCAGGTGCGCCAAGGAGAGCAAACGCCAATGGCGAATCCTTCACGATTACCCGGTTAATGCTTGCAGCAACATCTGCAGGTGTCAGTGCTGTACCATCGTGAAATTTCACTCCGGTACGGACTACGACATCTACCTCAGTTTTTGATACGCGCTTATAGGATGAAGCAAGACTTGGTGATAGCTTGCCGTTCTTATCCATCAAGAGCAGGGTGTCATATACCAATGAGCCGAGTTGTGCATCAACTAATCCAAATGCTGAGTGTGGATCGTAGTACGCAGCAGTAATTGGTTCAGCGTTTGCGATTATGAGTTGACCAGTTGGTGCAGCAGATGCGCTAGTAGCAGCAACAGCTGTTGATGCCAAAGCCAAGGAAGCGCTTACCAAGATGGCAGCACCGAACCGTAGATTTCTACGACGAGCACTCACATCATGTGTAAGAGATGATTTATCTTTTAGAAACTTCACATTTCCTCCAGTCGACGAATGGGGGTAGCCCCCTTTTTTTGAGACCCTGGTGCCAAGGCAGAGCCTGGAAACAGTTAGTGAGATTCTGCCAAAGCATCGTCGATTGTCAACAGTTGACTTTACTTTTCTTATCCAGTACTTTTCCAAATTATTGAGCGTGAAATGGGGTTACTGTGAAAATTCGTGAAATTAGAGCCGCTGGACTACGCGGAGAGACACCCGCCGGGGGCTGGTCACACGAACTCACACCCTCGGATGTAGTCCATACGCTCGTAAGCGTTCACACCGATGAAGGCGTTGTCGGGGTGGGAAGCGTTTTTACAAGCGAAGCCCTGGTTTTAGCCTCGCTGGATTTACTCCGGGACCAATTTGTTGGTGAAAGCGCCTTGGAGCCGACTCGTGTTTCTGAAAAACTGCATCAAAACACATTTTGGCAAGGCCGTGGTGGATCTGTCACCCACACGATTAGCGGCATCGACATTGCGCTCTGGGATATTTTAGGACAGGTAACTGGTCAACCTATTTCTCGTCTGCTCGGCGGCGTCTATAGAAATCGTGTTCGTCCATATGCCTCCGTACTCATGCATGAGCCTAAGAAGCTCATCCCAATACTTTCTGATTTAAAGGAACAGGGTTTTACTGCATTCAAGATCGGGTGGGGGCCGTTTGGTCGCGTTAACAAAGAACTTGATCGTGCGATTGTTGAAGCAGCCAGAAAAACCATCGGCCCTAATTCTCTCTTAGCTGTCGATGCCGGTGGTAGCGATGCCTACTGGCACAGTGATCCTAAATGGGCAATTAATACCGCACACATGCTTAAAGAGTATGACGTTGCATGGTTTGAAGAAGCGATGACTCCAGATGATTACAAAGGTTTTGCAGACTTAACTGCGGCTAGTCCTGTACCTATCAGTGGTGGCGAAGTGCTCACGCGCCGCCAAACTTTTCAGCCTTACCTTATGGATCGTTTAGTAAATATCATCCAGCCTGACGTTACAAAAGTTGGTGGTATCAGCGAATTTATGCGCATTGCACAAACTGCTGAAGATCAACATGTGCGAGTGATCCCACATGGTTGGAACACCGCAGTAGGTCTTGCGGTCGACCTACAACTTGCAGCAGCCCTACCAAGAACCGATTTGGTTGAGTACTGCACGGGTTCTGCTTACATTGATGCAATCGTGGCTAAACCATGGGTTCTTGACGCAGATGGAATGTTAACAATCCCGATGAAACCAGGACTTGCGCTAGAGCTTGACCGTAAGGCGGTTCTGCATTTCACTGGAGGGATCGATCTCTTTACGCCATGAGAAATTCTTGGCTCACGAACTCTAGATTTCTTTATTCTTTCTCTACGAGAATTTGAATTCCGAAGTGGCGTTGCCCAGTCAGATGCGTGCAGTCATTTTGTATGGGAAAGGGGATCTGCGAGTTGAAGAAAAGCCACTACCTAAATTATTGTCGGGCACATCCCTTGTTCAAATTACAGCTGCTGGCATCTGTGCCACAGACCGTGAAGTAACAGCAGGGCGAATTCCCGATATTGCTCCCCGTGTAGTTCTTGGGCATGAAATTACAGGAGTTGTTGTTGCTGGAGATGAATCAGCGACCATTCATACCGGTGACAATGTTGTTGTTGACACAGTTGATCCATGCAGAACATGTAAAGCTTGCTTAGAGACCCCAGCCTCTGAGTGTTTAAACCCGGGTGAATTAGGTTTTACGGCAGATGGTGGCTGGGCAGAGTATGTACGTGTAACTACATCCCGTTTACACAAAGTCCCAAATAATCTTTCATGGAAAGAAGCTGTTATCACCGAACCTTTCGTTATCCCCTTCGGTGCCCTGTTGGCTTCTGGGGCAAAAATTGCTGGAAATCGGGTTCTGGTTGTTGGTGGAGGGTTGGCAGGTGTTGCTTTTGCATCTGGGGCCTTCGCGTTAGGTGCTGATCGCGTTGATGTTTCCCTACGCACTCCACGGAGAAGGGAAATATTTGACTCCATTGATCCCAACATTCGACTGACAACAAGTGATCTTCTCGAAAAAGCAGCAGCCGATCTCAGCATCGACTCTGTGGGAAATACCGAGAGCATCCAAACTGCAATTAGCGGTGTAAAAAACCACGGACTTATTGTTTGTTATGGGTTTAGTGAAGAATTTGCAAATCATTTTCCTATCGCGGATGTCGTTCTGCGAAACCTTCGGTTGTCCGGTCACACAAATTCGAGGGGCGCGTGGCCGGTACTTATTGATCTACTTGCGAAAGGGACCATCAAAACCAGCGGGCTCGTTGATCGAGTCATTTCGCTCGATGAGGTTCCTGACGCAGTAGTTAATTGGCAAGGAAATCTCCGTACTGTTATCAAGTTCTAAAAACCCACACACCAAGAGAGAGTAGAAAGTTATGAGAGTTCTTGCAGTCGCTGCCCACCCGGATGATGTTGAATGGCTTTGTGGCGGAACTTTAGCCCTCTGTGCTGAACGGGGCGACGAAGTCTTCATCGCCATCGCTACTAATGGAAATGTTGGTACAGGTGATCCAACAATCACCCGGGAGCAGATTGCTCACACTCGGCATGAGGAGGCAAAAGCTTCTGCGGCAATTATTGGTGCCACAGTGATTTGGATGGACTTTGATGATGAATGGCTTTTTGATAATCGCGAGACGAGAGAACGCTTCATTGATGCGATTCGCCAAGCGCGTCCAGATATCATGTTCGTGTTGAACGAAAATGACTACCATCCCGACCACAGACTTGCTGGATCTATTGCTATCGATTGTCGCATCCCAGTGAGTGTTCCTCTAGTAAAAACAAAATTCCCTGAAACTCCAATCCCCACTGTTTTTGTGATGGACACCATTATTGGAAATGGATTTGACCCTGAGTTCTTTGTCGATGTGACTTCTGTAATGGAAACCAAAAAAGCGATGCTTTCTTCTCATGTGAGCCAGGTAGCGTGGATTGATCACGTCTTTGGTACAGAATTCACCGAGAACATGTTTATTCATGCCCGTTTTCGCGGTATTCAAGCAGGTTATAAATATGCCGAAGGCTTTAAATTGCTCCACACCTGGCCCCACACCGGTGATATGAGATTGCTGCCCACTGCCAAGAAATAAGAGTCACAATCTGAAGTAATTAGGCTCACGACAGAGCCCTTACTTGATTATGTTACTGGTCGGTAGCATTATTTAGCCATGGGCCATTACACCGCAAACCTTCGCGATATTGAATTCTGTCTCTTTGATCTACTCGATCGGGGATCAGTGTTGGGAACTTCCGTTTATAAAGATCTTGACCGTGAAACCGTCATGGGAATGTTGGAAGAAGTAAAGCGCTTAGCTGAAAACGATCTCGCTGCCTCTTTTATAGAAGGTGACCGTGTTGGAGTTTCATTTGATCCAGCTACGGGAGATGCAAAAGTTCCTGAATCATTCAAAAAATCCTACCGCTCCTACATCGATGGTGAGTGGTGGAGGATCGATGCACCAGTGGAAATCGGTGGCACGATCATTCCGGCTTCAGTGCGTTGGGCCATTGGCGAAATGGTCCTAGGTTCGAATCCATCAGTTCACATCTATGCATCTGGCGCATCATTCGCACATGTTGCTTATGTGTTAGGAAATGCTCAGCAAAAGAAAATCGCAAAACTCATGGTCGATCGTGACTGGGGCTCATCAATGATGTTGACAGAACCTGATGCTGGAAGTGATGTTGGTGCTGGCCGAGCAAAAGCGGTAGAGCAACCAGATGGAACATGGCACATCACCGGGACAAAGCGTTTCATCACATCTGGTGATAGCGATTTGAATGAAAATATAATTCACTATGTCCTTGCTCGCCGCGAGGGCGGCGGACCAGGTACTAAGGGCTTAAGTCTTTTCCTCATACCAAAATTTATGTTTGATTTTGAAACTGGCGCACTTGGAAAACGTAATGGTGTTTACGCCACAAAAGTTGAACACAAGATGGGGCTCAATGTTTCAGCCACCTGTGAGATGAATCTAGGAGAGAACGAACCTGCAGTTGGATGGCTTCTTGGAGATGTCCATGAAGGTATCGCGCAGATGTTTAAGGTTATTGAGTTTGCACGCATGATGGTTGGCACGAAGGCGATTGCAACGCTCTCTGCCGGCTACCAACAAGCGCTGGCTTATGCCAAGACTCGCATCCAAGGCGGCGACATGAAGGCAATGGCGAACAAGGCGAGCCCTCGTGTCACGATCATTCATCACCCTGATGTGCGGCGCTCTTTGATGGTTCAAAAGTCATATTCCGAAGGCATGCGAGCACTTGTTTTATATACCGCTTCCCTTCAAGACAACATCGCGATTGCAAAAGATCATGGCGATGACCAAGACAGGCTTGATGACCTCATAGCGCTCAATGATTTAATGCTTCCAGTTGTTAAGGGTTTTGGCAGTGAGAAATCATGGATGCTTCTTGGTACCGAATCACTTCAAACTTTTGGCGGCTCTGGTTTCACGCAAGATTGGCCACTGGAGCAATATGTTCGAGATGCGAAGATTGATACTTTGTACGAAGGAACCACGGCAATTCAGGGATTAGATTTCTTCTTCCGCAAAATTGTTAAAGACGGTGGTCGGGCAATCGGCCTCTTAGGGAAAGAGATTGCAACCTTCGCGCAATCTGGAGGAGCTTTGTCAGATGAGAAAGCTGTCCTTTACACATCTGTTGGTGACCTTAACGGGATCATTGCAGTGCTAGTTGGTCACGCTATGGCCTCTCAAGAAAAATCTGATGAGATCTACAAGGTAGGACTTAATACCTCTCGCTGTTTGATGGCTGTCGGTGACATTATCACTGCTTGGCTCTTGCTCCGGCAAGCAGAAATTGCAATTGCAAAGCTGCCTAGCGCTGGAAAAGATGCTGCCTTCTATGAGGGGAAGATTGCCTCGGCAAAATTCTTTGTTCGCAATTTCTTGCCACACATCACTGCCGATCGCAAAATCGTCGAATCTACCGATGGCGCGATTATGGAGATTTCAGAGGCGGCTTTTTAACCACTTGCCTATAAGGTGGCCTAATGCTCAAGTCGCTGCGCGCTGAAGTCTTTCTTGTCTTTGGAAGTTCAGCGTTCGCATTTAACGGCATTATTGCCAAACTCTTGCTCACCAGTGGCTTATCTGCCTCGCGCCTGACACAGGTGAGGTGCACGGGGGCGTTCCTGGTTCTGTTTCTATATGTGTTAGCTCGTAAGCGCGCCGAAATGAAAACCTCCCGAGCTGAATTGCCCTGGCTCATTGCTTACGGTGTTATTGGATTTTCAATCGTCCAGGCATTTTATTTCTTGGCCATCAGCCGAATGCAGGTAGGAATCTCTCTGATTATTGAATTTACAGCCCCTATTTGGATTGTTCTATATATACGTTTCATCCGTAAGAAATTTGTTCCGCCACTTATGTGGATTTCCCTTTCACTAGCTTTCTCCGGCCTTCTACTCGTAGCTCGAGTGTGGGACGGCATGACCTTAGATGGACTGGGTGTCGTAGCAGCATTTATAGATGCTTTCGCACTTGCCGCGTATTTTTTGTTAGGCGAAAAACTTGTGGCTCATAGAAGCACCGACACTTTAACGGTCTGGGGACTTGGGATCGCCACCGCCTTCTGGTTAATAGTCACGCCGGTGTGGGATTTTCCTTACCAAGTTTTTACTCAAGATATTAATTTGCTGGGAATTTTTAGTCCCCAAACACTTCCAGGATGGGTCTTGATTCTCTGGGTTATAACAATGGGGACCCTCGTGCCTTACATCTGCGTCTTGCATGGTCTTAAGCAGCTGAGCGCATCCACAAGTAGTGTTATTGGTATGTTGGAACCAGTGGTTGCGGGCGGGTTTGCTTGGTGGTGGTTACGCGAAGTGCTGACACCTATTCAAGTTTTTGGAAGTGTCGTGGTGATCGTAGGAATTATTCTCGCCGACCGCGCTCGAAGTGCAGCGCATTAAAATTTAATTACTGATTTTCTCCGCGTTGTTGGGTGTAATCCTGTGGCGCACTGCTTTGCGGCATATCCACAAAGCGAGCGAAGTGCAGTTGTGCTGAGACGGTGATCGTGCGAGTAGGGCCGTTACGGTGTTTTGCGATAATTAGATCTGCCTCACCAGAGCGATTTTGATTGTCGTACATGTCATCGCGATGAAGCAAAATAACTAAGTCCGCATCCTGCTCGATCGAACCAGATTCGCGAAGGTCAGAGAGCATTGGCTTCTTGTCCGAGCGCTGTTCGGGTGAGCGGTTGAGCTGCGAAATAGCAACCACTGGCACATTGAGTTCTTTTGCTAACAACTTAAGTTGACGAGAGAATTCAGAAACTTCTTGCTGGCGGCTTTCTACACGTTTTCCACTACTCATCAACTGTAAATAGTCGATGATGATGAGTTTTAGTCCGTGGCGCTGCTTGAGACGGCGCGCTTTGGCCCGAATTTCCATGAGAGAAAGATTTGGAGAGTCATCAATAAATAGTGGCGCTGCAGAAATTTCGCCCATACGCCGTGCCAGCTTCGACCATTCTTCATCGTTAAGGTTTCCTGCACGAATGTTATTGAGACCTACGCGCGCCTCTGCAGACAACATGCGCATCGTAATTTCAGAACGGCTCATTTCAAGAGAGAAGATGACAGATGTATTGCCTCCATGAATAGATGCATACCGCGCAATATCAAGGCCCAGGGTTGATTTACCAACGGCTGGGCGCGCAGCAAGAACGATCATGTTGCCGGGGTGTAATCCGTTTGTCAGAGTGTCGAGATCTTTAAATCCAGTTTTAACACCTTCAACACCTGTGCCTTTTGAAATTGCTTCAATCTCATCGAGTGCCTGTGGCAACAGCGTACTGAGTTGAACATAATCTTCGCTGGCTCTACGTTCGGTAACTGCATAAACTTCAGCTTGCGCTTGATCGACAGAATCGTCAACATCGCCTTCAGATGTGTAACCCAACTGCACAATCTTTGTACCAGCTTCGACAAGTCGACGCATGATCGCGCGTTCGCGAACAATCTTCGCGTAGTAGCCAGCATTGGCTGCAGTTGGAACGGATGAAATAAGAGTGTGCAAATATGGTGCACCGCCCGCACGAGCTATATCTCCGCGTTTTGTTAATTCTGCAGAGACCGTCACAGCATCGGCTGGTTCGCCGCGGCCATATAAATCTAAAATGGTGTCATAAATAATTTCATGTGCGGGGCGATAAAAATCGCGCTCACGTAAAACTTCAAGAACATCTGCAATTGCATCTTTACTGAGCAACATTCCGCCAAGGACGCTTTGTTCTGCAACTAAATCTTGCGGTGGCGTGCGTTCAAACTCGGGTTCAGGTCGGCCGCTTCGTTGAGGTAGTTCTGCGATACTCACGCTGATCACCCTCTCAGTAGGCACTGACACAACGAGCACTTGCCGTTGGGTGAACCGTAATTACGGGTGCGAAAAGAAGCGAAATACCCCTCGGCGCCGTGTGGACACAGCTGTGGAGAACTAGGGAAAAAGAGCCTTATTCCTGTGTGAATGGGTGTTGATGGCATGTGGGTAACTTTGTCCACCGGTGGGTTAACCCAGCATTACCGCAGGTCAGATGCGGGTGCCCCACATTTACGGCTGTGGAGAAATCTTTATTTTCAGTTCTCAATTATTGAGACCGAACCTTTACATACGAATTTTCGAATTGGTTGGATCGAAGAGTGGCTCAAGTGCAATAACACCAGTTACCCATTGGCCAAACATTTCAACGTCAACTCTTAATCCAACTTCCGAATGCTCTATCGGAAGATAGGCATAAGCAATTGCTTTTTTGATGCTGTAACCCTGTCCGCCACTTTTGATTCGGCCAACGATGTGATTGTTGATGCGAATCGGCTCATTTCCCAAAACGACACTTCGAATATCGTCAAAGATAATCGCTACTAGT
This sequence comes from Actinomycetota bacterium, assembly GCA_009698615.1. Classification (GTDB taxonomy): domain Bacteria; phylum Actinomycetota; class Actinomycetes; order Nanopelagicales; family Nanopelagicaceae; genus QYPT01. The sequence continues at coordinate 32,169 of WLPU01000001.1, read as the reverse complement.
TTTCTTGCAACATTTTTCTTTGCAGCAGTAAGCGCGCTCTTGCCGATAAAGTGTTCTTTCTTCATCGCCACAGCAAAACCCAGGCCTGACTCCCACGGATTCGTCTCTGTCGATATTTCACCCGCCCAGGCTCGATAACCCTTTTCTAATCTCAGTGATTCAATGGCTCGGTATCCACAAGGTTTCAATCCAAATTCGTGGCCCGCATCAATCAGCGCGATCCACACTTTCATACCAGAGTTGACTGGCACGTAAAATTCCCAACCCATCTCCCCTACATACGTGATGCGAGTGGCCCTAACTTTAACTCCTGCAATCTCAATTTCACGTGAATGCATAAACGGGAAACTTTCATGACTCACATCTGTGGCGGTAACTTTTTGAAGAATAAGTCGTGCTTTTGGTCCCCACAGTCCGAAGCAAGCCAGCTCCGGTGTAATATTTTCGATAACTACATCTATAAAGTCATTTTCTCGGCGCTGCTTTTCCAGCCATTGCAAATCGTGATTTCCAAATGCGGTACCTGTAACAATCATAAAACTTTGCGTATCTATTTGCGTGACCGTGTAATCTGATTCAATTCCGCCTCGTGAATTTAGCGCTTGCGTATAGACCGTTCGATCCGCGCCCCTGACAACGTTATTCGCACAAACAAAATTGAGGAATTCGCCTGCTCGCGCCCCAGTAACTCGCAGTTTTGCAAAGCTGGATTCGTCAAACAGACCAGCATTTTCTCGAGTTGCCGTGTGTTCGGCGTGCACAGCAGAGGACCAATGTTTCCCAGCCCAGCCAAAGGGTTTTAATTGATCGTTTGTTTCATTTGCCTTGTAATAGTTGACGCGCTCCCATGATGCCTTTTCTCCGAAGACTGCGCCATTGTCTTTGTGCCAATTATAAATGGGAGATTTCTTCAGTGGTCGTGCGCATTGTCGTTCTTCGCCTGGGTAGTGAATATCGTAATAGGCCTCATAGTTTTCTGTAATGCGCTTCAATGTGAAATCAGGTGACGAATACGAATCTCCGAAGCGACGGATATCCATGTGCCACAAATCCATCGTCGGCTCACCAGCAACGATCCATTCGGCAGTAACTTTTCCAATTCCTCCGGCTCCGGCGATTCCATGTGCGCAAAATCCGGCAGCTACATAGAAGCCACCCACTTTTGTTTCACCTAAACAAAATTCGTTGTCAGGAGTAAAGCCCTCTGGTCCGTTGATGAAGTTCTTAACTCCAATCTCGCCCATTTTTGGAACACGGATCTGTGAGTTGACAGCAATTTCTTCAAAGCGATCCCAGTCCTCGGGAAGAAGTCGACCGTTGAAATCTTGTGGGATCTTGTCAAAGTTTTGATAGTCAGTAACCCATGCTTGCGAGTTTCGTTCATACCCGCCCATGAGCAAACCGTTAACTTCTTGCCTAAAATAGATAAGCAAGTCTGGATCACGCAATGATGGAAGTTTTGGGCCATCAGGGAGAAAGTTCTCGGTAATGAGATATTGATGGCTCATAGGAATAATTGGAATTCGCACATCAAGCATTCGTCCTATTTCGGAAGCGAACATTCCTCCGCAATTAACCACAATTTCGCATTCAATAGTTCCCTTATCTGTTTCCACATGAGTGACTCGACCATTTGCGCTCTTTATTCCTAGAACTCGAGTGTGTGTAAATATTTTTACACCGCCCGCCCGCGCGCCAGCAGCAAGCGCCATGGCTAATTGAGACGGGTCTACCTGGCCATCAGAGGGCATATAACAAGCGCCCATTACTCCTTTAAGGTCAATAAGCGGGAAGAGTTCTTGCGCTTGCGTTGGTGATATCTCTTGTAAATCAAGTCCGAAAGTGCGAGCCCATCCGATTTGGCGGCGAATTTCCTCCATCCGCTCAGGGGTAGATGCCAATTTAATGCTTCCACATTCAGTCCAACTTGGTGGGTTTTGAGTCAACTGTAATTTTCGATAGAGCTCCACAGAATGCATGTTCATCTTCGTAAGCGTCGGATCCGCGCGTAGTTGTCCCACTAATCCCGCTGAATGAAAGGTAGATCCACTTGTGAGATCACTTCGCTCAAGGAGAATCACATCTTTCTCGCCTAGTTCTGCCAAATGGTAGGCGACCGATGTCCCGCCGACGCCGCCGCCAATAATGATAATTTTCGCTCTGGTCGGGACTACAGACGTAGACATGTCTGAAATGTATCCTGAAGTAGTGAGTCTCAGCAATACATCCTTAGAAGCGACCTTCGGTGTTTTATTGGATCAGGTTCCTCGATTACAAAATCGTCAATCTCTTACTGAATTATCAGGTGGGATTACAAATCGAAATCTTCTCGTTGCCACTACTGCGGGCAAATATGTTGCGCGAATTTCTAGCAACTCTTCAAGCTTGTTATCTATCGACCGTGAATCGGAATATCAAAATTCTAAAATCTCTGCCGAAATTGGAATTGGAGCACAAGTTCTTGATTACCTACCCGGTCAAGGCCTTCTCGTCATCGGATATATTGAAGGCCGAACGTATGCGGCAAAAGATGTCAGCGAAAATTTAGAACGCATTGCGGAAAGTGTTCGAATGCTCCATTCAGGGAAATCTTTTGTGAGAGATTTTAATATGTTTGAAATTCAAAAAAGTTACCTCGCGATTGTTCAAGAGCGCGGTTTCAAATTACCCGACGGGTATATGGCATATGCGGACAAAGTTCTCCAAATCCGAAGCGCCATGCAAATATTGAATGATGGCCTTGTGCCGTGCAATAACGATCTACTTCCAGGAAATTTCATCGATGATGGCAGTAAAATATGGCTCATCGACTACGAATATTCGGGCAATAATGATGCTTGCTTTGAACTCGGCAATATATGGGCTGAATCATTCTTGGAGTTTGAAAAACTTGAAGAGCTTGTTACTGCCTATTACGGCAAACATCGCCCAGAAAAAATTGCTCGCGCATGGTTAATGGCTTTGGTTGGAAAATATGGATGGACTCTCTGGGCATCAATTCAAGGCTCTATCTCAGAGCTGGACTTTGATTTTTGGTCGTGGGGAATGGCTAAATACGAGTCAGCTCAAAGAGAATTTTCTGGCGCCTACTTTAAAAAAGCTTTAACACAGGTAACAAACAAAACGGGCCCGCTGTAATCAGCGAGCCCGTTAAGAGTTGAGTTGTACTTATGGGATTGCAACCACTTTAACTGTCACACTTGCCATCACGTGGTGTGGGAGTGAAACTTTAACTACATGGTCGCCAGTCTTCTTGATGTGACCAGCAGTCTTGATTGAGTGACGATCGATATCTAGACCTACGGCAGACTTAATTGCCGCAGCAACATCTTTATCGGTCACTGATCCAAAGAGACGTCCGGCAGTTCCAACTTTGACTGAAACGGTAACTGTTGCAGCTTCAAGTGATGCCTTGACCTCTTTAGCATGATCTAAATCGCGGATTTCGCGTGATGCGCGAGCGCGACGGATTCCATCAATCTGCTTTTCTCCGCCAAGTGACCATGCAATTGCATTTCCACGAGGGAGTAGGAAGTTGCGAGCAAAACCGTCTTTAACGGTTACGACATCACCAGCGCGGCCTAAGCCAGATACTTCACGAGTAAGGATAAGTTTCATTGAGTCATTCTCCTTATCGCGCTGTTGAGGTGTAAGGCAGGAGTGCAACTTCACGGCTGTTCTTCACAGCTGTTGCAACCGAGCGTTGATGTTGGGTGCAGGCGCCTGTGACACGGCGAGCGCGGATTTTGCCGCGATCGGAGATGTACTTACGCAAGGTGGCAATATCTTTGTAGTCGATATATGTCACTTTGTCGCGGCAGAAGCTGCATGGCTTCTTCTTAAACTTCTTATTCAGTGCAGCAGCTTTCGCTGATTTATTCTTTGGTTCTTTGAGCGCTCTGTTATTACGTGCTCCCATTGTGGTGCTCCTTTTCGGGTGCCCTGCCTAATCGTGTGATTAGTTGGTGCAGGAATGGATGGTTAGTGGATTAAAACGGTGGTTGATCATCGTTGGTGCTGGTGGCCCATCCACCGGCAGCTGGAGATGTTGAAGCAGCAGCCCATGGATCTTCATTGACACTTTCGTTTGCTGGTGCAGAGAATCCGCCACCCGCTCCGCCTTGGCGAGTGGTCTTAGTGACCTTCGCTGTTGCGTAACGAAGAGATGGACCTACTTCATCAACTTCTACTTCAAAGACAGTGCGCTTTTCGCCTTCTTTGGTGTCATATGAACGTTGCTTCAGGCGACCAGAAAGTATTACGCGCATACCTTTTGTAAGAGATTCGGCGACATTCTCTGCTGGCTGACGCCATAGTGAACATCGTAGATAAAGGGTGTCTCCGTCTTTCCACTCATTCGTATTTTTATCGAAATTTCGTGGAGTTGACGCAACTGTAAAATTGGCAACTGCATGACCTGATGGGGTGAAACGTAACTCTGGATCATCGACAAGGTTGCCGATCATCGTGATTGTTGTATCTCCTGCTGCCATTTTCTTCTCGTCTCTACTTGTTTCTCTTACTTAATAAGTTATGGCTAGATTTACTCTGGGCGCATAACTTTGGTGCGCAGTACCGCTTCATTCAAATTCAGTTGACGATCCAACTCTTTGATTGCAGCAGGCTCGCAGTGCATATCAACAACTGCGTAGATTCCTTCGGACTTCTTCATGATCTCAAATGACATACGGCGCTTGCCCCAAACATCGAGCTTGTCGACGCGGCCGCCGCTTTCTTTGATGATCTTGAGATAAGTCTCAAGGCTTGGAGTGACTGTACGTTCTTCTAACTCTGGATCGAGAATGACCATTAATTCATAGTGACGCATGCGTTAACCCGACCTCCTCTGGACTAAAGCGGCCACGGTATTTCCGTGACAGGAGAGTTATTGCTCTTTCCTCAATTGGCGAACCAACCGGGTAAGGGGCCTAAGGGTAACTTGAGGCACTACCGAATAGAAAATCCGCTATTCGGCTATGCGAATCTCCCGCCTGTGGTGGACGCTCAGATAGGCGATTCTTCATCAAAACGCCCATGAAATAGAGGCAGGTAGCGATCCGCACCAATGTCAGGCAGGCATATCCCGCATCCGGTAATCCAAAATGAGATCCGCTCACTAACGCTAAATGCTGCCAAATTGCCACGTGGTAAATCGCCTCCCCTGCTTGCCATATCCAAAAAGCAAGCAGCTCTTTTTTTGACTGGAGCGCGATCACTGCAAGTGGGACTAACCACAACACATATTGGGGGGAGTAAACCTTTCCAACAATTAAGACGGCTGCTAGAAGCAAGAAGCTCACCTCTGCAAGTTTAGGAGTTCTTGATAGTTCGAGAAGGTAAATAACCATTGCTGTTGAGACTGCAAGTAATAAAAGTACCGAAATGTAATTGAGTGCTGAAATGTTCAATCCTAGTAACGAGAGCGCATACCACACTGATCCCCAGTCAGATTCGCGCTGCAAGTTAAGTTGATAGAAATGCCACCACCCTTGAGGTGTTGTAATTATTACTGGAAGGTTGATTGTTAGCCAGACCGCAATGCAGACACTTGAGTATTTTACAATCGAGCGAATTTCATTACGTCTCCAGAGAATAAAAATTATGGGTAAGACAAGTAGGACTGGAAAAAATTTTGTAGAAATTGAAACCGCTAGTAAAGCTGCGCTTCGATTAATTTCATTCTTATCAAAAAAATGAATCGCCAACATCATTGAAAAGATTCCCCAAAGATCCCAATTTATAAATAAGGATCCAATTACTGCTGGAGACAGTGCAAGAAGGTACGAATAACGCGGGTTCAACTTAAAGGTGACTAACAGTGTCCCGATGAAAAGTAATGAGAGTAAAAAGATATTTAGGTCAAAGTAATTTCGAGTTGAGTGTTTGCCGGATGCAACCATCCATGCCGTTGCCCACATGACAACTCCCGTAATTACTGGATACTCGACAGATTTTTCTCCTGAGCTATATGCCCAATGATGCAGATCCAGGCCTCTGGCGCTAAAGAGGGAGGGTATGTCCGAATAACATGCATGAACATCGACATCTGGTGATGCCCATCCGTTATTTCTGCAGTGGTCAGACTTGGCAAAGGATAAGAGACTCGCTAATAAAGCAAGAATGATGATTATTTTCGTCGGAGTTACGGATGAAAATATGCGTTGCATTCTAGAAGTGCTAAGGCTTGGGGGATTGAGAGGGTGCATCCGTGGGCGCGGTCGCTCCGGGTGTCGTCATTACGATGGGCTCTGTACCACCAATGTGGACTGGTGGAGGAAAATCAAGTTTAGGTTGGCCAGCTAATGCGCCTTTCATAAAAGCGGTCCACACTTTGGCGGGGAAGGTTCCACCAGTGACAGATGTAAGTCCACCAATGCCATTAAGGGTTTGAGATGCATTCTCTTTAAAGAAAGCAACAGATGCAGCAAGTTGTGGTGTGTAGCCACTAAACCATGCGGATGCGTTTTGTTCACTCGTGCCAGTTTTGCCTGCGGCTGGACGCCCGAGACCGCTTGTTCCGTATGTGGCTGTACCACTTCTCACCACTTCTTGTAGTGCATAGGTGAGATCAGCCATGACATCTTTTGAAAATACTTCTTGTCCTTGAATCTTCGCTTCGTACAAAACACCTTTATTAGGTCCCTGCACTTGACTGACTAAGAATGGTTTTGCATAAACACCTTGCGCGGCAAATGTTGCATACGCAGCTGCAACATCTACAACATGGGGACTTGCTGGTCCTAAGACAATGGACGGGGTTGGCATAAGGGCAACGCTCATCGGAATACCAGCGCGACGAGCAACTTCCATTACTTTCTCTGGACCAACTTTAATTCCAAGTGGTACATAGACGGTATTCACGGAATGGGCTGTTGCCTTTAAAAGATCAATTGGGCCCCATGTTTCATCGCCATAATTCGAAACCGGATAAGGCTTACCTAAATCATCGAAAAGTTGTGGTGAATCACCATTCCATATAGACGTGAGTGGAATTCCTTGTTCAAGCGCAGCAACAAGGGCAAATGGTTTGAAAGTGGAACCAGCAAGGGCAATTGCCTGTGTCGCATCGCTCAATTGCCGGACCAAATAATCCTTGCCGCCATAGAGCGCGATAATTTCTCCAGTACCGGGTCGAACAGCAACTAATCCAACGTGTAAATCAACTGGCGCTTTTTTTGGGGTTTGCTTGTCGACGGCATCAACGGCCGATTGTTGAGATTTTTGATCCAAAGTAGTTCGAACAATGAGCCCGCCGATCATTAACTGCTCATCTGCAAATCCGAGCCCGTTAAGTTCTTTCTGCGCTTGAGCAATTATGTAACCTTTAGGGCCCGATAAAGATCCAGAAGTGACTCTCTCTTTTACGACGGGGAACTTAATTTTGGCTGCATCTTCTTTTGTGATCCATTTTGCAGCAACCATGCCGTTAATGACGTACGTGAAGCGTCCTTCTAGGCGTTTAGCATTTGCCACAGAATACGAGGGATCGTAATAACCCGGCGAACGCAAGATGCTTGCTAGCACTGCAGATTGTGCGAGCGTGAGTTGATTGACAGTGCGATTGAAGTATTGCTCGGATGCCGTTTCTACGCCATAGGAACCGCGCCCAAAGTAAATTGTGTTCAGGTAGTTTTCAAAAATTTGATCTTTTGAAAGTTGGCTTTCCAGTTTTATTGCAATTACTAGTTCTTTGATTTTGCGTTGAACGCTTCGTTCGGGAGTTAAAAAAGCAGTCTTTGAATATTGTTGAGTGATGGTCGAACCGCCCTGCAAGGCGCCTCCGCGCAAATTATTTACAACAGCGCGCAAAATCCCTGTGATACTAAATGCTCGCTCCGTGTAGAAACTACGGTCTTCGGCAGCCAATACTGCATGGCGAACATTGAGAGGAATTTTAGCTAGGGGAACAATCGTCCTGTTCTGTGCCCCAATGCGACCAATTTCATTGCCGTTGGAATACTGAATAATTGTGGCTTGACTATTAACGTAATCATTGGGGTTAGGAATACTCACCGTGAAATAGGCATATGAAAAAAGCGCGACGCCAATAATGAAGGTGAAACCGCCAATAAATATGGCGGCTCGGAAAAGTAGTTTTCGTGCCACGCATGAAGGTTACAGCCTCACGCAATCATCTCCTTATAAAGCCTCAGGACCGAGAAATCTCTCAGTAAAGAAACTACCCTTCACGCTATGTCGAGTCTGAATTTCCTAGCGCTTTTGCGCCACCCCAGACTTTCTCGCTTATTTGCTGTGCGCTGGATGGGTCAAGGAGTTGATGGATTATTTCAAAGCGCTCTTGCTTCATTCCTTTTGTTCTCACCTGAGCGCCAAGCAAATGCATTGAGTGCTGCACTTGGATTTGCTGTAGTTCTCCTACCGTACTCACTGATTGGCCCATTTGTAGGCACGATCCTCGATCGAGTTTCACGTCAGCGCGCACTCTTTCTTAGCAATTTTCTCCGAGCTCTAGATTTAATTCTTATTGCAATCTTGATCTTTAACGGTAAGACCGGCGTGGAGCTCACCATTGTTGTTCTCTTCGCCTTCGGAATAAATCGCTTAATTCTCGCTGGATTATCAGCGGGGTTACCTCTATTAGTTGGAAGTGAATCTCTTATTACCGCAAATGCTATGGCTGTAACAGGGGGGTCTCTTTTTGTTGTGGTAGGCGGTGGGATCGGACTTGGACTTCGCAAGATTTTAACTAGTTGGAATAATGCAAACCATTCTGATTCCGTATTGCTTCTCGTTGCTGCCGTTGGTTATCTCGTTACCTCCTTACTTGTTTTGCGTTTACAAAGAAGTGAAATTGGTCCGCTCGATCATGAAAAACCAGCTGGGGGTGTGACTCAAGGATTTGTAGAAATGAAAGAAGGTTTTGCTTTTCTTCGCAAGCACTCAGATGCTGCGCGTGGAATCGCTGCCACTGCAGTACAACGAGGGGGTTTGACCGCACTTATTCTCACCGCCCTTTTATTGGAAAGGAATACTTTTCACCTAGCAAGTGATCCCAACGCTGGCCTGGCAGGGGTTGCTATTGCGTTAACAATCAGTGGGGCAGGCATCACGTGCGGTGCACTCGTTGCGCCTTTTGGTGTCGCTCGATTTGGGAGACACCGTTGGATTCGTCTCATGATGACTGCCGCCGCAATCTCACCTCTGCTGCTCGCTTTTGCTCAGAATCAAATACTCCTTTATTTGACTGCCTTCTCTGTAAGTGTCTTTGGCCAAAGCGTTAAAGTCACTAATGACGCACTTGTGCAATCAAAAATTGATGACTATTACAGGGGTAGAGTTTTTGCTGTTTATGATGTCGTTGTAAATACTGCAATGGTCACTGGGGCAGTTATATCTGCTCTTTTACTTCCCGCTTCTGGAAAATCATTTATAGTTCCGGTGCTCATCTCACTTGCTTATTTCATGGTTGTTGGACGGTTGTTGAGGCAATCAAAATTCAACTTCACCCTCTAGTCGACCACCATTTCATGAGTTCTTCCTCCGCGCGATCTTGACCAAGGGGTCCATACTCAAGGCGTAACTCGAGCAAGAAATCTAGCGCCTCTCCGACGACCGATGAAGGCTTTACTTTTAATAATCGCATCACATCAGCGCCATCGAGATCTGGACGAATCTTTAGCAACTCTTCTTCTTCCATTAATGCCACAATTCGCTCTTCTAGGCTTTGATATGTGGCGGCGAGTGCGTCAGCTTTTCGTTTATTTCGGGTAGTGCAATCGGCGCGAGTCAATACGTGTAAGTGAGTGAGTAACTCTCCAGCATCACGGACATACCTACGAACAGCCGAATCCGTCCATTCTCCATCACCGTATCCGTGGAATCGTAAATGAAGTGTTACTAATTTTGATACGTCGTCAATCACTTCACCGCTAAACCGCAACGTTTTTAGGCGATCTTTTGTTAATCGACCCCCCACTACTTCGTGATGGTGGAAAGAGACACCTCCGCCGGCAATCAGAGTTCTCGTCTTCGGTTTTCCAATGTCGTGCAACAGCGCTGCGAGACGAATCACTAAATTTGGACCGTTGAGTCGGCCCTCTTGCATGATTGCTTGCTCTAAAACGGTTAATGAGTGTTCATAGACATCCTTGTGATGGTGGTGCTCATCTATTTCAAGTTGCAGTTTTGGAATCTCTGGAAGAACTATTTCAGCTAGACCTGTCTCGACAAGCATTGTTAGACCTATACGGGGGTGCTCGGACAAAAGCATTTTAATGAATTCATCTCGTACTCGTTCTGCAGAGATTATTGAAATTCGTCCGCACATTTGTTTCATCGCTTCCAGAACTTCAGGTGAAACACTGAAATTCAGTTGGCTCGCAAAACGTGCAGCCCTCATCATTCTTAGTGGATCATCTGAAAAAGAACTCTCCGCGGTTGTAGGTGTTCGGATCACTCGATTACTTAAATCTTGAAGGCCGTTAAAGGGATCCAAAAACATCGGCGCGCCAAGAGTAAGTTCGAGCGCCATCGCGTTAATTGTGAAATCGCGACGGGATAAATCGCCTTCTATGGTGGAGCCAAATTCAACTTCTGGTTTCCGACTTTCGAAATCATAATTGTCACTGCGATACGTTGTGACTTCTACAGTTGTATCTCCTCGCTTTCCAGCCACTGTTCCAAATGCAATTCCGGTATCCCAAACGTTTTCTGCCCAAACATTGAGGATCTTTTTTGTCTCATGTGGAAGTGCATTAGTTGTAAAATCTAAGTCATTTCCTAATCGGCCTAAGATCGCGTCACGGACTGGTCCACCGACAAGGGCTAGGCGAAATCCTGCGTTTTTAAATGCGTCCGATAATGAACTGGCTAAAGGAGCCCGCTCAATAAGCGAGCGAATCGCAAGCTCTCCCGCGGCACCTAATGGACTCGTCACAATAGATAAGGCTAGAGGACTACCCTTGCTCCATGACCCCTGCACCTAGTGCGGGCAGCGAAGGTACGAAGAAAAAGAAGCGGCGCAGACGGCCCGCTCATCGCGCCCCACACGTAGTTGATCCCAATGCTCCAGTAGAAAAAGTTGTGCCTAAAAAAGCCTATCCACCGCGCGTATATGCCAAAAGAGTCGATGAAGTTAGCGCTGGCGGGCTGGTAATTGATTTCTCTGGCACGCGGGGATTGCTCATTGGGCGAGTTGATTCTAAAGATGCCACCCGGGAGCGACTGTTGTGGTCACTACCTAAGGGGCATATTGAAGAAGGAGAGACTCCAGAACAAGCTGCCATCCGCGAAGTTATGGAAGAAACTGGAATTGAAAGTGAGATCGCTCGAGAGTTAGGTGTGATCGATTTTTGGTTCATGGCTGGAGGAAAGCGGATACATAAAACTGTTCACCATTTCTTATTCCGAGAAAAAGGTGGAACTTTAGCTCCTCAGATTTCAGAAGTTGATGAGGTCTCTTGGTTTCCTCTCGCTGAAATTATCGAACGGTTAGCCTACCCAGATGAAAAAAAGCTCATCGCTAGAAGCGGAGAGTTGGCACCATGAAATTGAATCGCTTGACCGCAATTGTTTTAGTTCTATTGTTTAGTTTTCCTATAGTACTTCTCTCGCAGAATGCTAATGCTGCAACACCTAACACTATTTTTTTAATAGAACCTCCACATCGTGATCTAAGTGGAAAATTTATTGATGAGGATTTGACTGCGGCTCTACAGCCAACAGGGCGTCTTGGTGCTTTAGTTTATTTTCCTCCTTATCGCCCCCGCACATGGGCTATTGATCCGGCGCTAATTGATGATGTGTTAGCTCTACCTGTAGATAACTTGGTTTCCCGGGCATGGTTGTCACAATTAAAAGCAATTACAAATTATGACAATGTGACTGCGGTCCCTTATGGGCACCCAATAGTTTCCTTAGCCACCCGTTTAGCACCAAGTGAACTTCGTTATTATTCTGAGGCAAGTCAGAAGAAACTAAAGGCTTTTCTTGGAAATAGGGTTCAAATTGAGGTTGCAGTTACATGGGGTGCAAGTAATGACACGATCCCCGCGGAAACCATTAGGACGTACACGTTTAACCGCCGCACATTAGCCGTGCTAAGTACTGTGATTCCGGCAGAACAATTGGATTCGTTGCGATCTAGTTTGGCCACTTTACTCTCCTCTGATATTTCCAAGTCAGAACGTCTCACCTTGACCCAGAGCGCGGATGCCGCAGTGATTGAGCAAAGACATAAACTAAGGATAGTTTCTGGAAAATACCGACTTACCTCGGCTAAAGAGAAACTCCCAATTACTCTTGTCAACGACTATGCAACCCCCATCACCGTCACGTTGGATTTGCAGCCAATTAATTCGCGAATTCAAATAGGAAAAGTCCCACCAGTTTCCTTAGCGCCAAAATCAAAAACTCAACTCTCTGTTCCTATTACTGTCATTGCATCAGGCACCACTGCAATAGTCGGAAGTTTTATCAATTCTCACGGTGACGGGATTAGTGATTCCACGGTCTTGACGTTAAACGCGTCAGTAATCAGCCCGGCTGTAGCTTGGTTCACAACTGGTGCGGCGATACTTCTATTCTTGGGTGCGATAACTCAAAGTGTTCGTAGGGTGAGGAGGGCTCGAACATGAAACCTGCTGATCTCTTTCACGCATCTAGCGTGATGGCTGTTGGAACAATCCTTTCCAGACTTACAGGCTTTATCCGAATTGTTTTAGCAGTAGCGGTGCTTGGTACAGCATTACTCGCAGATACATTCAATGTTGCCAACACAATGCCAAATATTTTGTATAACTTACTGGTGGGTGGCGCTTTAACCGCGATATTTGTTCCTCAAATTGTTCGCTCTTCCAGCGATAATGATGGTGGGGAAAGTTTTGCTTCGCGTTTAGTCACCACAATAAGTCTTATCCTCTTGTTGCTTGTTCTTGTTGGCGTTCTCTTTGCGCCAACCCTTGTGCGTATATACGCCCCTGAGTTTTCCTCCTCCGGTTTTGAAAATGAATTCCGGTTAGCGGTAGCCTTTACACGCTATTGCTTACCGCAAATCTTCTTTTTGGGTTTATTTACAATGTTGGGGCAAGTGGCAAATGCTAGAGGCTCATTTGCTCCATTAATGTGGGCTCCGATTTTAAATAATCTTTTTGTAATAATTGTTTTCTCCTTGGTACTTTTTGTCGCGCCTCATTTAACTCTTTCGTCAATAACAGATACGCAGGTGCAAATATTGGGATGGGGCACGACCTTAGGTGTCGTCATCCAAGCGTTAGTCCTAATTCCGGTGTTGAAGCGAACCGGAATACATCTACGCCCACGGCTTGGTTTCCATGGGTTAGGTAAATCATTCACGCTTGCTGGATGGACTCTTGTTTATGTACTGATTTCACAATTGGGGTATTTGGTAACCGTAAACGTTTCTACAAGCGCAGCCGTGCGTAGCGCTAAAAGTGGAATCATCACTGGAGTTGGATACACGCCTTTTAGTAATGCTTACCTCATTATGATGTTGCCGTATTCAATCGTTACAATTTCAATAATTACGGCCTTGTTGCCCCATCTATCAAAACTTGCTCTCGACCTCAATCGGAATGAGGTGAGAATCCAACTTATTAGAGCGATAAAAATGGTGGGAGTTCTAACGATTCCAAGTGGTGTTGCTTTCCTACTTTTTGGTCCTGTTATTACAAGGGTTCTATTTTTGGGAATTAGCCAAAGTGATGCAACCTATATTGGATATGTGTTATCGGCACTCGGTTTAGGTTTGGTGGCTTTTAGTATCAATCTCATTCTTATCCGCGGTTTTAACGCTTTTGAAGATACCAAGACTCAAGTACTTTCTATTTTGTTAATTAACGTGATCTCGGTTGCGCTCTCCTATCTATTTTTGGCGACACTTAAGAATCAGTGGATCACAATTGGCCTTGGTTTTGCCTTTTCTGCTAGTTATATTATTGGCTTAGTTTTTACTTTGGTTTTGCTTAAACGTCATACTGGACCAATAATCTTAAGCGATTTCATGCCCCAGCACATGAAGCTTCTTATGGCATCGATTCTTGCGATGGCTCCATTGTTTCTTGTTTCACAATATTTTTCTTGGGTCACGCAAGAATCTTCAATCATGGTACGTGTGGGAGAATTGATTGTGGTTATGGTCACTAGTCCAATTCTTTACTATTTTGTGGCCCGTTTTATGAAGATTGAAGAGATTTTAGTAACTCGTGAATTAGTGAAAATCCAAACGGTCCGCGTCCTCAATAGTCGAGGCAAACGCTTATAATGAAACCATGGTGAGGGTGTGAGTGAAGTAAAGAACGTTGTAATAGTTGGCTCTGGACCTGCTGGCTACACCGCAGCCATCTATGCCGCACGTGCCCAGCTTTCACCGGTGTTATATGAAGGCTCTGTTACCGCCGGTGGTGCGTTAATGAATACCACTGAAGTTGAAAATTTCCCAGGGTTTACTGATGGAGTTATGGGTCCGGACCTTATGGACTCAATGCGCAAACAAGCAGAACGATTCGGCACAACTTTAATTACAGATGACATTCTCGAGATGGATCTAAAGAGTTCGGTTAAAGTTTTGAAAGATGGGTCGGGAAATGTTGTTAAATCTAAATCTGTGATCCTTGCAATGGGTTCGGCTTACAAAGAGATTGGTTTAAAGAATGAAAAGCGTCTTTCTGGGCGCGGAGTTTCTTGGTGTGCAACGTGCGACGGGTTCTTCTTCAGAGATCAAGAAATTGCAGTAGTTGGTGGAGGAGATTCAGCTATAGAAGAAGCGACTTTTTTAACAAGATTTGCGAGCAAGGTGGTTCTCATCCATCGCCGGGATTCACTGCGTGCCTCTAAAATCATGGCAGAGCGTGCTTTTGCAAATCCTAAGATTGAATTTTTGTGGAATCATGAAGTGATAGATGTACTCGGTGAAGAAAAGGTTTCAAGTTTGGCTCTTCGCAATACAACTACTGGTGTAGAGTCCAAGCGAGATTTCACTGGCCTGTTTGTAGCAATTGGCCATTTACCTCGTAATGAACTAGTTCTTGATCAGGTGAGTGTTGATTCTGAAGGATATGTAAAAGTAAAGGACAACACAACACACACTAATGTGACTGGAGTTTTTGCCTGCGGTGATTTAGTTGATCACAGATACCGCCAAGCAATCACCGCTGCAGGCTCGGGTTGTCAGGCAGCTCTTGATGCCGAGCGTTTCTTGTCGCACGAATAGATTTTCACGAGTAACCTACTAAGTCGATAGAGATAAGAGGAGCATTTATGAGTTCACCACAGGCCGTTACAACCGCAACATTTGATGAGATGGTGTTGAAAAGCACAACACCTGTTTTGGTCGATTTTTGGGCCGAATGGTGTGGTCCTTGCCGCGCGGTCGCTCCAATCTTAGAAGAAATCTCCAATGAACACGGTGCAAAATTAAAGATTGTAAAACTTAATACTGATGAAGAGTCAGCGATCGCTATTAAGTATGGAATTACTTCAATTCCGACTCTCAATGTTTTTGTGAATGGCCAAGTAGTCAAGACAATTATTGGTGCCAAACCAAAGCCTGCTTTATTGAAAGAATTGGAAACATTCATCTAAAAGATGGGTGATTTGTTCACATGGAAGATCTCGCCGTCGGCAAAGGTGCAAGCGGTGATGTCGCAACCCATGTTATTAACATTCTCAACCGGCTTGGGCATTTAACTTCTACTCCAATAGTTTTTGATGACGGGGTAGAAACCGCCGTTCGTGCCTTTCAGCAAGCCCGTGGGTTAACTGTGACAGGAATTGTGAACTCTGTGACGCTTCGTGCCCTCGATGAAGCGCGATGGAAACTTGGGGATCGGTCTTTGTATTTGCAACCGGCTCCATTAATGCACGGGGATGACGTGGCAACACTTCAAGCCCGACTTACTGATATGGGTTTTGATTCTGGACGCGTCGATGGAGTTTATGGATCTAGAACTGAAGCATCAGTCAAGCAGTTTCAAAAATCTGTTGGGGTTGTAGTAGATGGAAAGTGCGGCCCAGCAACAATCACTGCTCTCATCCGATTGTCTCGAACTATTTCAGGTGGCGCCCCCTCTGTTTTGCGCGAAAGTGCAATTCAAAAAAACCGCGGGCCCGCTTTAGCTAATAAGGTCATTGTTCTCAATCCAAGTCGAGGTGGTGATGACACAGGTGTTAGCGCTAATGAAACTAATGAGTCAGAAATTGTTTATGACATTGCTCAACGATTAGAAGGACGCCTTTTGGCATTAGGTGTGAGCGTTTTCCTTACAAGGGGTGCAAATAATTCTCCGACGCAAGCCGAAAGAATTTCTTTATCTAATGAGACAAACGCTGACTTGATGGTTTCATTACATGCCGACCGGTACCCAAATGAAAAAGCTCATGGAGTTGCGACATATTTTTATGGGAGTAAAACTCACGGAATACATTCTGTTGTTGGTGAGCGTTTTGCTTCGTTGGTGCAGCGAGAGATTTGTGCGCGCACAGATTTACTAAACCTTCGAACACATTCCAAAACTTGGGACTTGTTGCGCTTAACTGTTGCCCCAACAGTGCGTATTGACCTGGGATATTTAACAAATCCTGGCGATGCTTCACGGCTTGGGCGAGCAGATTTTCGGGATGTTGTCGCAGAATCGATAGTGATTGCAATTCAACGCTTGTATTTAGCCTCAGAAGATGATGCCAAAACTGGGACTTTACGTATTGCCGATCTGCGCAAGGCGGGGATCCGTCACTAAGGCTCCGCGGCCGCTTGTATCTATGGCAGACTTCCCCAATGTCAGAACTCACTCGTCGCCCATCTGTGGGTGCCCCGCAAAATCTTGAGGGTCGTTTTGCGACGCGAGCTGCAGGGATGCAAGCCAGTGAGATTCGCTCATTATTCGCAGTAGCTTCTCGCCCTGAAATTGTTTCACTTGCTGGTGGAATGCCAAATCTTTCTGCGCTACCAATGGACATGATGGCATCGGTAGTTCATGACCTGATAGCCGATCAAGGCGCTGAAGCTTTGCAATATGGAAGCGGTCAAGGCCATCCCAAACTCCGTGAACAAATTTGTGAAGTGATGGCCCTTGAGGGGATTCGCGCAAACCCTGACGATGTCATTGTGACGACTGGGTCGCAACAGGCACTCGATTTAATCTCCCGAATCTTTATTGACCCGGGTGATGTTGTTTTAGTTGAAGCCCCTTCTTATGTAGGAGCCCTTGGAACCTTTCGGCAATACGAAGCGCAAGTTGTACATGTCGAGCTTGATGATAAAGGTTTGGTGCCTGAAGCCCTTCGGCAAGCTATTACAAGTGTTAGGGCCACTGGCCACAAAATAAAGTTTTTGTATTTAATTCCAAATTATCAAAATCCCTCCGGAGTTTTGCTAACTGCCGATCGACGAACCGAGATTTTAGAAATCTGTAGAAAAGAGGGGATTTTTGTTGTCGAAGATAATCCCTACGGACTTCTTGGGTTTGACCGCCCTTCACCAAATGCCATGCGTGTTGAAGACAGTGAGAATGTTATTTATCTTGGTTCTTTTTCAAAGACCATTGCTCCGGGTTTGCGAGTTGGTTGGGCGTTAGTTCCGCCCTCACTTAAAGAAAAATTAGTAATTGCGAGTGAGTCCTCCATTCTTTGTCCATCTAATTTCACTCAGATGACCATTTCTAGTTACCTAGCCAATCAACCCTGGCGAGATCAGATCGCTTCGTTTTGTCAGTTATATAAAGTCCGACGCGACGCAATGTTGCAAGCATTAGAGGATTTTTTTCCTGCCTCAGCGACTTGGACTAAACCTGGCGGCGGATTCTATGTGTGGGTGAATTTACCTCCGGAAATTGATACAAAATTAATGATGCCTAAGGCGATTGTGGCCAAAGTTGCATACGTGCCCGGAACAGCCTTTTATGCCGACGGGTTTGGCACGTGGGCTATGCGTTTATCTTTCTGCCATCCAACACCTGAAAGAATCCGGGAAGGGGTAAAGGCTTTGGGTCATGTCGTGCATGAAGAATTAGCTCGTCGAGGTGGCACTTTGGAGCTTTCGTAACTTATTCCTCGATCAGCTCCACAATTCGAGCCAGATCGGCCATCCCTGAAAACTCGATAATGATTTTGCCTTTCGCTTTACCGGATTCAACACTCACCCGTGTGTCATAGAGATCAGATAACCGCTCCGAAATTTCTATCAGATGTGGCGCTGGCGCCGCCTTTGCATTAGTTCTCTTCTTTTTAGAAGAACTGCCTGTAGCCACAACCTCTTCCGTTGCGCGAACACTCAAACCTTCAGCGATAATTCTTGTTGCTAGGCGCTCAATTTCACTTTCATCGGTTAGCCCTAAAAGTGCCCGCGCATGCCCAGCCGAAAGTACACCAGCGGCTACTTTTCTCTGCACTGCTGGTGGAAGATTTAATAATCTCATCGTGTTGGTTAGGTGAGGACGTGACTTTCCAAGTCGCGCAGCAAGTTCATCGTGTGTGCAGTTAAAATCGGTGAGCAGTTGCGTGTATGCCGCACCTTCTTCTAGTGCATTGAGTTGGCTTCTGTGAATGTTTTCGATAAGAGCATCTCTTAATAAATCATTATCTGCTGTCTGTCGGATAATCACCGGAATAGATTTCAACCCCGCAGCTTTTGAAGCACGCAATCTGCGTTCTCCCATTATTAATTCGTATTGTCCTGGTGATATTTCTCGAACTACTGGGGGTTGAAGTAAGCCAACTTCTTTAATTGATGCAGTTAATTCCTTCAGTGCATCCTCGTCGAAAATAGTACGTGGTTGTTTTGGATTTGGAGAAATAGAATCTATTGAAACTTCATTTTGTTCTGCAATTTGCATTCCAGAAATTGATAGTGATGTAGGGATGAGTGCATCGAGATTTGTTCCAAGTCCGCCTCTTTTAATACTCACGCAATCTCCCCTTTCTTGTAATTAATATTTACTACATTTGAATTAAATGGTTTCCCGCGTTCTGCTATTTCACGGGAGACTTGCATGTATGCGAGCGCGCCAGGTGAGCCAGGGTCGTATGTCATTACCGTTTGTCCGTATGATGGGGCTTCTGAAATTCTTACAGCTCTTGGAATTGGAATATCAATAAGTTCGTTAGGAAAATGCGAACGGACACTTGCCGCAACATCGTTAGCAAGACGTGTACGTCCATCGAACATGGTTAAAATAATTGTTGAAAGTTTGAGATCGCTATTAAGTCTTTTCTTAACAATTGAATATGTCTCTAGTAGTTGAGTTAACCCCTCGAGTGCGTAATACTCACACTGGATGGGAATAATTAGTTCTTGCGCAGCTGCTAAAGCGTTCACTGTGAGTAGACCTAAACTTGGTGGGCAATCAATAAAAATATAGTCATACGCAATCCCTACACCTTGACGAGATATCACTAACTCTTGTATCGCCTCTTTTAATCTCAATTCTCGAGCGACCATAGACACTAAATTTATTTCCGCTTGCGCCAAGGCGGTGTTTGAAGAAATACAATCTAAGTGTGGAAACCCTGCGACTTTTTGAACAACAGAGGTGATTGCCGCTGTCCCCATAAGGACTTCGTAAATCCCCTCATTTTCTTGATGTTCAACACCTAGAGCGGTGCTGGCGTTTCCTTGAGGATCCAGGTCAATAACAAGGGTGCGAAGACCCCCCATAGATAAGGCAGCAGCTAGGTTGACAGTTGTGGTTGTTTTGCCAACCCCCCCTTTTTGGTTGGCGACAGTGCAAATACGAAGGTGGGCTGGTTTAGCCATCGCCTCCTTAAGGCGGCGGGTGCCGATGACCTTCTTGTGAGTCAGGGGCGTTGTTTCACGTGAATCATCCACGCGGCTAGTTAAGCACGTCTATGTAGCGAAATAACTCGTCCTAACGCCAGGTCTTCTAGTTGAATTTCATGAACTTCGCATCCGTGAAGCGTGAGTGCCTCCGCTGCAGCGGCCTCCCCTTTGATGGCTAAAAGCGCACCTGACGGTTTAAGGAGGTGCCACGCCATCGTTTTAAGTGTGGCCATCGGCGCTACAGCCCTGGCTATTACTCGGTCCACTTTAATTTTATGGTCTTGACCTCGTCCTCGAAGGACGCTGATTGCTAGCTCGGAAGTTGCTTCATTGAGGAAATCCACTCTCCGTTGGAGGGGTTCAATGAGCGTCATTGTGATATCTGGACGAGCAAGGGCGATGGGGATCCCTGGTAGCCCTGCCCCAGAGCCTAGATCTACCACGGTTGAACCTTCCGGGATGAGGGAAATAACGGGAAGGCAGTTAAATATATGCCGCTCCCAGATTTTGTCCCCTTCTCGCGGGCCAATTAACCCTCGCTCTATGCCTGCTGTTTCCAAGAAATGGGCGTAGGTACAGATCGCTTCTTCCTTGCCAGGAAAATACCGGGCAATGAGGGTTTCACGTGAAACCGTCATAGGTGAATTTTTATTTGGCGGGGAAAATCACAACGCAGCGCTCAGGGTCTTCCCCTTCAGATTCGCTGGTTAACCCAAGAGTTTGAATTGTGTCGTGGATGACTTTGCGCTCAAAGGCGTTCATTGGCGCCAACTTGAGAGAGGTTTTGCTCGAATTCACTTCATCGGCGCTGTCATGGGCGATCTGCTTGAGCTCATCTTTGCGGCCTGCCCTGTAGCCATCAATATCGAGCATAAGGCGACTACGGTCGCCGGTGGAGGTTTGGACCGCTAAACGAGTGAGCTCTTGGAGGGCATCGAGAACCTCTCCCTCGCTTCCAACTAAATGGCTCAGTTTTCCTCCGACAATCGCCAGGGCTGCTCGATCGTTCTCAACATCAATATCGATGTCTCCATCGAGATCGGTGATATCCAGCAACCCCTCAAGGTAATCCGCTGCAATATCGCCCTCTTCTTCAAGTTTGGCGACCAGAGTAGTTTCGCTCTTGTCTGTAACTACTTCACTTACTTCTTTTGTACTCATTTTTGCCTCCTACACACGGTTGAAGAAACCTTGACTGTTTTATGCGTTTTTAAACCTATTTGTCATACTTTTTCTTCTTTTTGTTCTTTTTGGTGGGCTGTTGGCGTTGGCCTTTAACCTCTGTCGTTCCAGATTGGTTCTCGTCGTTGGGTGTTGTGTCACCGGGAATAGGTTCACCGGATTTGCGAGCTTTTTTTGCTTGCAATTCTAGAAAGGCTGGGGAGCCAGGTGTTGGGTTTCGTTTAATAACATAAAACTGTTGGCCCCATGTCCAAAGGTTAGTTGTTGACCAATAAATTAAAACACCAATGGGGAAGTTAACTCCAGAAACAGCGAAAATTAATGGGAACGCATAAAGCATAATTTTTTGCTGTTGCAACATCATATTGTTGCTTGAATCCATCTTTGGCATACCTTTAAGCATTAATTGCCGTTGGGTTGTAAAAGTAGTGAGCGACATAAAAGCAATCAAAATAACTGTGACTATTTTAACGGTGCCATTTGTAGTGCCCAGAAATGTTGCTGAGATAGGCGCGCCAAAAAACTTTGCGTGTGCTGCGCTAACAACATCAGCTTGCGTTAAAACTCCATGTGCGCTGGGTGGGTTCTTTCCAATCCCATTAAGGACTGTGAAAAGTGCAAAAAAGATGGGGGCTTGGGCGAGAATCGGGAAACAAGAAGCGAGTGGATTGGTTTTATGCTTTTTGTATAACTTCATCATTTCTTCAGATTGTTTTTGTCGATCATCTTTGTGCTTTTTTTGAATTTCCTTCATGTGGGGCTGTAAAGCTGTTAGCGCACGTTGACTTTTAATCTGTTTTACAAAAAGAGGGATGAGAAGGACACGGATTAGAATTACTAGCCCGATAATTGACAAACTCCAAGAGACGCCACTGTCGGCAGAGAAGATGGGTGATAGGAGTTTATGGATAGTAACAATGACCCAAGAAACAGCGTTATATAATGGGTTTAGGATGGTATTCATTGTGTGACTCTCCTGTTAATTAGCGCTGTTTTGGTTGTGACATAATCAACTCCGCCATGTGACCAAGGGTTACAACGTATAAGTCGCCATGTGGCCATAAAGAGACCTTTAACTCCATAGGTTGTGATTGCTGTGGCGGCATATGAAGAGCAAGAAGGGTAATACTTACATTTTGGAGCGAACATAGGTGAGATCCATTTTTGGTAAATGTGGATTAAGCCAACAATTAAAGTTTTCATTTTTGAACCGAAGACTTTATTAGTAGTTTCGGAATCAGAAGCTCAATCTCGTTGCTTAAGTTAGACGTTAGGGCACTTGGAAGCGCGCGTATAACCAATCGTGAACCTTGCGGTAAAAGTTCTAAGTGTGCCCGCAGGTTATGGCGTAATTGGCGTGCAATTCGATGTCGGACTACAGAACCGCCAACGTTTTTACTAATAATCAGACCGCATAAAGCTGGAGTTTGTGTGTGAGTAAGGTGTAAATATCCGACAAGGCTCGATACTGTTACTCGAAAACCAGTTTTGGTTGTTCGCGCGAAGTCATCCGGCGAAGTGAGACGTGCGCTGCGAGGTAGCACGGGTGTGATTTACGCAGAAAGTCGAGCGCGACCTTTAGCGCGACGTGCAGCGAGAACTGCTCGTCCTGCACGAGTGGCCATGCGTGCACGGAAACCATGCTTCTTCGCGCGGCGGCGAACGTTTGGCTGAAAGGTGCGCTTAGTCATGAAAACTCCTAGGAAAAATCAATTACTCGAATAAGGGGAACAAGGAGGTAACGGTAGAGGTCTGGGGATAAGTGGGTCAAACTCGATCTGGGTGGCCGACCCTTCCCAGGCTCACGAGTGAGGTGTGGATAACTACTTGCTTTTCTTCCAGATTGGCTCTACTTTGCGGTTCCTCCACAGGCCTTAGAGGCTCAAGTAGGGGTTTAGACCACAGCCTGTGGATAACCCTGTGGATAGTTTAGGAGGCTTCTGTGGAACTAGTTGAGAACGACCTCGCAACATTATGGTCTCGAGTTATCACAGATGAGGCCGTTGACTCACCGCAACACAGAGCATTTCTCTCTCTTACAAAACCTTTAGGTTTACTTAAAGGAAACGGCAATATTAATTTCTTGGTGAGCGCCCCTAACGCTTTTGCTAAAGATGTTCTGGAAACTCGACTTCGTGGTGTTGTGAGTGAAGTTCTTTCTAGGGAGCTTGGGGAAAGAGCGAATATTGCTGTTACGGTGGATGAAAGTTTAGATTTACCAAGCCTTGCACAACCATTGGTGGACATTGAATTTATTCAACCTAAAACCGGAACCGGTCGCGACGATAGTGTTGCGAGTAAGACCGCAGAGGTTTCGCAGTTAAACCCTAGATATATTTTCGAAACTTTTGTTATCGGTGCATCAAACCGTTTTGCTCACGCAGCAGCAGTGGCTGTGGCTGAAGCTCCTGCAAAAGCATACAACCCGCTATTTATTTACGGTGAGTCAGGGTTGGGTAAAACCCACTTATTACACGCTATTGGGGCCTACGCGAAAGAGTTATACGGTGGAGTTCGTGTCCGTTATGTTTCCAGTGAAGAGTTCACAAATGATTTTATTAACTCGATCCGGGACGATAAGGCGTCTGTTTTCCAACGCCGTTACCGGGACTTAGATGTTTTATTGGTTGACGACATCCAATTTTTGGAAAATAAAGAAAGAACTCAAGAAGAGTTTTTCCACACTTTCAACACTTTATATAACGCCAACAAACAGATTGTAATTTCTAGTGACCGTCCACCAAAACAATTAACAACTTTGGAAGATCGTTTAAGAAGTCGTTTTGAGTGGGGTTTGATTACCGATATCCAACCTCCAGAACTTGAGACGCGAATTGCGATTCTTCGTAAAAAAGCAGCTCAAGATAAACTCAATGCACCTGATGATGTTTTGGAATACATAGGTAGTAAGATTTCTACAAATATTCGCGAGTTGGAAGGCGCTTTAATCCGAGTAACCGCTTTCGCGAGTTTGAATCGCCAAACAGTTGATTTAAGTTTGGCTGAGATTGTTTTGAAAGATTTGATTCCAAACGAACTAACGCCAGCGATCACTACTGGGACGATCATGGCCCAAACAGCGGCTTATTTCAGCCTCACTTTAGATGATCTTTGTGGCACTTCTCGTTCCCGGGTTTTGGTTAATGCTCGTCAGATCGCCATGTATTTATGTCGTGAGCTCACCGAGCTCTCTTTGCCGAAAATCGGCCAAACTTTTGGTGGCCGTGACCACACGACTGTTATGCACGCTGACCGTAAAATCCGACATTTAATGGCGGAGCGCCGATCGGTCTACAACCAAGTCACAGAGTTGACCAGCAGGATTAAACAGCAGGCGAAAAGTTCTTAATTGTCCGTTTTAAGGCGTTTTACCCCCAGGGTGGGGGAAACTTGTGGATAACTGTGGATAGGTGGCAATTATGTGTGGAGGGGTGAGGGTGTTCTCTAATTTCAGTTTTAACGGGGGCCAACCGGTAAAAAGTTTTATAAGGTTTATTAACAAATTTATAGAAGTTAGCCACAAAGGTTTTTCTTTGGTAGCGTCTTTGACCTGCGGTTTTACTTTTACCCACACATTTTTAGCCTGGTTACTACGACTATTTATATCTATTAAAAGGTTGAGGTATGAGAACTTTGTGGAAGACTTTCAAAAACTGCAACTTCACTGTGGGGTTGCTAGATCACAAGGGTTCTCTGGAGGTACGGCGTGAAATTCACAGTTGACCAACACGCTTTAGCAGATGCCGTTAATTGGGTTTCCAGAAGTTTGTCCACCCGCCCAATAATGACTGCCTTACTCGGGATTGTTATTAACGCTGAAAAAGGAGAGGTTTTCCTTTCCGGTTCAGATTTAGAAACTTCAAGTAAAGCTCATTTTAAAGCGGATGTTCTCACACCAGGAAAAGTTTTAGTGCCTGGACGCCTCTTAGCAGAAATCTCTCGGTCTCTACCTAATAAAACAGTAACTGTCGAACTTGAAGGTTCTCGTGTCTTAGTAAATGCAGGCAGCGCAAAATTTACTCTACCTACCTTGTCTTTAAATGATTACCCAACCCTTCCAGAGCTCCCCGCGACAACAGGTGTAATTAACAGCGACCTCTTTGCTCAAGCTGTCGCACAAGTAGCTATCGCGGCAGGCAGAGATGACTCACTGCCGACTCTCACAGGTGTTCATATAGAAATTAACCAAGACACGGTCACGTTGGCGGCCACTGACCGTTACCGGTTAGCGGTACGCGAAGTTCAATGGCAAGCAACACAACCAAATTTTGAAACAACCGCACTGTTGCGCGCTCGCACTTTTGCTGAAGCTGCGAAATCTCTTACTGGGACAAAAAACGTTTCCATTTCACTTGCTCCCTCTATATCCAACGATCGTCTTGCTGGATTTATCGCAGAAAGTAAGTCGATGACATCTAGAATGCTTGACGGAACATTTCCCCCTTACCGCCACCTCCTACCCCAAGAAGTAACAACCACTGCGGTGATAGAAGTAGCTCCATTTTTAGATTCTGTGCACCGTGTAGCACTAGTTACCGACAAAACAGTGCCATTACGGCTTTCTTTTACATCAAACTCTGTCGAACTAGAAGCTGGCGCCGGCGAGGAAGCCCAAGCCACAGAAGCTGTTGAAATTTTATTAACCGGAGAACCAATAACAATCGCATTCAACCCAACGTTTTTAGCTGATGGGTTACAAGCGGTAGGAACACCGTTCGTACAAATCTCATTCACCGGTTCAAATAAACCAGCTATCCTCACCGGAAAAACGGAAAAAGACGGTGGTTTGGTTGAAAACTACCGCTACCTTCTTATGCCAATGCGCTACGCCTCGTAAATGAATGCGAATCAAACAACTTTCTCTCCAAAACTTTAGGTCTTACCTGAATGTAACGATCAACTTCACCTCTAAAACAACAACATTTATCGGGGATAATGGAGCGGGTAAAACCAATATTGTTGAAGCGATAATTTATCTAGCATTTCTCAGCTCACACCGTGTCTCGCAAAACCAACCATTAATTCTTCTAGGAAACCAACAAGCAATAATTCGGGCAGAAATAGAAAAAGAAAACCGCACACTACAAATCGATTTAGAAGTTAACGCGAATAAAGCAAACAGAGCGCGTATCAACCAAAACCCCACACGTAGCCAAAAAGAAATACTCGGGGCTTGCCAAGTTGTGCATTTCTCCCCAGAAGACCTAGACCTTGTGAGAGGTGACCCAGGAACAAGAAGAGATTTTTTAGACCGTTTACTTATAACTCGATCCCCCAGATTAGCCGGCGTTAGTGCAGACTATGAACGGGTTATAAAACAAAGAAATGTTCTATTAAAAACCCGAGCAGCACAAAGCGCCCTTGTACCATGGAATGAGCAATTAGTTGTTTTAGCCTCAAATTTAACAGCAGAGCGAATAGCGCTATGCGAGGCGCTAAACCCCTGGGCTACACAAAACTACTCGAATTTAAACGAAACTAAATTAATGAAATTAGATTACAAATCATCAACCGAAGGCCTATCCAATAATCCAAACTTAAACATTGAAATCTACAAAAAACAAATTCAAGATCTTCAATACCAAGAAATAGAACGAGGGACAACTTTGTTTGGCCCGCACCGCGATGACTTATTAATTCAACTAGGGGATTTTCCAGCAAAAGGTTATGCCAGCCACGGAGAGTCTTGGTCTGTCGCGATTTCTTTACGCTTAGGCGCTTTTGACCTATTGAGAAATGAAGGATCTGATCCAATACTCATCCTTGATGATGTTTTTGCAGAACTGGACACAACTCGACGGCTTCAATTAATGGCGGCTACCCAAAAAGCTGAACAGACAATTATTACAGCGGCAGTAGAAGGAGATTTACCTGAGGGTTTAGAAACAGAACGTTTTTATGTAACTCCAGGAGTTGTCTCATTAAAGAAAAGAGGTTTATAACTTGGCTAAACGCGACCTTGCTATCGACCTATTTAAATCTTTTCAAACTGGTAAACGCACAAAAAAGAAGAGCGCACCTGTAGACCTGCCACCACAACCAAAAGATCCGCAGCCACTTTCAGACCTACTCACAAATCTCATACAAGAACGAGAATGGAAAAGTGGAATTGCGGAAGGCACTTTATTTTCATCATGGGTTGACATTGTTGGCCCCGAAATTGCGCAACACGCAACCCCTATTTCATTATTAGAAGGCGTGCTTGTAATTCAAACCTCATCGACGGCGTGGGCAACTCAACTTCGAATTGTTGAGCCTGAAATCCTCTCAACAATCCAATCCAGTGCACCTGGGGCTCTTGTAGATTCAATTAAAACCATCGGCCCCCACACCCCCTCCTGGAAGCGTGGAATTCGAACAATCCGTGGGGCAAAAGGCCCAAGAGACACATACGGATAGCCCACCCCTAATAGGAACCCTCACCCTGCGAGAGTTCGCGCCTCTATACCCACTTACAAGGCTTACCTGTGCTACAGCCTTGCTTATTTACCGATAGGATTAAACGGTTAAACAAGGGATAACGTCCCTAGAAGGCTATTAGAGGCTTTTCCCCAAAAAAGGAGTCACGTGCCAGTAAAGAGCGGCAAATACGACGCCAGCGCAATCACGGTTCTTGAAGGTTTAGCTGCTGTGCGTAAACGCCCCGGGATGTATATCGGCTCTACGGGAGAGCGCGGTTTACACCACCTGGTCTACGAAGTTGTCGATAACGCTGTTGACGAAGCCTTAGCTGGTTTTTGCACCGACATCAACGTGACACTAATGCCAGATGGCTCAGTACAAGTATTTGATAATGGCCGCGGAATCCCAGTGGACATGCACCCCATTGAAAAAAAACCAGCACTTGAAATTGTAATGACCGTCCTACACGCCGGTGGGAAATTTGGCGACAGTGGATATTCAGTATCTGGCGGCTTACACGGTGTTGGAATTTCAGTAGTAAACGCATTGAGTTCAGATTTAGCAGTGACGGTAGAGCGCGACGGTTTTGTTTGGACGCAAGAATATAAATTAGGTGTTCCGACAGCGCCAGTTACACAAGGGGCGCCATCTACTTCCTCAAGTACAACTGTGAGATTTTGGCCATCAACTGAAATTTTCGAAACAACAGATTTCTCTTTTGAAACCCTATCTACACGTTTTCGCGAAATGGCATTTCTTAACCGCGGTCTTACTATTACTTTAAAAGACGAACGCCCAGGCAGGGTGGACGATAAAGGCGCACCTTTAGATATCCGATACCACTACAAAGGTGGAATTACCGATTTTGTCCGCCACCTCAACTTAACGCGCGGTGAAACACATAAAACTATTATTGCTTTTACCGCAGAAGACACTAAACACAAAATGTCTCTAGAGGTGTCCATGCAGTGGAATGCTGGTTTTTCCGAATCTGTTTACACCTTCGCTAACACCATCAACACTCAAGAGGGTGGAACACATGAAGAAGGTTTCCGAACAGCACTCACTTCAATCGTAAATAAATTTGGGGAAGAGTGGGGTTATATCCGCAAAAAGGAAGATCGTCTCACTGGTGATGATGTACGTGAAGGTTTAACGGCAATTGTTTCAATCAAACTTGCCGAACCACAATTTGAAGGCCAAACTAAAACAAAACTGGGAAACACGGAAGCAAAATCTTTCACGCAAAAAGCTGTCAATGAAGAGTTATCAACTTGGTTTGAAAAAAACCCTTCAGAAGGCAAAGACATTGTTCGTAAAAGCATTGACGCCGCCGCCGCACGAGTCGCCGCCCGTAAAGCCCGCGATCTTTCAAGAAATCGCAAAGGTTTACTTGAAGGACGAGGAATGCCCGGAAAACTTGCTGATTGTCAGTGGACAGAGCCAGAAAAATGCGAGCTTTACATTGTTGAAGGTGATTCAGCTGGTGGCTCAACAAAAGGTGGTCGCGACTCCCGATATCAGGCAGTGCTACCAATTAGAGGAAAGATTCTCAATGTTGAAAAGGCACGCATTGATCGAGTATTACAAAACAATGAAGTCCAAGCGCTTATTACAGCTTTAGGTACCGGTGTTCATGATGATTTCGATATTGCAAAATTGAGATATCACAAAATTATTCTTATGGCTGATGCTGACGTCGACGGACAACATATCCGCACTCTTTTACTCACTCTTTTATTTAGATTTATGCGCCCATTAATTGAACAAGGTTTTGTTTATTTAGCTCAACCTCCCCTTTATAAACTCAAATGGGGCGGGAAAGAGCCAATTCAATACGCATTCTCTGACCGCGAACGTGATGGGTTTATTAAGATTGGCACAGATGCTGGGAAAAGATTGCCGAAAGAAGATGGTATCCAGCGCTTTAAAGGTTTAGGTGAAATGCCAGCGAAAGAACTCTGGGACACAACCATGGATCCTCAACATAGAGTCCTTATCCACGTGAGTTTAGAGGATGCAGCAGCAGCTGATGATTTATTTTCAGTTCTCATGGGTGAAGATGTAGAACTTCGCCGACAATTTATCCAACGTAACGCAAAAGACGTTCGCTTCTTAGATATTTAATTCCCTAACAAAAGGACATGAAGAAATAATGGACGAGCTCAGCAAGGATTTTGATCGCATTGAAGTGGTGGATCTCCAAGTGGAGATGGCTCGCTCATATCTTGATTATGCGATGAGCGTTATTGTTGGCCGCGCTTTACCTGATGTGCGCGATGGATTGAAACCTGTACACCGCCGCGTGCTGTATGCAATGTATGACGGTGGTTACCGTCCAGATAAAGGTTATTACAAGTCATCTCGCATTGTTGGAGATGTTATGGGTAAGTACCACCCACACGGTGACGGAGCTATTTATGACACTGTTGTTCGTTTAGCTCAAACATGGTCGCTTCGTTACCCACTCGTTGATGGCAACGGCAACTTTGGTTCACCTGGTAACGATCCAGCAGCAGCAATGCGTTACACAGAAGCACGTTTATCCCCTATCGCGATGGAGATGATGCGGGATATCGATGAAGACACAGTTAATTTCACTCCAAATTACGACGGACGATCAGAAGAGCCAACAGTTCTACCTAGCCGCTTTCCTAATCTTTTAGTAAACGGCAGCGCCGGAATTGCCGTCGGTATGGCAACAAATATCCCTCCACACAACCTACGAGAAATTGGTGAGGGTGTTGCGTGGTCACTGGCACACCCAGATGCAAAACCAGAGGAACTACTTAACCAACTCTTGAAGATCGTTAAAGGTCCCGATTTTCCAACTAAAGCGCTGATAGTGGGACGCACCGGTATTGAAAGTGCTTACCGCACAGGGCGCGGGTCAATCACGATGCGTGCGGTTGTACTTATTGAAGAAATTAACAAACGGACCTGCCTAGTTATTACTGAATTGCCGTATCAAGTTAACCCAGATAATTTAGCTTTGAAGATTGCTGAACTTGTAAAAGATGGCAAAATCAAAGGAATTGCAGATGTGCGCGATGAAGGCAATGAGCGCCTAGGACAACGACTAGTGATTGTTCTTCGTAATGATGCCATTCCAAAAGTTGTGCTTAATAACCTATACAAACAAACACAACTCCAAGATACTTTTGGAGCTAATATGTTGGCCCTTGTAGATGGAGTTCCACGCACATTACGCTTAGATGAATTTGTTCGCTACTACATTGAGCACCAAGTGGAAGTTGTTGTACGCCGAAGTAAGTATCGGTTGGCCGAGAAAGAACGCCGTGCACATATATTGCGAGGTTATTTAAAAGCACTCAATGCTCTCGATGCTGTTATCGCTTTAATCCGCGCAAGCAAAACACCTGAAGAAGCACGTGTTGGTTTAATGAAACTTCTTGAAGTCGATGAGATCCAAGCCAACGCAATTTTAGATATGCAGTTGCGCCGTATCGCTGCCCTTGAACGCCAAAAGATCACAGACGAATACGACGGTCTCATGGCCGATATCATCGAATTAACAGCGATTCTGGCGAGCCCTGAAAAACAACGCGAAATAATCCAATTCGAATTATCAGAGGTGGTTGCTAAATACGGGGATGAGCGCCGTACACAAATCGTTGCTAGTGAAGGAGATTTCTCCGCAGAAGACTTAATTCCTGATCAAGATGCGGTAGTGACAATCACTCATAGTGGATATTCAAAGAGAACTCGGGCAGATTTATATCGCTCACAAAAACGTGGCGGTAAAGGCGTTAAAGGCGCAGCACTCAAACAAGATGATGTTGTCGATCATTTCTTTATTGCCTCAACCCACGACTGGCTCTTGTTTTTCACAAATCAAGGACGTGTTTATCGCGCGAAGGTTCATGAATTACCAGATGCGGGTCGCGATGCACGCGGTCAGCATGTTGCCAACCTAATGGCATTTAAAAATGATGAGCGAATTGCGCAAGTGCTCTCTGTAAAAAACTACGAAACTGCCCCTTATTTAGTGTTAGCAACAAAAAGCGGACTAGTAAAGAAAACACCGTTGATTGAATTCGATTCTCCTCGCGCAGGCGGCTTAATTGCGATCTCGCTTAAAAATGGCGATGAAGTTGTAAGCGCTTCTCTAGTTGATGACAAAGATGAACTACTTCTTGTTTCACGCAAAGGTATGTCGATGCGCTTTACCGCAGATAACGAATCACTGCGTCCAATGGGCAGATCTACAAGCGGAGTTATCGGAATGAAGTTTCGAGACGGCGATGAATTATTGACAATGGCGCGGATTAACTCTGAAGACTCAAACCTTCTTGTTTTCACAGCAACTGATGGCGGATTTGGTAAGAAGACCCCATTAGAGGAGTACCGATTACAAGGTAGAGGTGGGATCGGAATTAAAGCTGCGAAAATAGATGAAGGCTCTCGCGGAGTTCTTGTGAGTGCACTGGTTTTACGCGACGAGGATGAAGTGCTGGCAATTACATCCGCCGGAACAGTTATGCGTACCCCCGCTTCAGAGGTGCGCCAAACTGGGCGCGATTCAATGGGTGTCCGGTTGGTCAATCTGGCCGACGGAGTGCAGGTTGTGTCAGTAACTAAGAGCGCAGAAGCGGAGGAGATCTAAGGAATTTCTTCGTTTTGGGTCTATCTCCACTTGCGTGTAGCCTTACGCAGGTTTTCTCGGGGCCTTTAGCTCAGCCTGGTTAGAGCGCTTCCCTGATAAGGAAGAGGTCGGAGGTTCAAGTCCTCCAAGGCCCACTCCCGTTAACCACGGGGACTTAGCTCAATTGGTAGAGCACCGCCTTTGCAAGGCGGGGGTTAGGGGTTCG